>JAFRXC010000033.1 GCA_017437825.1 Bacteroidales bacterium
AGAACGAGTACACTGACGTCGCCTGGATCGAGGGACCGTGGGTATACAAGCACAACGGAACATATTACCTGCAGTATTCAGCTTCCGGTACACAGTGGCGTACCTATGCAGAAGGCTACTACAAGGCCTCGAGTGTTCAGGGCCCTTATGTATATGCCAGCAACAACCCTCTCCTCCGCCGCACTGACGGAGTAGTTACCGGTCCTGCACACGGATCAATGGTTACCGGTCCTGATGGAAACATCTGGCAGTTCTATACCATAGTTCTCCGCAGCGGCGGACGCCGTATCGGTATGGACCGCGTCATAGTTGACAGAATGGGCAACCTCACCTGCAACGTTACTGACACTCCTCAGTGGGCTCCTAATGCTGTCAAGGATCCTACCAAGGGAGATTCAGGCTCTATCATAGTATCAGTAGGCAAGATCAATAATGGCAGTGGCGGCGGCACAACCCGTATGAAGGCAGCTTCTACTGAAACTCCCGGTCACGGTGCAGATGCAGCCCTTGACAACTCTACCGCCACTTGGTGGGAACCGGATCCGTCAGACAAACAGCCAACTCTTACGATGAATCTTTCACCTGCAGTTGACCGTGACCGTATCCAGACTTTCACCATCGACGGTATCCGCATCCTCTTCAACCCTTCACAGAACAGAGCCCGTGCAGCTGCACCTGCAGGACAGCTCCCGCAGGCCGGTCCAAATGCAAACGCACAGAGACCTCAGCAGCTCCCGCAGGCCGGACCTAATACCAACATCCAGACACCTCAGCCTCGTGGAAATGCTCCTCAGGCTGGTGCCGCTCGTCCAAGAATGCCTTTCACCCCGGCTATTTATAAATACAAGGTCGAGACTTCAATGGACGGACAGGTTTACACTACTGTTCTGGACCGTACAGACTCAAAAGTTTCCAAGAATGTCGTGTTCGATGAGATTCCTCCTGTAGAGTGCCGCTATGTCCGCGTCACCTTCACAGAATGGCCTGAGAATTCAAATCTTGGCATTCTTGACCTCTCTGTATTCGGAAAGGCTACAGGATGGAGCCCTTCAATCGTTCCTGTACCTCCGGTACTCGTAATGGACTAAAAGAATCAACAGACCTTTCGGTCTAAGCTTACCCCCTGGTCTTAAGTTTTCCATCTTAAGGCCAGGGGGTTTGGCATTTGCGAAAATAATAGTAAATTAGTAAAATGGAAATAGCATCGTAACTAACCACATAATATGAACAAACTCTTCAAATTCTTCGCGCTTTTGTGTCTGTGCCTGGCTCTATCCAACTGCTCCGATACATCAAAATCTGTCATTGATATCGATATGGCAGATGAAATCACGGAATTTCCTCAAGACCTTTGGGGTATCTTCATCGAAGAAATCAGCCGTTCCGGTGACGGTGGCCTCTGGCCTGAGATGATATACAATATGGGCTTTGAGGAGAAGGACGTCCCTGACGACTGTGTTGTCATAGGCGACGAAATCCACGGTCCTGCAAAGCCCAACTATCAGTCAGGTCAGGTGAAGGGGTATATCTTCCATCATTTCGACCCTCAGAACAAGACTGAAGGCTGGAGCCTCGAGCCGTTGGCTTCCTCTACGGCGACGATGAACGTTGTCAGCACCAACCCTGTCAGCAAGGGCAACGCCAACAACCTCAAATTGGACATCAAGGGCAGCGGTGCGAAAATCACCAACGAAGGATACGCCGGTCTCAATATGGTCAGCGGTGACAAATACAACTTTTCTTTCTACGCCCGCGCCACATCTGCATACAAGGGAAATGTGAAAGCCTCCATCATCGGCAAGGACGGCAAGGAGATTTTCTCGCAGACCTTCGACCTTAAGAAGAACGGCAGCTGGAACAAGTATGATGCTGTTGTAGAAAGCGGCGTCACCGACAACAAGGCCAAGCTCGTGATGGAGTTCGACGGTGAAGGCCAGCTGTTCATAGATTACATCTCCCTGCTTCCTCAGGAGACCTTTATGGGCCACGGTCTCAGAAAGGATATAGCGCAGACTCTGGCCGACATCAAGCCTTCATTCATCCGCTGGCCGGGCGGCTGCATCGTGGAAGGACTCTCAATGGAAGACCGCATCAAGTGGAAGGAGACCATCGGAGACCGCATCGAGCGCGTCGGCAAGATGGACCTGTGGGGATATCACAACAGTTGCAGCATAGGCTACCACGATTTCCTCCAGTTCTGCGAAGACATCGGAGCCGAGCCTATGTTCGTTATCAATGCCGGTTTGTCCTGCGTAGTACGCAACGGTGACTATTGGGAGATTGACGAGATGGAACCGCTCATCCAGGACCATCTTGACGCCATTGAATATGCCATTGGAGACGCAAGTACAAAATGGGGTGCAGTCAGGGCCAGGAACGGACACCCTGAACCGTTCCACCTCAAATACATAGAGATAGGAAACGAGAATTCGGGTGAAGTGTATGCAAAGCACTACAGCTACATCTACAAGCGACTCAAGGAGAAATACCCTCAGATAAAGTACATCAGTACCCACGACCGTCTCACACCGGTTCCTGACACTTATGAAGCAGGGACTGTAGAGATGATCGATCCCCACTACTATGTCCGCCCTGAACAGTTCTTCAACACCACGGACGTCTTCGACGACGCTCCACGCGGTCTCTACGAAGTATATGTAGGCGAATATGCAGTCAACAGCGGTGTGGGCCCGGGCACTCTCGAAGGCGCTCTCGCTGAAGCTTCATTCATGCTCGGAATCGAAAGGAACTCCGATCTCGTGAAAATAGCCTCTTTCGCTCCCATCCTCGAAAACACTGATTTCCAGATGTGGCCTACCAACCTCATCCGCTTCAAGAATAACATTGTCGTGCCCCGCACCTCATACCATGTGCAGTGTATGTTCAGCCACAACCGTCCTGATGTCATCCTCGGCACAAAACTCGCGCTTAAACAGGCCGCTTTGAAACTTGAAGGCAAGACCGGATTCGCAGCCAGCGTGAATGCCCAGGGCTCAAAAGTCGAGATGAAAGACTTTTCCGTCAACGGCAAGGCAGCGGCGGGCGCCTGGGAAGAGCAGGGCTCCTGGGACAAGACTGCAGAAGGCTACGCCACCGGTGAATTCAAAGACCTCAATTACTTGGTCGAGCCGAATCTCTATATACCTGGTACAAACAAGAACGTGCCTCCAAGGCTGTCATCAGGCGGCTGGATCACTTCTGCTTCAGAAGCTTCCGGCAATTTCGAAGTAGCGGCAAAGGTAAAGTTCGAGAACAGCCTCAGCAGCTTCGGCATACGCTTCGCCGTCCAGGATGACAGGAACTACCTCACTTTCAACGTAAGCGCTCCCAGATTCAGAGGGGCTGCCCCAGTTACTTCAACTGCGCCCAAATATACCGCATCCGTTTCAATGGTCGAAGGCAACACCAACATCTCGCTTGGTACCCTCAGCAGCGACCTGGATCTTTCTGCAGATGAATGGCACGACGTGAAGGTGGTTGTCAACGGCGCCGAAATCGCCTGCTTCCTCGACGGCAACGAGATAGGCAAGGTGGAATACAAGCCTCTGCAGAAGAGATATGCTCTCGCGGGCTATGACCGTGATAGCGGGGAGATGATCATCAAGGTTGTCAACGCCCTCGACGAGCCTTTCAGCACCGCCATCAACCTTTCCAACGTCGCTTCTGTCGAGTCCAAGGGCAAAGTAATAACCTTGTCCGCCGATTCATTGTACGATGAAAACGATTTCGACAATCCGGACAAGATTCATCCTGTCGAAAGCGTTTATGACAAGTTCTCAAAATCATTCGATATGACTTTCGAGCCTAATTCCTTCACGATTCTTAGAGTAAAAGTCAAATGAAAAAATTACTGATTCTCCTCTCTGCCCTCGTATTGGGTGGTTCAAGCGCCATTTCAGCGCAAAATGCTTCGATAAACATAAAGTCAAAGCAGGCAGCCGGCCTGATAGACGAAAAACTGTACGGCCAGTTGTTCGAGCACATCTATTTCGCACCGAACAACGGTGCCTGGCAGGAACTCATATTCGAACGTTCCTTCGAGCCTGAGATGTATCCGGGTATCAATCCTACAGGAGGTTATTTCGACGGCTGGTACGTCGATGATGACCGCGTACTTCACGCTCCTGCGCGCAACGAGCAACCTATTCCTGTAACAGCCATCAACACTGACAACTATGAAATCACGATGGATATCAAATGGCGCGCCTACAAGCTAGCACAACGCTCGTGGAGCGGCGGCTTGATGGATATACGCATCGCTTTCAAGAATCAGGCTGACGGCAGCCCGTATTTCTTCAGAATCCACGACCCTCTGAAAGAGTCCAGGAGATTCACCCCGGCGCAGACAGAAGCTCAGATCAACGCCCAGAGGGATGCTGAAGCGTTGGCAAGGGCTCAAATCCAACAGACTCAGCCTAACTTCTCCATCTCCACTATCAACGAAAGCCAGGTGGATATGGGCAACGGCCGTGTAAGACGCGTAAGGGCCATCAATCCTCTCGTAGTGAAAGCGGCTACTCCCGCTCAGATCAATGACAATCAAGACTGGCACAAGCTCCGTCTGCGTTGTCAGGGCAAGAACGTGAAGGCGTATTGGGATGACAAACTCGTGATATCTACAAAACTGGACGACGTCACCGCCAATGACCTCACAATCTGGGTTAATTTTTCAAATTCACAGTACCGCAACATAAAGGTGACCTCTCTCAACGGAAAGGAAGTCTACTTTGACGACATTCCTGAAGTTGTTAAGACTCCTTCTATCGCGCAACAGTGGGAAGCATTCGGAAACGGCAGGTACGAACTCGTGAAGGACGATGCCATCAATGGCCGTTACTCGCAGAAAATCACCGCAGTTTCAGGAGAGGCAGGTCTCAAGCCTCGTTACCCTAAGGAGTATCTCGACCCAAATGGCGTATTCGAATCACAGAACCAGATCAATGTCATCAAGGGCGAGAAATACATCGGCAGCATCTACGCCAAGGGTGATGGCAAGGCTACTCTCTCCATCGCTCTCAAGAACGGCCAGACAGTTCTCTCGAAGCAAGTTCTCGGAAAACCGGGTAATGATTGGAAGAAATACGAGTTCGTGCTTCAGAGCGACAGCTACAATGGTGGCGCTGATTTCTCAATCTGCGTTGAAGGCGGTACCGTACAAGTCGACCAGGCCTCTATGACCACTCAGTCCGGTATCAATACAGGCGGTTTCCGTCCTGATCTTCTTCAGGCAGTAAAAGAGCTTCATCCTACCGTGCTCCGTTGGCCCGGCGGTGGATATGCTGCTCAGTACAACTGGAAGTGGGGCATCGGCCCTCAGGAACAGCGCAAGCGTTGGGACTACTGGCAGTGGATGGACTATGACCAGAACGCTTTCGGAACTGACGAATTCATCCGCTATTGCCGCGAGATTGAGTGCGAACCTGTCATCGTGGTCAGCGTCGGATTCGAAGAGCCTGCAAGCGAGTACGACCGTCTTGTCCGCGAAGCCGCAGAATGGGTTGCATACTGCAACGAGCCTGCTACCGGCAAGTGGGGCAGCGTCCGTGCAGCCAACGGACATCCGGAGCCCTACAATGTCAAATATTGGGAAATCGACAACGAAATGTGGGAGATGGGTCTCGAACGTTACGAGAAATGCGTACACGATTTCACTACCGCCATGCGCGCAGTCGATCCTGACATAAAGATCATCGTTTGTGGAGGATTCTCAGAAGACAAGGATTTCCTGATGCGTTCCGGAAGTTATTTCGACTATATGAGCCTGCACCACTATGAGCAGCAGGGCGGCTATTTCACAGGTCCGGCCAGACTGAAGGCAAACTATGAGAGATATGCCCAGATGATTTCCGAGTGTCCGAATCCTAATATCAAGCTCTTCATATCAGAGTGGAACCTCCAGAGCATCGACTGGCGTACAGGTCTGTTCGCGGGCGGTTTCCTGAATATGTGCGAAAACACCCCCATCGTAGGAATGGGTGCAGCCGCTCTCTTTATGCGCCGCATAGATATGCCGGACTGGAACAACGCATTCATCAACTTTGACTACAAAGACTACTTCAAGGCTCCGAATGCGCAGGTTACTGAACTGTGGTACGACAACTTCTCCAGATACCGCCTCGCCTATACAGGTGATACCGGCGACCTCAGCCTGAGTGTCACGATGTCTGAAAACGGCAAGAACGTAATCGTGAAAATAGTGAACGCTACGGAGAAGGCACAGGACCTCACAATCAATGGTGACTGGAAAGGCATCGCTTCTGCAAACTACACATACTTTGCTCCCGGGGACCTTATGGCTGCCAATTCCATCCAGAACAAGAATGCTGTAGAGAAGAAGTTCAAGACTGTCACTCCTTCTGACAATGCAGTCAAGATGAACATAGAGCCTCTGTCTGCAGGTGTCCTCGTCATAGAGAAAGTATTCTAGATAACACTAACTGACCACTATATGAAAAAATTACTCTCTTTCATCTGTCTTTGCCTGCCTTTGTTTGCAGCAGCCCAGACAACTATTTCTGTGAACACAGACCGTGTCATAGGAAAGATTGACAAGAACATCTACGGCGTTTTCATGGAGCCCATCGGGCGTGACCAGGAACCGCCTATAGAGAACAACGTTTACGGCCCGCTGTATTGTCCGGGAACCCCCAATGCCAATGCAGACGGATTCAACCAGCTTTACATCGATGCGTTCCGCGAGCTCCAGATTCCTGCAATGAGATGGCCGGGCGGAAACTATGTGGCAGGTTACAACTGGGAAGACGGAATCGGCCCCAAGGACCAGCGTCCCGTCCGCAAGGACCTCGCGTGGGGAGGCTATGAGACCAACCAGGTCGGTACCGACGAGTGGGTAGCCCTGAACAAGGCGATAGGAAGCGAGAACATCATCTGCCTCAACCTCGGTCTTGGCGACATCAACAGCGCCCGTTTCTGGTGCGAGTACACCAACGTCGATCACGGAACCTATTATTCTGACCTCCGTGCCAAATACGGCCATCCGGAGCCGTATAAAGTTAAATACTGGGGCCTTGGAAACGAGGTGGACGGCTATCCCTGGATCATGGGCCACAAGAACGCCGACGACTATGTCAAGGTAGCAATAGAGGCTGCCAAGGCCCTGCGCGCAGTAGACCGCAGCGTCCAGTTCGTGGCTAACGGCTCGGCATACTATCCAGACGGAACCTGGGCTGAGTGGAACCGCAAGGTTGTAGAGGGTCTCACAGGCATCGCCCACTATATCTCTATCCACAGGTATTGGAGGGACGGTCTGGACGAGTCCAGGGCAGACGACTACTACAGCTACGTAGGAGAGGCCGCTGCCGACTTTGAAGAGAAGATAATGTCCGTAAAAGCGCAGGTGGACATCCAGAAGGCCCTTCATCCAGAGAAGCGCTCCTTGATGCTTTCAGTCGACGAGTGGGGTGCACACGGAGCCGCAGGCATCAAGAACGTGCTTGCAGGTGCTATGTGCCTTAACTCCTTCGTCCGCCACGCAGACTTCGTGAAGATGGGCGCCTACACAATGGCAACAGGACTTCTGGCTTCTGACCGTGAATCCGGCCAGTATTACAAGTCCCCTTGGTTCTACGCATACAAGATGTTCTCAACCAACTGTCTCGGAGAGTCATTCGACACATATGTAAGCGGTGATACCTTCTCGTCAGGCCCCTACGACAACATCCCTTACCTTGACGCTACAGCTGCTACTTCAGAGGACGGCAAGACCCTCTTCGTTACGGTTATCAACCGTCACGAGAAAGACGCCATCAAGGCCGACATCCAGAACGTAGGCAAGAACGCCTTCGCAGCAGGACGCGTAAACGTAAGTTCCATCGAGGGCGGTCTTGACGACACCTTCACCTATGCCAAGAGAGACTCTTATGCACCTAAGGAGAGTACTGTCAATGTAGCCAGGGACGGAAAGATCACCTACACATTCCCGGCTCACTCCATCACCCAGTTCGCAATTCCAGTAAAATAATTATTAATGCGTAAGATTTTGACAGCCGCCCTTGCTGCGGCAACATTCCTGAGCGCCTTTGCCCAGAGTCCGGTCAGCGGACCGGACGGCAGGCTCAAGGTAAGCGTGAGCGCCGATGCCCGCTACAGTGTAAGTTATGACGGAATCCAGGTCCTGGAGTCCTCCGCGCTGGGATTCAAGGCCAACCTTGGAGACTACAGCAAGCTCTCGTTCATAGAAGAGAAAGCCTCGCAGCTTGACCAGACCTACAAGATGGAGACGATAAAGACCTCCGTCGTCAACTACAAGGCCAACGTGAGCGTCTACTCCTTCCAGAATGCCGGGGGCAAGAAGGTGGACGTGGAGTTCAGAGTCAGCAACAACGACATAGCATTCAGGTATTTGCTCCCGCGCGAAGGCGCACCGGGAGGCGTGCGTATCTTTGAAGAGACAACCGCTTTCAAGTTGCCGCAGGGGACTGTCAGCTTCCTTACTCCGCAGAGCGACGCAATGATAGGCTTCGCCCGCACCAAGCCAAGTTACGAGGAGTTCTATTATCTGGAGAAACCCCTTTCCGAGAAATCCGAGTATGGCCACGGCTACACCTTCCCCTGTCTGTTCAAGACGGCAGACAATGCCTGGGTGCTGATCAGCGAGACTGGTGTGGACAGCCGCTACTGCGGCTCGCACCTGAGTGACTGGGACGCAGCCAAAGGCTATACGATAGCGTTCCCTCTTCCTGAAGAAAACAATGGGGAAGGGGATACCGGCGCCGCGTTCTCAATTCCCGGCGCTACCCCCTGGAGGACAATTACTGTAGGCCTTGACCTTGCCCCTATAGCAGAAACCACGGTAGCCTGGGATGTTGTAGAGCAGCTATACGAGCCTTCGATGGACTATAAATTCGGCCGCAGCACCTGGAGCTGGATCCTGTGGCAGGATCCCAGCATCAATTGGGACGACCTGGTAGCCTACATAGACCTGGCCGCTGCTATGGGATATGAGTATACCCTGGTGGATGCCTACTGGGACAGGAACCTTGGATACGACAAGATGGAGGAACTCATCCAGTACGCTGCAAGCAAGAACGTTGGAGTATGGCTCTGGTACAGCTCCAGCGGCTGGTGGAACGACATCCCCCAGAGTCCCAAGGACAACCTGACGACTTCGGTAAGCCGCAAGAAGGAGATGGCGTGGATGAAGAAAGCCGGTGTCAAGGGCATCAAGGTGGATTTCTTCGGCGGAGACAAGCAGCAGACCCTGCGCTATTACGAAGACATCCTGAGCGACGCCAACGACTACGGCCTGATGTGCATCTTCCACGGTGCAACCCTGCCTCGCGGCTGGGAGAGGATGTACCCCAACTTTGTTGGAAGCGAGGCGGTAAGGGCATCGGAGAACATGGTCTTCAATCAGAACGACTGCAACCTGGAACCGGAATTCGCCTGCCTGCATCCTTTCATCCGCAATGCTGTGGCATCTATGGAATTCGGAGGCAGCTTCCTGCAGAGGCGCCTGAACCGCAATCCCAACAGGGGACCGCGCAGGATGACCACCGACGTATTCCAGCTGGCTCTAGCGGTGCTTTACCAGAATCCTATACAGAACTTCGCTCTGGCCCCGACCAACCTGACTGACGGTACATCGGAGGTTTGCCTTGACTTTATGCGTGCTGTGCCTACGACCTGGGACGAAACCCGCCTGATCGACGGTTATCCGGGGAAATACGTTACAATGGCGCGCCGTCACGGAAACACTTGGTACATAGTTTCCTTGAACGGTACCCTTGAAAAGCCTATGAAGCTTGACTTGAACGCCATCTGCAGGAAACTTGGTCTGGATGCCGGCGTCTCCAGCGTCAAGGTGTATACCGGAGGCAACGATGCCGCCGTAAGTGCCAAGTTGCCGGCAAAGACACTTGATATCGCACCTGCTGATGCCGTTGTAGCGGTCATCACTCCCTGGCGGTAGAAACTGTGCCTCCGTGGGGAGGGTGTTCCCTTCATAACCTTTCATCCCTCCCACTGCGCTGCGCTTGTGGGCCCCTCCCGTTCACGAGGCCACGGGCGGCCACGGGTTATGAAGGGAACACCCTCCCCACGGAGGCGGACCGATATACTAGTAAGAGATATTTGAGAGGAAAAGGGCGTGACCGGGGACGGATTCTCCGGCGTCGCCGCGAGATGGCAGGTCAAGCCTGCTGTCATTTGGATGCAGGATCAGTTTTGCAAACTGGTCCTGCGTCATTTTACCGCGCCCCACGTCAATCAGGGAGCCAACCACGGCGCGTACCATGTTCCGCAGGAACCTGTCGGCGCAGATTCTGAAATACATATAGTCGCCTTGATTGCATGGGAAATGCGTCACGGAGCAGTGGGAAGGGGTGTAATTGTGCCACCCGGCCTCGGTAACTGTGCAGACGGAAGTCTTGACATCAGTGCCGGTTTTCTGGAAACATCTGAAATCGTGTGTTCCGAGCAACATTTTTGCGGCCTGGTCCATAGCCTGTGTGTCAAGCAGATACAGGCACTGGAAAGAATAATGGCTGGCAAAGGGGTCTTTTCTGCGATGCAAAAAATATGTATATTCGCGGTTTGTAGCGTCGAACCTGGAATGGAAATCCTCCGGGGCTCCGGACACCTTCAGAACCACGATGGAAGGGGGGAGGATGGCATTTAATTTGTAGCCCAAAGCCTCTGTGTCCAGGCCCTCCGGGGCGTCAAAATGGGCGACGTACCCTATGGCGTTGACGGCGGTGTCCGTACGGCCCGCGCCAGTGACGCTGATACTGCTGCGAAGCAGCTTGCCAAGAGCGTCTTCCAGGGTGCCTTGCACGGTAGGGACTCCGGGCTGGATTTGCCAGCCGAAGAAGGTTGAACCGTCATAGCACAGGGAGATGGAATAACGCATAACGAATGCAAAAATATTAAATATAATGGAAAACATAAACATCCAAGAACTCAACGAACGCATTCAGAAAGAGAGCGCCTTTGTAGATCTGCTTACAATGCAGATGGGAAAGGTGATAGTGGGCCAGAAACATCTGGTGGAGAACCTGCTCATAGGTCTCCTGGCCAACGGCCACATCCTTCTCGAAGGTGTTCCTGGCTTGGCAAAGACCCTGGCTATCAACACTCTGTCCCAGGCTGTGAACGCCAAGTTCAGCCGAATTCAGTTTACTCCGGACCTTCTCCCGGCCGACCTTCTCGGAACCCTCATCTACTCTCAGAAAAAAGAGCTGTTCGAGGTGCACAAAGGCCCTATCTTTGCAAACTTCGTCCTTGCCGACGAGATCAACCGTTCTCCGGCTAAGGTGCAGTCTGCCCTTCTGGAGGCAATGCAGGAGCGCCAGGTCACTCTGGGCGACCAGACCTACAAACTTCCCGAGCCGTTCCTGGTAATGGCAACCCAGAACCCCATAGAGCAGGAAGGAACCTACCCTCTTCCCGAGGCACAGGTAGACCGTTTCATGCTCAAGGTGGTTGTAGATTATCCGAAGAAAGAGGAAGAGAGACTGATTGTCCGTATGAACAACACCGGTGTTTTCCCCAAGGCCGAGCCTGTCATCAGCCCAGAGGACATCGTCCGCGCCCGTGATGTCGTACGTGACGTATATATGGATGAAAAAATAGAGCGATACATAGTTGATATAGTCTATGCCACACGTACCCCTGAGGATTACGGCCTCAAGGGAATGAAGAACCTCATCTCGTTTGGCGCCTCGCCGCGAGCCAGCATCTCGCTGAGCCTTGCCGCCAAGGCCTACGCCTTCATCAAGAGGCGCGGCTATGTCATCCCGGAGGATGTCAGGGCCGTCTGCAACGAGGTCCTTCGTCACCGCATCGGTCTCAGCTACGAAGCCGAGGCTGAGAACGTAAAGGCAGAAGACATTATCGAGCAAGTTATAAATGCCGTCATCGTCCCATAACGCAAGCGCTGCTGACCTGCTGGGCAAAGTCCGCAAGATCGAGATCAAGACGCGGGCGCTGTCGCACCAGATATTCGCAGGAGAGTACCACTCCGCCTTCAAAGGGCGCGGAATGGCCTTCAGCGAGGTGCGTGAGTACCAGTGGGGGGACGATGTGCGCTCAATGGACTGGAACGTCACGGCCCGCCTGCGGACGCCGTACGTGAAAGTGTTCGAAGAGGAGCGCGAACTCACCGTCGTGCTGCTGGTGGACGTGAGCGGATCCGGCTTCTTCGGCACCGCTTCCCGCACAAAGAGGGAGCTTCTGGCCGAAATAGCCGCCGTGCTGTCCTTCAGCGCCATCCTCAATAACGACAAGGTGGGGGCGCTGTTCTTCAGCGACCGCATAGAGAAATTCATCCCGCCCGGAAAGGGCCGCAGCCACCTCCTTCACATAATCAGAGAGATTATTGACCTGGAACCCGCTTCGGAAGGAACGGACATAGGGGAGGCGCTGCGCTATCTGACCAACGCCATAAAGAAGAGGTGCACTGCATTCGTCCTCAGCGATATGATGGACGTTGACGGCGACGGCAACCTGCGCTACGAAGACGCACTTAAAGTTGCGGCTGGCCGCCACGACGTGTCCGTCATCAAGGTACACGACCCTCGCGAGCAGTCGCTGCCTGACGTAGGCCTGGTGAACGTACAAGACTTGGAAACTGGTTCGGGATCCTGGATCAATACCTCCAGTTCCCGCGTCCGCAATGCCTATGCTGCCTGGTACAGGGATATGGCCGAAAAGGAGAAGAGCCTATTCAACCGATATAAAGTAGATTCGGTGGACATTGCCACCAACGAAGATTACGTCAAGGGACTTATGACTCTGTTCAGCAAGAAATGAGACTGTTGCTTGTCATATACGCATTGGTTTCGGGAATCATCCCGTCCGGCCAGAGCTACCTGAAGCAGCTCCAGCAGCGGGATTCCATACTCATTGCCGACCAGCTGGAATACGGAGTCGAGATGAAGGGAATGCCTGCGGACGCCATCCTGGCATTCCAGGATTACTCCAAGGTGATGACCGATACCCTTACTCTGGTACGCGCCTGGAAAGTGGACACCCTGAAGGTGAACAAGACATCCGGAGTGCCTACCCTCGACCTTAGGGCGTCTGTAGTCATAGCTCCGTTCGAAGAAGGCCATTACACCCTTCCCGACGTTGCCGTGCAGCGTACTGTGGGGGCTTCTATGGACACCCTCCTGTTTACGGGAATGGAGTTCGAGGCCAAGACAATTCCAATAGATACCGCCACCTTCCAGATACACGACATAAAAGGCCAGATCAAGTATCCTCTGACGCTGGCCGAACTGCTGCCGTATATCATCGGGATATGGATAGTGGCGCTCCTGGCAATCATCATCGGCTGCCTCATCATAATGGCAGGCCGCAGGGAGACTGTTGTGGAGGCCCGCAGGGATCCTCCGTACATAGTTGCCCTTCGCAACCTGGATACCCTCAAGGGAGACAAATACTGGGCTCCGGAAAAGCAGAAGACCCTGTACTCCGGAATCACAGACACCCTGCGTACATACATAGAGAACGTATTCGGCATAAATGCCGAGGAGATGACCACCGCCGAGATTTTCGACGCATTGGAAGGACGCATCCCGGAGGACCTTTACGCCGAGACCAAGGCCCTTTTCGAGACTTCCGACTTCGTGAAGTTCGCCAAGTTCACAGCTACGGAGCAGCAGAACGCCTCCGCGGTGCCTTCGGCAGTCAAGTTCGTAACATCCACCTACCAGACACAGCTGGAAGGTGAGCAAAAAGAGGAGGAGGCCGCCTGATGTTCTTCGAGTATCCCAAATTGCTCTGGCTGATGATCGTGCCTGTGCTCCTGGCGGCGCTTTACGTGTTCCGGGAGATCACGGGACGCCGCACCAACCTGCAGGTTGCATCCGCCAGGCAGTGGCAGAGCGGCGGAAAGACTGCGCTTGAGGTTTTGAGGCACCTGCCTGCATTGCTGCGCATAGCGGCCCTGTGCCTTATAGTGGTTTGTATAGCGCGTCCCAGGTCGTCGTCGCAGACGGAGAAGATAGATACAGAGGGTATCGACATCATCCTGGCGATGGACGTCTCCACCAGTATGCTGGCCAGGGACTTCACGCCGGACAGGATTAACGCGGCCAAGGACATAGCGATGGAGTTCATCGCGCAGAGGCCTTCCGACAGGATGGGCATAGTTGTGTTCGCAGGCGAAAGCTATACCCAGTGCCCCCTTACGACCGACCGCTCCACCCTCATCAACCTGATGAAGGAGCTTCAGACGGGCCTGATAGAAGACGGTACCGCAATTGGCAACGGCCTGGCTACCGCGGTAGCCAGGATAATGGATTCCGACGCCAAGAGCCGCGTGGTGATTCTGCTGACAGACGGAGTTAACAACAGTGGCGAAATAGCTCCCGACACCGCCGCTGAAATTGCATATACATACGGGGTGAGGGTATATACTATTGGAGTAGGTGCCAACGGAATGGCTCCATACCCGGTTATGACCCCCTGGGGCGTTCAGATGCAGAACCTGCCTGTAGAAATTGACGAGGACCTCCTGAAGAGGGTGGCGCAGACCACCGGAGGACGGTATTTCCGCGCCACCGACAATACCAAGCTGGCCGAGATCTACGCTGAGATCAACCAGATGGAGAAAGCCCGTACCACCATAGACAGCTTCCCTGTTTACAAGGAACTGTTCCTCAAGTACGCGCTCTGGGCCCTGGCGCTGCTGCTCCTGGAGCTTGTCCTCAGGTTTATAATAAAGAAACTGACGTGATTTATTTTGGCAACATAAAGTTCCTGTGGCTCCTGCTTCTGGTGCCTGTCATCGTGGCGGGTTACGCAATCATGCGCTACCGCCGCCGCAAGGCCCTGAAAGCCTTTGGCGACGAAGAACTGGTGAACGAGCTTATGCCCAGGTACTCCGCCGTGAAGGGCTGGCTGCGCTGCCTGTTGACAGCGCTGGCTTTCGCCTGCTTCGTCGTAGGACTGGCGCGCCCTATGGTGGGAGCCGCCCTCAAGGAGCACCAGAGCTCAGGTGCCGAGATAATGATCTGCCTGGACGTGTCCAACTCCATGCTCGCCCAGGATTATTCTCCCAGCCGCCTGGAGAGAGCCAAACTGGCCATCAACCGTCTTACTGACCGTCTTGTGGAGGACAGGATAGGCTTGATAGTGTTTGCCGGAACGTCCTTCGTGCAGCTGCCCATAACCACGGACTACATTTCTGCCAAGATGTTCCTCTCCACTGTGGACACCCGCTCCGTGCCGGTTCAGGGAACCGCGATAGGTGACGCAATAACCACCGCAATACGCAGTTTCAGCGCCCAGAGCGAGAAGAGCCGCGCCATAATAGTCATTACCGACGGCGAGAACCACGAAGATGACGCCGTAGCTGCGGCGCAGACTGCCTTCGAGCAGGGTATAAAAGTCTACACCATAGGCGTAGGCTCTTCACAGGGGCAGCCCATCCCTTATTCAGGAGGCCTCCTGAAAGACTCCGAAGGCAACATAGTGGTGACGCGCCTTGACGAGGAAACGCTCAAGAGCGTGGCCGCGGCCGGCGGAGGAGCCTACGTACACGCCGGAAACGAGGAATTCGGCCTCAATCCCATAATTGAGGACATTGAGAAGATGGAGGACGAGACATTCAACTCCGTGGTGTTCGAGGAATTCGACGAGCAGTTCATGTATTTCTTCGCGGCGGCCCTCATTTTCTTCGCCCTTGAGATGCTGCTGGGAGAAAGGAGCCCTAAAAAGAAGTTGTTCGTATGAAAAAGATAATTTTGTCTCTGATGGCGCTGCTTCTGGCAGTGGGAGCTTCGGCCCAGGCGGACCGGAGGGAAGTGCGCGAAGGCAACCGCAAATTCCGCGGGGGCAACTTCCGCCAGGCGGAGATAGACTACCGCAAGGCTACCGTGAAGGATTCGCTTTCGGTGGCGGCCCAGTACAACCTTGCGTCCTCCCTTTACAGGCAGGACGACTTCGAAGGGGCCGCCGGCGCCCTCCTTACCGTCAAGGACGTGGTCAAGGGGCATAAGAACGAGGCTGACTATTACTTCAACGCAGGCGACGCTGCCCTCCAGAAAGAGGAGTACCAGGCGGCTGTGGAGGCGTTCAAGGCCTCACTTCTGCTGAATCCTGATGACATAGAGGCAAAAGAGAACTATATTTACGCCAAGAAGAAACTGCAGGACCAGCAGCAGGACGGCGGAGGCAATGACAACCAGGATCAGGACCAGGACCAGAATCAGGATCAGCAGAATCAAGACCAGAACCAGGACGACCAGCAACAGCAGCAGCCTCCGCGCGAGCAGAAGATATCACCCCAGCAGGCTCAGCAGATGCTGAACGCAATGCTGGCCAAAGAGAGAGAGACCCAGGACAAGGTGAACCAGGAAAAAGCCCAGGCCAGCCCTGACAAGAAAGAAAAGAATTGGTAATGAAAAGGATTATAGCCATACTCATCCTGTGCGCAGCGGCTTTGACGCTGCACGCCCAGTCTTCCATAAGAGTTGACGCTCCCAACCTGGTAGCGTCCAGCGAACAGTTCAACGTTACCTTCGTGATAGAAGGGGAGGACTCTCCCACTGATTTCCAATGGAATCCCGGAGAGGACTTCCAGCTTGTATGGGGACCGCAGAAAGGCTCTTCCAGAAGCGTTACCATAGTAAACGGCAAGCGCACCACTTCTTCCCAGACCACATTCACGTATGTACTGATGCCGAAGAAAGAAGGAAAGTTTACGCTTCCGGGCGCGACTGCCAAGGTCGGAGGCAGGGAGATATCTTCCTCCGGAATTACCGTAGAGGTGGTTTCCGCGCAGGGAGGCGGCTCTTCCCAGGGAGGAGCCGCTTCATCTTCCGGCGGCCAGGTGCAGGAGAGCGGCAACATTTCGGACGACGACCTTTTCCTTAGGCTTACCCTCAGCCGCACTTCGGCAGTTGTGGGAGAGCCTATCAACGTATCGTTAAAACTATATCAGAGGGTGAGCGTAGCCGGATTCGAAGACGCCAGGTTCCCTTCCTTCAACGGTTTCTGGAGCCAGGAGATACAGGCTCCCACCAGTATAGAGTTCACTCGCGAGAATTATAACGGCAGCCTCTACAATTCAGCTGTCCTCAGAACCTGGACAATCATACCGCAGCAGAGCGGAGATATCACCATAGAGCCCGCAGAGCTGGTATGTCTGGTGAACGTACGTGTCGCAACCGGAGGTGGAAGTATTTTTGACAGCTTCTTCCAGGACGATTTCCGCACCGTCCGCAAGAGAATCTACTCCAAATCATACACCGTCAAGGTATCTCCGCTTCCTGCAGGGGCGCCGGCTTCATTCGGCGGGGGAGTGGGCAAGTTCTCCATGAACGCCTCGCTGTCGGCAAACGAGGTGAATGCGCACGACGCCGCCTCCCTCAAGGTTACCATATCCGGAAGCGGCAACGTATACCTGCTGGAGGCTCCCAAGATTCAGTTCCCGCCGGACTTCGAGGCATATGACGTGAAGATAACCGACTCCCAGGGCGCAAAGACCTTCGAGTATCCTTTCATCCCGCGCAGCTCCGGAGATTTCACCATCGGGCCGGTAGAGTACAGCTATTTCGACATCAATACACGCAAGTATGTTACACTCACGTCTGACCCCATGCCTTTGAGCGTGGCAAAGGGCAGCAATACCGACAGCCCTGGGGCAGGAGTCATCAACAACGTTTCCCGCAGGGACGTGCGCAACCTGGACAGCGACATCCGCTACATAGTCACAAAGACGCCCAAATTCAATTCCGACGGAGGCTTCTTCGCATTCGGAAAGGCTTTCTGGGCGATAGCCGCCGCGCTGGCCCTGCTGTGGCTGGCTGCGTTCCTCCTCCTGCGCAAACTGCTGGCAAGACGCTCCGACGTGGCTCTTACCAAGAACCGCAAGGCCACGGCAATGGCTCGCAAGAGGCTTGCCCAGGCCGGGGACTTCCTCCAGAAGAACCTGTATACCGCATTCTACGAAGAGCTGCACAAGGCCCTGCTGGGTTTTGCCGGTGACAAGCTGAACATGGACCTGGCTGATATGTCCAAGGAGAACATAGGTGCGGAGCTTTGCTCCCGCGGCGCTTCAGAGGGTATCGCCAAGGAATTCACCGACCTGCTGGACGCCTGCGATTATGCACGCTACGCCCCTGATGCCGGTCACGAGGCAATGGAAGAGCATTACAAGAAGTCATTGGAAGTGATATCCGCAATAGACCATTCTATGAAAGAGAACAAGAAGGCTCCGGCCAGGGGAGTTGCAGCTGCCTTGCTGCTGTTGTTGCTGCCAGGCGCGCTCAACGCAGCGCCCCAGGATTATCCAGATTCCCTGTGGAATGCAGGTACGGCAGCATACGCCGACGGCCGCTGGCAGGACGCCCTGGACGCCTGGAAGCAGATAGACGCTCTCGGAATCGAGTCAGCCGACCTTTCATTCAATATGGGAAACGCCTGCTTCAAGCTGTCAGACTACGCTCACGCCATCCTCAATTACGAGCGTGCGCTGAAACTGGATCCTTCATCCGCGGACATACGCCATAACCTGCAGTACGCCAACGAATTCATTCAGGACAACATAGAGCCCGTGCCCGATTTCTTCCTTAAGGAGTGGCTCCGCGCCCTCGCACGCCAGCTGCCTGCTGACACCTGGGCGGTGCTGTTCCTCCTGCTGCTGGCAGCCGCGCTAGGCCTCCTGCTGCTTTTCCTGCTTGGGCGAAGTTCGTCTGCAAAGAAGGCAGGCTTCTACGGCGCCATAGCCGCCGCAGTACTCTGCCTGTTGTGCATAACCGCTTCCAGGACGCAGTACAACCAGGCCGTAAACTCTTCTGACGCCATAATCGTCAGGGCTGTCACTTCCGTAAAGAGTTCCCCTTCAGGCAGCACTGCCAAGGACCTTTTCATCCTGCACGAGGGGGCGAAAGTCCACATTCTGGATTCAGTGGGAGAGTGGCTCAATATCGAATTGCCTGACGGGCGGCAGGGATGGTTGCTTCAAAGTGACCTGGAAATCATCTGAAAATACCCTGAAAAGCGTTCTGATGCCTAAAAAAAGCATCTGAAAAGTATTTTTTTATTGCATAAAAGAAATATTGTGCATATATTTGTGCGTTGTATGTTGTATTGTATCGGCATTGGATAGAGTGCCAGATACTGATACGCGTACGGAAATGGATAATAAATACAATAATTATAGTTTAACTTTTTTAAATCTATTCCATTTATGAAAAAATTATTTAGAATGGCGTTAGTGCTCGCCCTTGCGGGTTCTGCACTATTGTACACTAGCTGTACAAAAGACTATTCTCCGGACATCAAGTCCCTTCAGGAACAGATCGACAACATCAACACCAGTACAACTGATGGTTTGCCGTATGTAAGGACTCAGCTTGAGAACCTCAAGTCTGAACTGGGAACCCTGAGCGGAAAAGTTAATGGTCTTGATGGTGACATCGACAAACTTGAAGCAAAGGTTGACAAGGCTATCAAGGACATTAACGATGCTATCGCAAAGAAGGCTGACCAGTCTTATGTAGAGGCCGAACTCGCAGACCTTAAGGAAGACATCGCCGACCTCGTTAAGCGTCTCGACGCTATCGACGGCGAAGACGGACGTCTTGCAGAAATCGATGCTGCCATCGAGGCTCTCCAGACAGCTTCCGGCGCTATCGACGACCTGTTCGGAACCTATGCAAAATTCATCCAGAGCATCGCTTATGTACCTGCTACAACCAGCGGCGTAGTTGAGGCTTTCCCTTACACCCTCGTTGACGGTACAACTTCTGACACTTTGGTAGTTGCTTCATTCAAGATCACCCCTCCTGACGCAAGGACTCGCGCTTCATTGGAGAATTCAGCTCTCGTAGCAGTTAAGACAAAGTCTGCTGCCGCAGCTCCCGATACCCTCAAGATCAAGAAGCTCGTCTACAGGGATGACGCTCCCGGTTACGTAGACGTATTTGCTACTCTCGACGGTATCCTCGATCAGGAGCCTGCACTTGATCAGGCAGAAGCTGAAGGATCAATCGCAATAGCATTCGCTGTACAGCAGGTAGAGAACACTCTTATGGAGAGCGTTACCTCTGACTATGCTCCTGTAGAGGTTGGCGAAGCTCACACCCTCCTCTTCCAGATTTTTGACGCTGAGGCCGGTGACATCGTAAATCCTGAGACTGAGGATCACGAAGTTAGGGTTTCTCCTACCACCAAGCCTGATTCAGTTGCTGTATTCACCGCTGGCAGGTGGTCAGTAGTTGCAGACCTCGACGGCGCATACCTTACTCCTGCTGAGGCTAAGGATCTCTTCGGTGTAAAGATCGCCGCTGTTTCTCCTGCTGCAGGTGATACCCTCGTTGAGCCTACGGCAGACAAGGAAGGCTACTATGACAATAACTATGGTACAGGCAAGAAGCAGGTTAAGGATGCATTCAAGGTTTCTGCATGGCCTAAGCGCCCCAAGACCGTTGTTGACTGCATCGTTGACTCTGTAGAGTACTACAAGATTGCTGTTTCCGTTAAGAACAGCCACGCAAGCGGTCCTGCTTCAGGAAAGGCTATCGGCGTTTACCACGCAGTTCCTGACAGCGTTGAGCTTAACCTCACTCCGGTTGACAAATATGGCCAGCCTCAGGATGTTGTAATTCCTTGGGATTACAAGTACTATGACAACATCAAGGATACCCTTATCGCTAAGATTAAGGTTGATGGAGACCGCGCTAATCTCGTAGGCGCTGACAAGACCCCGACCTGGAACACTGTTACCAATACTGATTACACTGAGGGAACAGGTGCCGTTACTGAGCACTCTAACGACAAGGAAGCTATCGACGCTAACCTCGTTTCCGCTGCAGAGTACGGTAAGATTGACTCTACATATGTATACTCAATCCAGAAGTTCGACAGGAGCACTGCTACCGAGTACGTAGGTAACTTCGAGTATGTAGTTGAGGCCCGTCCTGCTGATGCAGTTATCGAGCTTGGTCCTATCGACACCATGGTTCACTATGAGAGCGCTACCAAGATTGCTGTTGAGGCTATCACCGCTGCTTACAATTTCCACAAGGATTACTATGCTAAGTATCCTCTCGACACCGTAGCTGCTGACGCCGCTAAGATGGGTAAGGTTGATTCAATGGTAGTTACATTCAACGGTAAGAAGGAGAACATCACCCTCTCAGGTGACGGATTCGGCTTCGCTGACGGTAAGGAGACAACCAACTTCGCACTTCCTATCGAGAAGGTTGGTGAGTACAAGGTATTCGTTTACACTCACTTCGCAAACGTTGGTTACACCTTCGTAGTTACTATCAATGCTGCTAACAACCCTGCTCAGATTGCACCTAAGCAAACATATGTAACCGTTGACTCTGAGACCCACTACAGCGTACAGGTTAAGGGTGATGTTGATACCGCAGGTACCAAGGTAGGCAAGTATCACTACTATCTGGTAGATCAGCCGTTCCAGGATTACATCAAGGTTATCAACTATGCATTCGGTTCCGATTCACTTATGATCGACCTCCAGACTATCACCAAGATGCCTGCTGACACTTCTGTCAAGGCTCCTGCTACCCCTGTTGCAGTAACCAGGCTCGCAGCAGATTCTACTGTAGCACAGCTGGCTGATAAGGCCAACTATGAGTGGGATAAGTGGGATAGCCTCGCATTCGAGGTAGCCGTACGTCTCATCCCTGAGGTTAAGAAAGATGCTACAGTTGACTCAGTGGCTGTTAAGCTCTGGACCGTAGATCCTATCCCTGTATTCGACGGTGGTGACGGAATCGTTGTAGAGCACGAGAAAGACCAGCTTGCTAAGACCAACGTGATAGCCGGTATCAATATCAAGGACTTCAACGGAATCGCCCTGAATGACTCTACCGGTCTCAGGAAGGTAGGTATCGATTCACTCACCAATGAACTTGTAGTTGACTACGATCAGGATATTGAGATTGGCGACATCGAGCTTGTCAGCGGCGCTGACCACATCGAGGAGCTCAAGCTCAGCCTTGACAAGGAAACAGGTGACCTCTCACTCGACCTCAACCAGGGTGTTATCGTAACTCCTATCGTTGTAAGAGTTCCTATTAAGCTCACCTATATGCTTGATAGAGGCCTCGACAAGACAGCTTACGTTTACATTACATTCGTTGAGAAAGGAACTCCGGCTCCTGCCGATGGTGAATAATTAACGATACTCAATAAAGAGAGGCGTCCCCCGTGGGGCGCCTCTTTTTTATGTAATATTTTGACAAAAGGAAATAATTTCGTAATATTGCAGTATATAGGATTATTCTGTAATAACACATATTAATATGAAAAAAGCATTATTAGTTCTTTCTTCTTTTCTTGCGCTTACCTTCAGCGTAAACGCTCAGCAGTTCTTCCCTGACTGGTATTTCGGTGTCAAGGGAGGTATTGGAGAGACCATCGGTGAGACCAACTGGCAGAACCTTCTTTCACCTGCCGCAGCTATCAACGTTGGTTATCAGTTCACTCCGGTATTTGGTCTCCGCGGTGATATCGCCGGCTGGCAGGCTAAGGGTGCGCTTCCTCTTTACGGGGACATCTACAAATTCAACTATCTGCAGGGTGCTCTCGATGCAACATTCGACATCGCAAACCTGTTTGCTGGTTATAAAGAGCGCCTGGTTAATCCTTATGTATTCGTTGGAGCAGGTGCCAACTATCGTTTCAACAACGACGAGGCTAACGCAGTAGCAAGCCATTTCTACAAAGACAATTATCTTTGGGATGGTGGAAAGGTTTCTGTTCTCGGCCGCGCCGGTGCTGGAATCGACTTCAGACTTTCTGACGCTGTAACCCTCGAGCTCGAGGCTGCAGCCAACGGATATTCAGATCACTTCAACTCTAAGGTCGGTGACATTTTCGACTATCAGATCAACGCTCTTGCAGGTCTTAAGTTCACCTTCGGCGCAGCCAAGAAGAAAGCAGCCGCTCTTGCAGCAGCTGAGGCAGCTGAGGCAGCACGCCTCGCAGCCGAGAGGGCAGCAGCAGAGGCAGCTCGTCTTGCAGCAGAAAGGGCAGCAGCTGAGAAGGCTGCAGCAGATGCTGAGGCTGCTCGTCTTGCAGCCGAGAGGGCAGCAGCCGAGAGGGCAGCAGCCGAGGCAGCAGCTCGCGCTCGCGCTCGCGCAATCACCGAGAACGTTCTCTTCGTAATCGACCAGTGGAAGATTCGTCCTTCAGAGCAGGAGAAGATCGACCATGTTGTTAACGTAATGAAGCAGTATCCTGAGGCAGTTGTTACCATCAGCGCTTACGCTGACAAGCAGACTGGTAATCCTCGTTGGAACATGACTCTGTCACAGCATCGTGCTGAGGTTGTAGCCGAGGCTCTCAAGGCCGCTGGAATCGCAGCCAACCGCATCACCACCGAGTACTTCGGAGACACTGTCAATCCGTTCGATACCGCTCCTGAGAACCGTGTATCTGTTCTCGTTACCAGGTAATATCTGATTACAACAAATAAAAAAGAGCCGACTGAAAAGCCGGCTCTTTTATTTGTATGGATCTTAAGATATTAAGTTGCGAAAGAGAGAGGAGGGTATTCCCCTGAGAACCTTCCGCTTCGCTTCATCCCGTCTGGCGCAAGCGCCATCCACCCGTTCACGAGGCCACGGGCGGCCACGGGTTCCTCAGGGGAATACCCTCCTCTCTCTTTTCTCTCCTATTCTTATTCCCACGGTGGTAACTAGTACCCTATTTCAAATAACCGAGTTTATGGAGCTCCTTGCGGGCCAGTTCCATATCTTTCTGGAAATCTTCGTTGGCATGGAGGACAGCCAAGGCTGCTCCTGCGGCAATGCGCGCTGCGTCTACGTCGCTCTGATAGTGATAACCGACAATGACGCGGCTTTCTCCATATTCGTAACCAACCTTAAGGATCTGTTCACTCTTCTCAGGGAACAGTTCAGCAAGCACAAGAGCCATGGTCCATCCCCTTGTAGCGTGTCCTGACGGGTAAGAGGCGCTGTTCCTTGATCCCCTTTCACCCTCAGGAACTCCTGTAGGTTCGTCGAATTCCACATAAGGGCGCTTGCGCTTGAAGTGGTCCTTGGCTTTCTTGTTGGCGTTATTAGTGGTGGTGTACGACTTTGAGAGCAACCTGCACAGATTAGGCATCCTGTCTGCGTCGATAAGGAATCCTAATGCCGGTTCCATTCTCTTAGCGATATATGACATTGAACTGCTGGCGTCATCGTGCGCAACAGTTCCGCGCTGTGAGCTGCGGACGCTCTTTCCCCAGGCATAATATGCAAGGTCACCTGCAAACAAGGCATCTCCCGGTTTTGAAGGGGAGGGAAGGAATACGGTGGCGTCGGGCAGATCTTCATCTGCCAGATATGCGGTTGCATCGCTCCTGCCCTCGTTTGCCACTTTCTTGGTGGCAGAGCAGGAAACAATCAACAAGGCCGCAACCAGAATGGTGCTGATGCGGCCTAAGTTTAAGGTATAATTGTGTTTGAACATAGTCTATTACTCGCTCTGGCTGATTGCAGCCTGTGCTGCAGCAAGCCTTGCGATAGGAACGCGGAAAGGTGAGCAGGAAACGTAATCCAGACCAATCTTGTTGAAGAAGTTGATTGAGTCAGGATCGCCGCCGTGCTCGCCGCAGATACCGCACTTGAGGTCAGGCCTCTGGGAACGTCCTCCCTGGATACCGTACTCTACCAGCTTGCCGACACCCTTTGTATCGATTGTCTGGAACGGGTCGGCATCAAGGATCTTGTTGCCAAGGTAGTCGCCCATGAAGGTGCCCACGTCATCGCGGGAGAATCCGAAGGTCATCTGGGTGAGGTCGTTGGTACCGAAGCTGAAGAACTCTGCGGTGCGTGCCATACGGTTTGCGGTAAGGGCTGCGCGAGGGATTTCGATCATAGTACCGAACTTGTAGTTGATGGTCATCATATAGCGGCCTTCAACCTCGGCGCGTACGCGGTCGCAGATTCCCTTCTGGAAGCTGAGCTCGCGGGCGGATACCGTAACAGGAATCATAATCTCAGGGATAGGTTTGTAACCCTCGTTGATAAGCTCTGCAGTTGCGGTGAAGATGGCCCTGTACTGAGTCTCGGCGATAAGAGGGAAGGATACGTGCAGACGAACTCCGCGGTGACCCATCATAGGGTTGACCTCGTGCAGGTGCTCACCTCTCTTCTCGATTTCAGCTACAGTTACGCCAAGTTCCTTGGCTATCTCGGCCTTCTTGTCCTGGCTCTTAGGAACGAACTCGTGAAGAGGCGGGTCAAGCAGACGGAATACAACGGGCTTGCCGTCCATGATCTTCATTGTGCTCTTTACGGAAGCCTTGATGAACGGCTCCAGTTCTGCAAGGGCTGCCTTACGCTCCTTCTCGGTGTCGCAAAGGATCATCTTGCGGAGTTTGGAAAGAGGCAATTCGGAGTGCTTGCCGTAGAACATATGCTCGATACGGAACAGGCCGATTCCTTCAGCGCCGAACTGAAGTGCGCGTGCAGCGTCCTCAGGAGTATCAGCATTGGTGCGGATACCCAGGCGGCGGTATTTGTCCACGATTGACATGAACTTCTTGAACAGAGGATTCTCGGAAGCGTCCATTGTGGCAATCTCGCTGCCGTAGATGAGGCCCTTGGATCCGTTCAGGGACAGGGTGTCACCCTCCTTGAACTTGAGGTCTCCGAAGCTTACGGTCTTGTTTGCCAGGTCAATCTTCATTGCCTCGCATCCTACGATGCAGCACTTGCCCCATCCACGGGCTACCAGGGCTGCGTGGGAGGTCATACCTCCGCGGGTGGTAAGGATACCTGCTGCTACCCTCATTCCCTCGATATCCTCAGGTGAGGTCTCTTCGCGTACCAGGATAACCTTCTTGCCCTTTGCGTACTCTTTCATTGCGTCCTCGATGGTGAAGCAGATTCCTCCTACTGCTCCGCCCGGTGAAGCGGGAAGTCCGTGAGCGATGACCTTTGCTTTCTTCTCGGAAGCGGGGTCAAGGATGGGGTGGAGAATCTCGTCCAGCTGGCTGGGGGATACTCTCATCACGGAGGTCTTCTCGTCTATCATACCCTCTTCGAGCATATCCATTGCCATCTGGAGGGCTGCAAGGCCGGTTCTCTTTCCGATACGGCACTGAAGCATATACAGTTTGCCGTCCTGGATGGTGAACTCTATATCCTGCATATCGTGGAAGTGGTTCTCAAGAAGGACGCGGATGTCGTCAAGCTCCTTGTAAACCTCAGGCATTGCCTTCTCGAGGGACTGCAGGTTCTTGTTGTGGTCTGTCTTTGTTGCCTCGTTAAGAGGGTTAGGGGTGCGTATTCCGGCTACTACGTCTTCGCCCTGGGCGTTGATGAGCCACTCTCCGTAGAATTTGTTGTCTCCGATGGCAGGGTTACGGGAGAAGGCAACTCCGGTAGCGGAGGTCTCGCCCATGTTTCCGAATACCATTGACTGTACGTTCACTGCTGTTCCCCAGTCATCAGGAATCTTCTCTATCTTGCGGTATGCGATAGCCCTCTTTCCGTTCCAGGATTTGAATACGCCTCCGATGGAACCCCAGAGCTGGGCCTTTGCATTGTCCGGGAATTCTACTCCCAGGACTTCCTTTACTTTCTTCTTGAATACTTCGCAGAGTTCCTTGAGTTCGTCTGCGGTGATTTCAGTATCGGATTTGTAGCCTTTGGCCTCCTTGAGGTCCATCATCATCCTGTCAAGCTGCTGGCGGATACCCTTTCCGTCCGCCGGCTCGATGCCCTCGGCCTTTTCCATGACGACATCGGAGTACATCATGATGAGGCGCCTGTAGGCATCATAGACGAACCTGGGGTTACCGGTCTTCTGTATCATTCCTGGAAGGGTTGCTGAGCAGAGACCGATGTTGAGGATGGTGTCCATCATTCCGGGCATGGAACTTCTTGCACCGGAGCGGCAGCTTACGAGGAGCGGATCAGAAGGATCACCGAATTTCTTTCCCATTATTGTCTCGGTTGCCTTCATGGCTTCTGCCACTTCCTGCTTGAGTTCATTGGTGTAGCCGCCACCCAGTGAGTAATATTCAGCACAACATTCAGTGGTGATGGTGAATCCGGCGGGAACCGGCATCCCAAGCTTGCTCATCTCGGCGAGGTTCGCACCCTTGCCGCCGAGAAGTTCCCTCATCTGGCCGTCACCTTCAGCGGTCTTGCCGCCAAAACGATAGACTCTTTTCTTCTTGTCAAACATGTTCTTATGATAATTATTATATAATATCTTTCAAGGAGGCGCAAAGATAGTAAAATAGTTTGTTTATAGCAACTTGGAAGCGAGGTCGGAAAGCGTGCTCCTTTCCCCGACACGAAGGAATATGTGCTCGAAGAGCTTCTGCCCGCCCATTTTCTCCCCGAGATGGGTGAGGCCGTTGGACCATTGGTCCAGATACGGCTGGTCTATCTGGAATATGTCTCCGGTGAAAACCATCTTGGTTCCTTCTCCTGCTCGGGTGATGATGGTCTTGACTTCGTTCGGTGTCAGGTTCTGGGCCTCGTCGCAGATGAAGAACACCCTGCCGAGGCTCCGTCCCCTGATGTAGGCCAAGGGAGAGATCAGGAGCTTCTCTTCCTTAAGCATGGCATCGAGCTTCTGGGCTTCCTTGCTGGTGGACCTGAACTGCCCCCGGATGACGTTGAGGTTGTCCATGAGAGGCTGGACGAAGGGACTCATCTTGGTCTTCTGGTCTCCAGGAAGGAAACCGATGTCCTGATTGCCGAGCACTACCGTGGGCCTTGTAAGGATTATCTGGTCGTAATCCTTGGCTTGTTCAAGGGCTGACGCCAGGGCAATGAGCGTTTTGCCGGTACCTGCGCCTCCGGTCATCGATACGAGTTTTATGGCTGGATTGGTGCAAGCATCAATGGCGAATTTCTGTTCGTCGTTCTTAGGCTTGATCCCGTAAACCGTCTTGTTCTTGACCAGGACCACCTTGCCGAGGTCTTCGTCGAACCTTGCGCAGACCATGTCCTTGCCGTCGCGGATCTTGTAGAGTTGGTTGGGGCGAGGCCGGCTGTTTCCAAGGACCTTCCAGTCGATGGAATTGTCCGGGCCATAGGTCAGTTCCTGGATGGCTTCTGGACCGACATTGTCAAGGATCTGGACTTCCTTGTTGGAGTTCTCGATCTTTTCTTCTTCGACCCTGTCCGTCATGTAGTCCTGAACCTCCATCCCGGCGGCCTTCGACTTCATCCTGAGGTTGATGTCCTTTGTCACGAGGGCTACGAACCTTCCCGGGTTGTTGTCCCTGACCCAGATCGCAGTCGACAGGATCCTGTGGTCCGGGATGTCATCGAAGAAAAAGTCCTTCATGTCATCCGGGAAAGGATGGTTCGGCTCGATCTTGATGTTTCCCAGCCCTTTTGCGATGGGAACTCCGCTTTTACCGAACGGAAGCCCTTCCGTGATCCTGTCTATATCACGCATGAAACCCCTTGCATTGTAAGCAAGCTGGTCGTTTCCTTTCTTGAATTTGTCAAGTTCCTCGATCACCGCGATCGGGATGACTATGTCATTGTCCTTGAATTTCCTGATGGCTTTGTAGTCGTGCAGGATTATGTTCGTGTCGAGTACGAAGATCTTGGGTTTCCTATTGCCCGTTCCCGTTTTAGGGATCCTTGTGTATCTTGCCATATTCATTTATGATGATCAATCCTCTCCTTCTGAAGCCTGGCTGTTAAGGAGCGACTGGAGGATGTCCGAGATTCCGCCGCCTCTGCCGGTCTTTACCTTGATGCTGTCCGATTTCGGGACCGGATGTCCGATGGGGTAGTAGGCTATGTCCTGGAGCAGGAACTCGGCATCCACGTAGTCGTAGTCGATGTCTTTTATCTGTATTATGGCACCGGGGATCTCGGAAAACAAGACCCTGATGCTGTCATTCTCGTCATAAGCGTTCATTATCCCGCTTACGTTGATGCTTGCTCCTATCCCTTCCGGACACATTGCCTTCAGGGCGGAGAGCAAACCTCCGTCTCCAACCGTCATCCCGGACAGGACAACCTTGTCTTCCACGAATTCACGGACGACCTCGAAGCAGTCGATGAAATAGTCGCCGTCACCGATTTCAGGCGGATTGTCACCATTCTGGCCTTCAGCCTGGCACAGGAGCGAGTTTCCCAAGCGGAATTCACACGAATCGAAGGGGACGAAGATAAGCCAGCTCTCGGGGTCTCCTGCGATCTTGTCCGGGATTGCCCTGCGTCTGCCGATCACGGGATGCGGGCTGCCAAATGGCGCATTTCCTGGTAGGTCGATCTCGTCTTCAGGATCGATCTCGTCATCGGGGTCTTCAGGTTTGTCTGTCGTGGCTACCTTGAAACTCACTTGGCTGACTCTCTCGCTTTCCGTGAAGGAATACGAGTTGAGGCTGATGCCAAGGGAATCGATGTAGTCGGCAGAAGCTTCTACGGAGGAGTAGAAGGCCGCCATGCTCCCGAGGGGCCTGGTGTTCCACTTCCATCTGGCCGTCAGGGTCAGGTCGCTCAGCCTGAAATGTCCTTTCATCCACATGGCGTCGAGCAAAGCCTTGGCAATCCTGCTCTTTGCAAAGCATTCTGGGAAGGCGGGGGGACAATTGCGTGGTGAATAAACGATGGCCGAGACTCTTGAGAGGTACTCGAGGACATCCTTGCCGTCAAAGTGCTCGGATCCCGGGGACGGATCGGTGCTCTCGTCCACTATCGGTTCAAACTCTTCATATTGGCGTTCCAGGGCATTGCTGTCCTGCTCAAGGCATCCGTCAAGGATGTCCGCAGGAGTGAAACGCCTTGGAATTCCATCGATGATGTACTCGGAGTATAAAGCCGATGTTTTTTCTTTCATTCCGTTAGATTATGATTGTAAATTTAAGTATTTTTGAGTTTAGTTCAAAAAAGTCATCGAAAGAGGAAATGAGCAGTTATTCTCCCGACGCCTATCAGGCGAAACTGGAATCCATATTCACAAGATATCCATCTGTACAGAAAGTGCCTTTCGGCGATGCTTACAAGCCTGGCCTTGACCACATGGCCAGGTTCGAAGCCTTGCTTGGCAATCCGCACAAGGACTACCGTACCATCCATGTCGCTGGGACCAACGGGAAAGGGTCGGTTGCCAGCATGCTCTCTTCAGTCCTTTCATCTGCCGGACTGAAAGTCGGCCTTTATACATCTCCCCACATCGAGGATTTCAGGGAGAGGGCAAGGATCCTGCAACCGCAGGGTACGGAGCCGTACCTGGTACCGGAGGACTTCGTCTATGATTTCCTATGCAGCCATGAACAGGACTTCGAATCCCTCGACCTTTCATTCTTTGAGATTACGACAGGCCTTGCATTCAAGTGGTTTTCGACGGAAAAAGTCGATGTGGCCGTGATCGAGGTCGGACTTGGAGGAAGGCTGGACAGTACGAATATCATAGTCCCGGACCTTTCCATAGTCACCAGCATCGCTCTGGACCATTGCGCCCTTCTTGGAGACACTTTGCAGGCCATAGCAGGAGAAAAGTCCGGCATATTCAAGGAAGGCGTTCCTGCATTGGTTGGAGAATACCTTCCTGAAACCATGCCAGTCTTCCAAAAGAAGGCAGAAGAAGTGCATTGCCCACTGACATTTGCCCAAGATGCGATTCCGGTCTTGCCACGTCGGGCGGAAGATATCCTGTCCCGGATGGACCTTAAAGGAAAGTACCAGGAAAAGAACCTTAGGACGGTGTTGTGTGCGCTGGACATCCTGACAAAGGATCCTTTCTATCATGGATTGCATGACGAGAAGGCGGTCGAAGAAGCGATAATCAATACAGCCTTCTGGTCGGGATTCCATGGACGCTGGGAAAAGCTTTCCGACAATCCGGAGGCAATCGCCGACATAGGCCACAACCCGGCTGCCTTGAAAGGAAATTTCGCACAGCTGGAAGAGATGATGGCGACTGGGAAGTACACTTCTTTGGTAATCGTCTATGCCGTGATGGCCGACAAGGACCTGGAAGGAATCATGCCATTGATGCCCGAAAAAGCGACTTACATTCTCACAAGTCCGCAGACCAGGCGGGCTCTTCCCGAAGAAGAACTGACCAGGATGTTCAAGGATTATTGTGAAAAGAACGGCAAGAAGCCTGAAGGGATAATCGGGATACCCACAGTCCGGGAAGCCGTTGAAAAGGCCATGTCCTTTGACAGAAGCGGGAATCCGCTGATCTATTTCGGAGGCAGCACCTACCTCGTCAGTGAAGTGGTACGAATTCTGCAATCCACAAAAGCATGAGCACCAGAATATTCATTGCAATCGCCGCGGCTGCTGTCCTCGGCTCGGTTGCACTTACTGCGCAAGCATTCATGAAAGCAGACAAGAAAAGCAGTGTCGATGAGCAAGGGCATGTCCTGTCATCGATGTGGAAAACCTATTATACTGCCCAGAAGGCAGACCTTCCGAAAAAGATGGCGGAGTCCCTCGAGGCGATAAAGAAAGAAGCGAAGGCGAAGCGTTACCATTGGGACTTCTATGATGCCGCAAGGAAGTATGTCGATGCCGAAGTGTCCAGGAACTGGAAACTCCGCCAAGAACTGAACGCCAAGCTTGCGGCTGAAATAGAGGAATATGCAGAGCCGATAGTTACATATGCCTACAAGTCAGGCCGCCGTGAGAGCGGACTTGACGACTACATCCTGACCAATAAGGCACGTCTCCAGTCGGGCAGGAACCCTGCTTTCTATTCGAGGACGACCGGCTCGATGAACAACCTCCTCAACGAGTTCATCAAGGATGACTTTGAATATGCGCTCTGGTCTGAGAAACTCAACGGCCGCAATTCTTCCAAGGTGAGTGCCGCCCTTAGGGACTGTCTTGGCGAGACTTATCCGAATGCTGCGTGGCTGGAGTATCTTGACCTCACTTCAAAGTATTGGGACAGCAGGGAGAAGGAGACTGAAGATTATATCCTCAAGTACAGGGGCCGTGCTGTGTCCCTTTTCGGGAAATCCATCCTTTTCCAGGACCGCCTGACCCGGCTGTCGCGCGACAAGGCATCGGAAGGGCAGTACAAGGCTCTTTATGAGGATATCAAGGCGGCTGAAAGGGAAAGGAAGTCCTTTACGAGCGGGACGGACGGGAAGATCGCTTCCGCGATAATGGATTTCAAGCATCAGCTCGAGAATCTTGAGAGGAAGGAAATTGAACTGTCGATCGATGACCGGACCGTAACCGTTGCTTTGAGGAACCTGGACAAGGTGGACGTCTGTGTCATCCCTGACGTAAAGGAAGGGAAGCCTCTGCTGGAAAAGACCATTGTCAATCCCGTCAGGAGATTCTTCGTTATGGACACCGTGAAGTTCGAGATTCCGAGGTGTGATGACGGTGACTATATCGTCCGGGCGAAGAACGGGAAAATCCAGGCCGAAGGCAATTATATCCCCAAGACACTTTCATTTGCAATCAGGGATGATTCCGAAGGGAAGAAGTTCTATGTCACTGACTACCTTACCGGCGAGCCCATTGATAAAGTCGATCTCTCATTGTCTCTTTCTCAGAAGGAGAGAGCATCTGTCAAAGGCATACCCCAGGATGGCTTTACTCTGATTCCGGAGGAGATTACTTCAAAGATCACATCTGATGCCTACTATCTTCTGGAAGCCTCTTACAGGGATGCCGACGGATTCCTTCACAAGTCCAGGATGCAAGGCGTGGACAATTATGTCGAGCGTTATGTCCGTGATTCAAGGACCGGTACGTATTGCAGCATATTCACGGACAAGACGGCTTTCAATCCAGGCGAGACCGTGAAATTCAAGGCTGTCTTCTACGAAGGTGACCTGAACAAAGGCGTACAGGTCCTTGATGCTGGGAAAAGTGTACAAGCGCGGCTCATGAATTCCGAGGGGAAGGAAATTTCAAAGGCTGAACTTTCTACCAATGAATATGGCTCCGTGGCAGGAGAGTTCCTTATTCCTGAAGGTGAAAGAAACGGACGTTTTTCTGTGGAAGTCAAGTACGGGACGAATCATGTGTCCTCCAAGAGCATCATCGTGGACGAATTCATCCTGCCTTCCTATGACCTTTCCTTCAATAGCGTCGACAGCCTTTATTTCGTTGGAGATGAGATAGAAGTAAAGGGAATTGTCACAAGCTACAGCGGTCATCCCCTTGATGCGGCCCAGGTGAGTTATTCCATCGACGGGCGCGGAAGGAGGATATCCCAAGGTGACATAGATCTTGCTCAGGACGGGGCTTTCTCGGTCAGGTTCAAGTCTTTGCCGGACATTTACTGGTACAATGTCACGGTCAAGGTTAAGGACTCGACAGGGGAGACGAAGGAGTTCTCCAGGAGTGTTTTCGTGCTGGACCAAATCAACCTGGAGGTCGATCTTGAGAATGCAGCAGAAGGAGAAGTAAGCCTTTCATCAAGCTCATGGGAGATCTGCAGGCTGCTGTCCGTCCAAGAGGCTAAGGTGAAGTTTACTGCTTTCAACACAGAAGGAATAAGCGTCCCTGTCAAGATCGACTATCGCATCGAGGATCCTTCAGGTAAAGTGGTTGAATCAGGTTCTGCGATGTCTGGGGAAACGAAGTCTCTCGGTCTACCCGGTCCTGGAAGATACAAGATCGTCGCCGAAGCCAAGGTCACTTCGTCTGAAGGCAAGGTGATCTCTTCGAAGCAAGAGCTTTCCGTCCTGATGGTCGGCGATTCAGACAAGGTCCTGGCTTCACAGGTCGAGAATTTTTTCAAGTTGGTCGGCCCTTGTGCAGACGGGAAGGTCCGGAAGGGTGAAGACATCATCATCCAGATGGGTGCAGGTGACGGCCCAGTCTGGGCTGTGGTGGAATTGTTCGGAGACATGAGGCAGCCCCTCGAAAGGCGCCTTGTCCATCTCCAGGGACAAGCCGTGAAGCCTGGATCCATAGAGACAATGTCTTTCGAATATAAGGATGATTACCCTGAGGCACTCTGGCTGAGCATTTTCTATTTCCGTCAGGGCAGGCACTTCGTATTCCAAAGGGAATTCCTGAAAGAAAAGGAATCGATGGAACTTCCTCTGTCATTCTCATCTTTCGAAGACAAAGCCCTTCCCGGCAAGGAATATTCCTTCGTGCTGGATTCCAAACCCGGGGCCGAGATCCTTGCCGCTGTATTTGACAAGAGTTCCGAGGCTATTTCACCTAATTCATGGCCGACCGTGCGCCTGTCCTTTCTCGGAGCTGAAAGTGTATTCATAAATGCCATGGATGGTGGTATTGACCGCTTCGGGTCTTCGGTCAGGGTCGGCTACGGCACCCCCATGTTCAAGACAAGGTCCACCGGAGTAGTTATGGAAGAACTCGCGGTCAATGCGGCGATGGCGCCCGAACCTATGATGGCCTCCATGGAAGATTCCGCATTTGAAAGGGCGGTAATGGATGAAGAGTCTGTGGATGATCTCGCAGAAGATGTAGCAGTCCGTTCCGACTTTTCAACTTCACTTGCTTTCGAGCCGTTCCTGCGGACAGGGAACGACGGCAAGGCGGTCTTTAAGTTCAGGACTTCCGAGAAACTTTCCACTTTCGTGGTCCAGGTCTATGCCCACACCAAGGACATGAAGAACACTGTGCTGCGTAAGGAAATGACGGTTTCCATACCGGTGAAAGTCAACGTAGCAGAGCCGAAGTACCTCTATAAAGGAGACAAGTACGTCCTCCATGCCACAGTTTCAAGCAATGCTGAGACACCGGTCGCTGGTACTGTCATCCTTCAGGCATATCCGTCTTCGGATTCCGAAGGACAGAAACCTTTCGCTTCTTTCTCAAAGAAAGTAACTGTCCCTGCTCACGGGTCCGTGCCGGTTGAGTTCAATGTCGATCCTAAGAATCATGACCACCTTGGACTGAAGGTAGTATTTTCAGACACAGGGAAGACATTCTCGGACGGAGTTTTCGTGTCCTTGCCGGTCCTGGATGCGGAGCAGACTCTGACAGAATCCCATTCGGCAGTCCTTCTTCCAGGCATGGACAAGGATGCTTTGATTAAACAGATCCAGTCCGCTTTCACAGGCACTACAGCGAAAGGCGCAGAGTACAAGGAGGTTGACATCCGCCAGATGCTCATCTATGCCATTCCTTCCAAGGTTGAACCTTCAGGCAAGGATGTACTGTCGTTGAGTGAAGCCTTGTATGTAAGGCGGGTAGCTTCCAAACTGGGAGTGTCCGTTGAACCCGTCATGCCGGACGATGAGCTTGTTTCCAAGATACTCTCATGCAGGAATCAAGATGGAGGATTCGGTTGGTTCGAAGGAATGCGGTCCTCACCTGTAATCACTGCCGTGTTGCTTGAACGCTTTGCGAAGTTGAGGGATTCGGGGCTTGGTATTGAAGGGGTCTCCGCTGATGAATCGGTTGCCTATCTTGACAGGAATCAATTCCTACATGACAACACCTGGCCTTATTGGTCGGGATGGCTGTCAATCCCTCAGTATGCCCATGTCCGGTCAATGTATTGCATGGTTCCTTTCGATGTTGAAGCCCGGACCGTCAGCGAGGTCAGCGATTATTCCAAGAATTTCAAAGAATTCAAAAAATATATCAAGGATTACCTGATTCCTTCTGAGAAAGATGGCAGGGGACTGAACGGACAGATCCTGTCGAAAGCGCGGAGGATCAAGACTTTAGCGAACCTGATCTACTCGGAGGGAGGCGCTGCTCTGGCTTCAGCGTGGGGAATGAAATTCAATTCCGATTCTAAGATGAAGGCTTCCTTGTCCGCAGATGCAGCCTCCCTTTATGAATATGCCGTCGAGCATAGGGATGGAGGCTGGTACTATCCCAATGCAGTGATGCCTTGGCGTGGTCTGCTTGAGAGCGAGCTTTATGCCCATTCCTTGCTTTGCGACCTTCTCTCCGATGCAAGAGTGGCTATTTCAAATCCCGGCCTGGCAGCCAATATCGCTGATGGTATACGGATCTGGATCATGCTCCAGAAGGAGACTCAGCAGTGGGCTGATGATCCGGCCTATGTCGATGCCATCAATTCAGTCCTTTCCGGGGGAGAAGATGTCCTTTCGACGAGGGTCATCCTCATGACAAAGACCTATAAGGCTCCTTTCTCCGACATCCGTTCTGCCGGGAATGGCTTCACGGTCGAAAGGCATTTCTACAAGGAAGTCCTTGGAGAGGATGCCGCTGTCGGAAGGGTTGAAATCTATCCGGGGATGAAACTCAAGACGGGTGACAAGATAATCTGTGAGTACAAAGTCTGGAATCAGGAAAACCGTAGCTTCGTGAAGCTTACGGCACCTCGCGAAGCGGCGTTCCGTCCTGTCGAGCAGCTTTCCGTACATGTCGGTTGGTGGGCAAGGCCTGTCGGTGGAATCTTCTCTGTTACTCCTCAAGGCTATCGGAATGTCAAGTCGGATAGGACGGAGTACTTCTTCGATGTATATCCGGAGGAGAACACGACGGTCACTGAGGAATTCTTCATTACTCAGGAAGGCTCTTTCGTGGCTCCTGTCGTAACTATCGAATCTCTCTATGCTCCGCATTACCGGGCAAATGACAAATTCGGTGGAATACTTTCGATTTCTGAATAATCTGGTTCCTAATACAGAGATTTATTTTGTGGAATTGAAAAACTGTAGTATTTTTGCATTCCTCAGTGGAAAAACATTTGAGGAAAGCTCGGAAGCATAGCTCAGCTGGTTCAGAGCACCTGCCTTACAAGCAGGGGGTCACTGGTTCGAATCCAGTTGTTTCCACGGTCAGAATCAAGCACTTGCGGCAACGCAGGTGCTTTTTATTTTGTCTTGGGGCTCGATAAAGGCTCGATTTAAGCCTATTCTAACTCTTTTATAACTCCTTTTAAAGCTATCTGAAGATACGTTTAAGAGTATATGGAGAATTCGCTGTAAAGTTACCCCCTCATAACGAGGGGACTACTTTGCTTCGGAATTTCCAGTTTATTGGCGAATTCGCACAGTACCCGCACGGCGACATGGGGTAGTACTATTCCGCCATGGGATCGACGGACATCCATCGTGCTATCGTCGGGTCGTACATCCTTGCTCCGTAGTCTATGAGCGGTAGGGTCGAGTTGATGGCTCTCTGTTCTTCCTTCCCGGAGTACCGCCAGCGGTTGGTCGCATCGGTGATAGTTGCAGATGAACTGCCGCTTGTCTGGCTCCACCAGGTTCCGAAAGACAGGTAGTCGCTGGTTTCTACGACTGTACTGAAGATATTATTGGTTTCTGCAAACATTAACTTTACCTAGAATGTGTCTCGGAGACTTAAGGAGAAGAGCAGCGGCAATCTCCTTGTAAAAGACAATAATCTTCCTTGGCTTCAAGAATGCCTGTTTCTATATTATACACAAAAAACCAAAAAGGCGGGTCATATGGAGCAGGAATAGGGTCTTTATATGAAAATTGCTTGCTTGTTTTAGTTCCCAATACAATATTTGAAGGGACATCCTTCCCAAACCAATATAGGAATCCATTATGCTCATAAAAACCAATTGATTTTCTTGCCGGAATATCCTCTAAACTTACTACTAAACAATAATTCAAGCTGTCCCTCCTTGTAAATTGGATGTAAATATGCCGCACTTTATTACTAGGAGGATTCGATAAAATAAACTGCAAATAGCGATCATCTTGGTCAAACAGTACTGTATTCAGTTCTTCTATAAAAGTACTATCAACCAGCAATTCGGGCGATACAAAAGAATGAGTTATTGCCGTTATGTCAAGCGGTTGATACTTACTGTTATTCTGCGCTTGACTAATAGTTGACGCAAACACAATTATTAATCCTATTAGTCTTTCACTTTTCATAATTATCTCTTATTGAATCTGGACCAAAACTAATATAAGACTCAGATGCAGGAAGAAAAATATTAAAGGTTGGAATATTCAATCGGTTCACCTTGCGGTTATTTGTAATGCGACGAGCAAAACCAACATCTCCCCATTCACCGACTCCCAGACCAGTGTATGGGTGAACAAATGAACCGGAAGGATACCCTGTATTATTAGGATGACTATGATTTAATTCACGTATTGTATAGCCTGCATATAATTGGCCTCTGAATAAATCAGTCATTCCTCGTTCTCTGTCTGCATCATGGGAGGTTGTTAGAAAATTTAATCCTTGATCCCCTGCAAGTCCCGTCTTTGCTTGAGACCATTCAACGGAAGTATATTGACCCATAAATTCAAACAGTTGTGTTCCATTAGCATCTCCTCTTACTTTAAAAGTATCATAAGTGTCTGTCGAATTAATAGCTATTGTTCGCTGCGATTCTACAGTACCGTATTTGAATGAAATCGATATATAATGCTTATTCCCCTCAATATCTGTTATATATCTCCTACTTCCATTGTCATCAACCATATAGAACGAATCGGTAGTAGTGTCTTCTATGCGATTTCTAACCCGTCCAAGTTCATCAATTTCCCAGACATCTGATCCATTAGGGTCCAATATATTTATCGGATTCCCGGCACAGTACCCGTACGGTGACATAGGATAATACTTTTCCGCCATGGGATCGACGCTCATCCATCTTGCTATGATAGGGTCATACATCCTTGCGCCATAGTCTATCAGCGGAATCGTGGCATTTATTGCCTTCTGCTCCTCCTTACCGGAATAACGCCACCTGTTGGTTGCATCGGTGATAGTCGCAGATGAACTGCCGCTTGTCTGGCTCCATCTCGTTCCGAAGGGCAGATAGTCGCTTGTCTCCACGACTGTACCCGTGCTGGCATTTGTAATCGCCCGGACGCTCCCCAGATGGTCCGTGATGTGATGATAGACTGTGTATCCGGTAATCGTTCCCGATGAGTTCTTGTTCGCCACTATCCTTCCTCCCGTGGTCAGTACGCAGTCAAGTGACAAAGAACCTCCAGTGGCCTTCTCGTAGATGACATTGCCCTTGTACACGTATCCGCTTCCGTCTGGCCTTTCCGCCGAGTACTTGGTCCCGTCAGCGTACCAGTTGTAGGAAGCAAGCTGGGTGGTGTTTCCTCCACTGGTGGTGGATATCCCGGAGATGAGGTTCAGCATGTTCCAGCTGATGTCCTGCCCCGTCCTTCCGTCATGGGTGGTGTTCCCGTTGGCATCGTAGGTGAAAGCGGTGTAGGTCACCCCGCTTCCGTTGGTCCCGGAATTGGTGAGAGATGAGATGCGGTTACCCGTCAGGGTGAAGGCGAAGTTGTCCTCCGGGGAGGAGGCGGACGAGTCGTAACGCTTCATCTTCGTGATGTTCCCGTTCCTGTCATACTCGAGTCCCTGCTCGGTGAAGGCATTGGTGGCTGTCGTCCCGTTACCCGTGTAACGCAGAGTTCCGGTCAGCCTCCCAAGGCCGTCATAGGAGAACGCATAGGTCTGGGTCGTGGTTCCGCTCCCCCTGTTCCAGCTCCACTCGCTGACGCTGCCGTCGTACTTCCCCGTAGTGGCTGTCCTCGACGGATCGGTATAGTACAGCGTGGATGAGAATACGGATGAAGACTGGCTTGTCAGATGGTCCCGCACGTCATAGGAGAGTGTTTCCGCCGTCGCCCCGGTGCCGCTTCCCAGCGTCCTTCCGGTCATCCTCCCGACCGCGTCATAGGAATATGACACCTGGTCCGACACGCTCCCGGATGTGGTCCCGTCCCCCACGGTGACACTTTCACCTGTTAGTCGGTCCCAGCCGTCGTAGGAGAGTGTCTTCGTAATGACGGTAGCCGACCCGCCCGATGCAGGCTGGATTACCGGCGAGGCAAGTTGTTTGTTTATCCTGCGCACGGTAAACCGGTATCTTGGTATCCTTGGGACCGGTAGTCTTTTATTTTTTGGCGCCATCTTGGAGAGATGGAAAACGCTTGGTAATACTATTCTCAAGTTGCATACAAATATAACCTATGACATATTCCTTTGGGGTAAACAGTTCAATATCATTATTTAAAACGAGATCACTAATGGATTGCTCAATTATTGTCCAATTAAAAGTGTTTTCAAATTGACTGTAGGGGTGATTCTTCATTATTTGTTTTTTTTTAGGGCTCCACCTGTTCGTTTCATCAGTAATCGTAAATGTGCCAAACCTCTCCTATTCTCTCTCTAATGGCTTGTCTTCCCCAAGGCAAGAAAAGAATATCTGATAACGTTATATCATATTCCAAAATCTCATTAAGTGATACTACCATTGCATCTTCTTCTTGCAGATTACATTCATCTCCCAAAAACTGCCAGTCTCCATCCTGATCATGTATTACTCTTATTATAGGATGTCCTTTTATCAAAACATTTTTAGTTGTAAAAACATAGATATTCGTATTTATACTATTCATATACTCTATTTCCTTTTTTTAGATTCTCTTCTTTGGATAATACTTGTGCATTTGAACTCTTATTATTACCCCCTCTCGATTTAGGATCTATATGATCTATTTCTGCTTGATTCATATTAGCTTTCATCCCTTTCTTTGATTGAGTTGGGGTATCTAACACTTTACCACTTTGATCACTTCTCAAGACTCCTCCATTTTGCTTCCGATTTTGCTCCAATATATTTTTCTTTTGAGTTCTCGTGAAATTACCTCCTTCCTTTATGATTTTTGGATCAGGAACATCGCTATACTTACCAATATTGTTAGTAATTTCCTTGGACTATTCTAAAGTCCGGACAATATCTGAGGCGTTATCAGTTATTTTGATTGCATCAACAGCCTTGTCTGCACCTCGAATTGCTTTAATCGCAGTTCCTGCCCCTCCTGGTAATATCGGTACTGCTGCCGCAACCACATCAACTACAAGCCCACCGGCATCAATCAAAGCCGCACCTGTCTTACCAGCTTTAATGTTTGAGACAAGGCTCTTGGCATCCATGGCGACATTTACCAAATCCCATAGTGTCTCTCCGATGTTTCCATCCTTATCAACGACGATAATTGGATTGTCGTAGCAGAAGGAATATGGACTGAACTGGTAGAGGGACTCCACCATTGGATCGACGCTCATCCAGCGTGCTATGGTGGGGTCATACATCCTTGCACCGTAGTCTATGAGCGGAAGTGTAGAGTTGATGGCTTTCTGCTCTTCCTTGCCTGAGTAACGCCACCTGTTGGTCGCGTCCGTGATAGTTGCGGATGAACTGCCGCTTGTCTGGCTCCACCTGGTTCCGAAGGGCATGAAGTCACTTGTCTCTACGACTGTACCCGTACTGGCATCGGTGATTGCACGTACACTCCCCAGGTGGTCAGTGATGTGATGATAGACGGTGTAGCCGGTAATAGTTCCCGATGAGTTCTTGTTCGCGACTATCCTTCCTCCGGTAGTCAGAACACAGTCAAGCGTCAGTGCCCCTCCCGTGGCCTTCTCGTAGATGACATTGCCCTTGTACACGTATCCGCTCCCGTCTGACCTCTCGGCAGAGTACTTGGTTCCGTCAGCGTACCAGTTGTAGGATGCCAGCTGGGTGGTGTTTCCTCCACTTGTGGTGGATATCCCGGATATGAGGTTCAGCATGTTCCAGCTGATGTCCTGACCCGTCCTTCCGTCGTGGGTGGTGTTGCCGTTGGAGTCGTAGGTGTAGGAGGTGTAGGTCGCGCCGCTCCCGTTGGTCCCGGAGTTGGTGAGGGATGAGATGCGGTTGCCGGAGAGGGTGAAGACGAAGTTGTCCTCCGGGGAGGAGGCTGACGAGTCGTAACGCTTCATCTTCGTGATGTTCCCGTTCCTGTCGTACTCGAGCCCCTGCTCGGTGAAGGCGTTGGTGGCTGTCGTTCCGTTACCCGTGTAACGCTGAGTTCCGGTAAGCCTCCCCAGGCCGTCATAGGTGAACGCATAGGTCTGGGCCGTGCTCCCACTTCCCCGTGTCCACGTCCACTCGGATATGCTGCCGTCGATCCTGCGGTGAAGAGAGTAATAAAAAAGACAAACAGAATAAGGGGCTGAAACACAACGCTTAAGACATCCCTGGAATCTCATATAATACCCCTGCTTTATAAAGAATAAACATGATAAAATCTTTAATGATATCAGGATAATCATCAAAATTATGCGTATTCCCTGATATGATTCGATCTCCATTCATATAGAGTCGATATTCCCAAGCATCTTTGATAATGGTGGTATCGTTCAAATAATACTGATTCTTATTAGCGTAGAACGATTTTAATATCTCCACGTCTATTTCTGACAAAGAATTCAATATCGGTTCATACTCAGTGTTATATTTAATTATAATAGAATCCAGTTTGCCATCGGAATTATAAGAGCCCACCTGATAACATAATTCATAATTTGAATTGATAGTAATAATATGTGCTCTAGTTCCCCCTGGCACACTTATAATAAACAACAAATCATTCCCTTGGATTTCTTCTTTGCGTTTGGATTGCCCGCAGCAAGAAGACAAAAAAAGCAGAAATAATAATACCTGGAATAAAACTTTCATTAGTATGCCCCCCTTTGGTTTAGACCCTGTTCTTTCCTTATCTGATTCTCTGTAATATCTTTATTTGTGTGATACTTAATGCCCACAGTCGCAGCCTCTTCTTTTCGTACAGGTTCCTCCACTGTTTCATATGATGTATTTGTATATGTCTGAGTACCCCACTCTTTGTAATTGATAGCCTCTCCTCTCATAGATCTTTCTCCATGAATCAATTCATGCGCTAATCCAATATGGATCGGTCTTTTTTGCCCCATAACACGACCGCTTTTGGGCTCTACAGTCATAATTTCTGGGTCGGAGGATGGATCAAAAAAAACGATAACATCCGTTCCTTCCCCATTAATGGCTTTTTCGGGACTAATATCTTTTTCAGAATTACCGCTCTTGGATGTTCCTATTTGGATTGTCATAATTTGTTTAGAGCTATTCAATCTTCTGATTAATCTCGTGCCTGCTGTTTTATTACCCTCTCCCAAACTTGCAATTTTAATCTTAATTGCTCCATCCTCTTGAGTAGAATAAACTAATTTGTCATTTGTTAGTTTTTGTAGATTCCCTAGAACAATATATGTATCTCTTGTTGATGTCCCTTTCGGCAAAACAATATCACTACCACTTGGATCCACAATACTAATCGGATTCCCGGCACAGTACCCATACGGCGACATGGGATAGTATTTCTCCGCCATGGGATCGACGTTCATCCATCGAGCTATGGTCGGGTCGTACATCCTGGCTCCGTAGTCGATAAGTGGCAGTGTGGAGTTGATGGCTCTCTGTTCTTCCTTGCCTGAGTATCTCCACCTATTCGTCGCATCGGTGATAGTCGCAGATGAACTTCCAGATGTCTGGCTCCACCTGGTTCCGAAGGGCAGATAGTCACTTGTCTCTACGACTGTACCCGTGCTGACATCGGTGATCGCACGTACGCTGCCCAGATGGTCGGTAATGTGGTGATAGACTGTGTATCCGGTTATCGTTCCCGATGAGTTCTTGTTCGCCACTATCCTTCCTCCTGTGGTGAGTACGCAGTCAAGCGACAGGGTACCGTTCGCTGCCTTCTCGTAAATGACATTGCCCTTGTACACGTATCCGCTCCCGTCTGACCTCTCGGCAGAGTACGACGATCCGTTCCCTACCAGGTAGCTCCTGCTTCCTGTCAGGAGCCCCTTGGCGTTAGGGGCAAGGAATTCTTTATTACCACCATTTTGCGTCACTTCTGGGTCGGAATATAATATATATTAAGTTGTAGGCACCCTGTTATCAGCCGCTTTTCTACTACCGTCATAATTATAATCTTCCAACGTCCAACCGATGATACATTCGTTAATATAATCAGATAAAGAATCGTGAGTGATTTCCGGTTCATCGATTTCTGAATACGCATAATTTGAACACCAGAAAACTATTTTGCAGGAGTTTCCATTATTCGTTTTTTTTCTAGTATCAAAACAATAATAATTACCCCCACCATCCGGCGAGAAAGGAATTAAATAAGGATATTGGGGAATTATAACATTATAATGCTCAAATTCATAAGTGTTAACTAAGTCAGATCCATAATTTAAGAATGTGATACCAAACACTTCGTCTCCCATTAAATTGATACCGTTTGATTGACTCAAAAGATATTTATAATCATTAGGTAATTCCACCTGAAACTTGTTTTCAAATTCAAGTATCAACGCTGGATTTACAGGAGGATTTAGTGTTACAATACTGCCAGAGAATTGCTTTAATTCATTGATTATACTATCAATCCTATGTTTATAATTATTTATTCTCATATTCTTTTTTCCAATACTCTTTTTTTGCTTTATTGAACTCTTTTCTATCTATTTGACTAGGCTTGTGGGTTTTTCATGACAAAAGCATAAATGGTTTCATACAAATATACAATTATTTAATTGTAATTGGAAAGCCTTATGGAAACTACCCCTGCTGAAACAAATTACCCATCAAATAGAAAATAGCCCCAGTTCATAACCGGGGCTAAAAGTGTGACAATGGATTAGCTATAAGAATGCCTCAGAATTTGTTGCTGAGAAATATTCCTTGGGAGCTGGTCCGGAATAATTACTTGCAAATAATGGTAGGTCATGTCAACGACGCCCCCTTCTCTTAAATAACTGTAACTGATTTCGCAATTATCTCCACGGCCTGCCTCTCCACTCCATCTGCACCAGTGTACCTCTGTATCCGGAGCCTTCCGAGTACATGAACCAGGCTTCCTTTCTTCATCTTGAAAGCGTCAGCGGTATCCCGGTTCTCCCATGCCAGTACCCTGTGCCATGTGGTTTCAATGACAGGATATCCTTCCCGGTCCTTGAAGCAGTAGTTCGTTGCGACACTGAAGTTGACGCACCTGGTCGTTCCGAAGTCCTTGACATAAACGCTCCCGACTGTTCCCCGGAGCTCGACTCTGTTTAACTGTTCCATCATCCTTACATGTTAAATGTTCTTTCTTCGCTGAAGCTGAAGAAGCTCTCTCCAGCAAGTATGATGTGGTCCAGCAGCCTGACGTCCATCAGGTC
>JAFRXC010000034.1 GCA_017437825.1 Bacteroidales bacterium
ACCCTTGAGTTTGACGTCCACCGTCCTCTGTACGACTGGTTCATCCAGACCCTGGGCATCTTCCCCAGCCATCAGTACGAGTTCGCCCGCCTGAACCTCACATACACCCTTATGAGCAAGCGCAAGCTGCTTGAGCTGGTGCAGAAGGGCCTCGTCGCCGGATGGGATGATCCCCGTATGCCTACGCTTTGCGGAGTTCGCCGCCGCGGCTATACCGCCGAATCCCTCAAGATGTTCTGCGACAAGATTGGTGTGAGCAAGCGAGACCAGCTTATGGACATCCAGCTGCTGGAGTGGTGCGTGCGCCAGGACCTGAACGCCAGGTCAAACCGTTATATGGTAGTGTCCGACGATCCAATCAAGATCACCCTCACCAACTGGCCCGAGGGCCAGGTGGAGTGGTATGACTGCCCTCTTAACCCTGCAGAGCCTGAAGGATCTTCAAGGAAAGTCCCGTTCACCGGAGAACTGCTTATAGACAGGGCAGACTTTATGGAGGACGCCCCGCATAAGTTCTTCCGCCTGAAACCCGACGGGGAAGTGCGCCTGAAATATACATATATCATCAAGTGCAACGAGGTAGTCAAGGATGCTGACGGAAAGGTTGTGGAACTCAAGTGCACCTATGATCCGTCCACCAGGCCGGGCGGAGGCGAGTGGCGTTCTGTCAAGGGAACCATCCATTGGGTCAGCACCGCCTATATGAAAGAGGTGGAACTGCGCAACTACGACCGCCTTTTCACCCTTGCCGATATGAGCCAGGTTCCGGAGGACAAGGACTACAAGGACTTCCTTAACCCTGAATCCCTGACCATAGCAAAAGGATACGCAGAGCCGGCGCTTCTCGAAGACCAGTCTGGCTTGGCAGTGCAGTTCGAGAGGGTTGGTTATTATATTAAAGACAAGGACAGCACACCTGAGCATCCCGTATTCAATAAGACTGTTGCTTTAAAAGATTCTTACAAACCGCAATAGTTATTTTAAATATTTATTTGAAAGTCGGTTAATTTTTTATTAATCGGCTTTTCTTTTATTAAATTATTTATTAGATTTGCTCCCCTAAAACTAATAACCCATATTATGTCCAAATCATTTCTCTCTGAGCCAGGTAGCAAATCATCAGTCCTTAAAAGGCAGATCCTCAGCCTGTACCTTCTGAATGACAGTTATTCAATTGCCGATATTTCTGACGAGATAGGAATATCCATTCCTACGTCAACAAAACTTGTACAGGAGCTCATAGCTGAGGGCTTCCTGCAGGATATGGGAAAACAGGGCACCACTGGAGGTCGCCGTCCCAGCATTTACGGCCTTAATCCGGAGGCAGGATATTTCGTGGGAGTGGACGTCGCCCGCCAGCACATACATATCGCCATAACTGATTTCAAAGGCAACCTGAAGTCATTCGTGCAGGACATAGAGTTTGTGCTTCAGTCCAATGCCGATTCTTTCAAGTTGATATGCGGTATGGTAAAGGACATCACCGCCAAGCAGGGGATTTCCTGGGACGACGTGCTTGGTGTGGGAGTGAGCCTCTCAGGAAGGGTCAATCCTGAGGAAGGATACAGCCTCACCTATTTCGTAAGGGACGACCTCCCGCTCAAGGCTATCTTCCAGAACGAACTCAAGGTTCCCGTGAACATAGAGAATGATTCCAGGGCGATGACATTCGGCGAGTATCTCTATGACGAAGAGGCCCGCCACGAGGATAATATGCTTTTCATCAACCTCAGCTGGGGCCTTGGAATGGGTATGATCCTGGACGGAAAGCTATATTACGGAAAGTCCGGATTCTCCGGAGAGATAGGCCATTTCCCTCTTTTGGACAATGATAAGATTTGCCGCTGCGGCAAGATAGGATGCCTGGAGACCGGTGCTTCCGGATCGGCCCTCCACAGGATAATAATAGATGAACTGGAGGCCGGCAAGGCTTCCGGCCTGGCCCCTAAGTACCATTCAGGCAAGGGCATAACCCTTGATGATATCCTCAATGCTATAAAGGAAGAGGATGTGCTCAGCATTGATGCCATAGGCCGCGTCGGAGAGGCTCTTGGAAGAGGTATCGCCGGTCTTATCAATATCTTCAACCCCGGCCTCGTAGTCGTAGGAGGACGCCTGATAGTTGGAGGAGACTATCTGATGTTCCCTATCAAGACTGCGGTCAAGAAGCAGTCACTCAATAAGGTTAGTTCAGATACTGTCATCCGTTTCTCCAAGCTTGGCAGGAAGGCCGCCGGAATAGGAGACTGTCTTATTGCACGCAGCAAGTTCTTAGGTTTGATGAAGTAGAAGTCATGAAAAAGAAAAAAGTATTCACTATAAAATTCAAGTTGATCCTGAGCCTCAGCGCCATAGCAATAATGCTGCTTGCTTCCGGCTTGATATCGTATATCGAGTACAAGAGGATGAACGACCGCCTTTCGGTGCGCATTGCCGAGGATATAAAGAACATAAACCTGGCCCAGAACCTGGAGGAGGTATGTGCCGCCTACAATCTTGAAATACTGAAAGTCATAGGAGACGAATCCATCACGGAACTGCCTATTTTCAACAGTCAGTCGTTCGTTGAAAAGGTTGGGGAGCTCCCGTCCTCTGACAAGGTGCTCACAGCCTACCACGAATATATGACCGAATCGCACGAACTCACAGACGTGATCCTGTCAGATTTCGTGAATACCCGCGACTGGTACTTCAACGAGCTTCAGCCTAAATACAACGCCTTGAACGCTGCCATTGACGATATGAGCGAAGGCATTTATGAAGACCTCACTAAAAACTCCGAGTCTTATGACGCAGGACTCGACAGGAGTGTCGTCCCTATGATAGTGGCTGTGGGAGGAGGAATGCTCCTGATCCTGATGCTGCTGTTCTTCTTGCTGACCCTCTATGTCAACCCCATCTACAAGATGCTTGACGGCCTCAAGAACTACAGGACTTTCAATAAGAAATACTCATACGATTTTGACGGTGACGACCAGTTGAAGGAACTCAATACCGGCATATCGGAACTGATAGCGGACAATCAGCAACTGCGCAAGCGGCTCACAGCCCTGAGGAATTCGATAAACCAGCAAGATGAACGTTAAGGCAATCAGCAGGAACGTAGGTTATGCGCTGCTGGTCAGCGCATTGTTTATGTTCCTGTCCATACTGGTATCCCTGCACGACAAGGACGAGGCCCTGGTTCCGCTGCTGATAAGTTTCATCCTGACTTTCACCATCGGAATATTCCCGTTCATCTTTGTCCATAACAATCCGGCCATCTCCCTGAAGGACGGATTCCTTATAATCACGCTCTCCTGGCTTATGTCATTCGTTTTCGGAATGCTGCCATATGCATTGTGGGGTGGCCCGTTCACATTGGCTAATGCCTGGTTCGAGAGCGTTTCCGGTTTCACCACCACGGGCGCCACAATCCTAGAGGACATAGAATCCCTTCCCCGAAGCCTGCTTTTCTGGCGGAGTTCTACTCACTTCATCGGAGGCTTGGGAGTCGTGGTTTTCCTGCTCTTGATACTGCCTAACGCAAGTCCCATCAGGTCCCGTCTTACAAGTATGGAACTTTCTTCTCTTTCCAAGGGAGGATACCAGACCAGGGCCAACAAGACCACCAACATATTCGCATATGTGTTCCTGAGCCTGCTTGTGTTGGCTTTCATCTGCTTCCTGATAGTCGGGATGAAACCGTTCGACGCCATCTGCCACGCTTTCAGCGTCTGCGCTACGGGAGGCTTCAGCACAAAGAACCTCTCTATAGGAGGATTCGATTCCCTCGGAGTGGAAATAGTCACGGAAGTGTTCCTTTTGCTGGCGTCCATCCATTTCGGCAGCCTTTTCCTGGCAGTCGTGAACAGGTCCCTGGCTCCGCTCAACAACCCGGTCATCAAGACATATCTTGTAGTAGTGTTCATTATAGGTATACTCCTGTCTCTTTCCCTCAAGATGCAGGATCCATCACTAAGTTATGCAACTGCTTTCAGATATGGGTACTTCCAAACTTTGAGTACAGTGTCCACATCCGGCTTTGCAATAGTGGACAACCTGAACTGGGGATTCATACCCAATTATCTGCTGATGCTGCTGGCCATAATGTGCGGTTGCGCAGGTTCCACCAGCGGCGGACTTAAGGTAGACCGCCTGATAGTGCTTTTCAAAAGCATAGTATATCACGTGGGAAAGGCGGTCAATCCTTCTGCCATAAGTGAGGTTCGTCTGGGCAAGTACATAATGAAAGAAGACACTGTGTATCCCCTTGTTCTGTATCTGAATTTATTCTTTTCCATCTTGATTATTTCCGTGCTGCTGGCCGCACTGACCGGCTTGAGTGGGGAATATGCCTTTGCAGGTTCGCTGGCTTCACTTACCAACGTGGGTCCGGCCATAGGCAAGATGGGCACTATGGGCAGTTTCAACTGGGTGCCGGATTCCGCAAAGGTTCTTTTCACCTTCGATATGTTCCTCGGACGTGTGGAAATCATCCCTGTCCTTGCGGTAATTGGAATGATCTTCAATCTGGACAAAATGCTTTAGAGGTGGACAGGCGGGATTTCTTGTACAATGATTTCATAAAGAGACTTAAAGTAGAGCCCACACCGTGCCAGGATTCGCTGTTGCGGGACATCGCCGCATTCATTACAGGGGACGATTCTGACATAATGGTGGTCAACGGCTATGCCGGAACAGGAAAGACCACCGCAATAGCCGCAGTGGTGGATTCCCTGGTTTCAATGAAAGTAAAATGCCGTCTTATGGCTCCTACTGGCCGCGCCGCCAAGGTCCTTTCCCAATATACGGGAAAGCCTGCCTGCACTGTCCACAAAGGCATATACAAGCAGAAATCTGTAGGGAATGACGGCCTCGGTCAGTTCTCCCTGGATTACAACAAGAACAAGGATACCCTCTTCGTGGTAGACGAAGTGTCCCTCATAGGGACGGATGCGGCTGACAGGCAGGCGGGCGTGATGTTCGGCTCGGGCAATCTTCTGGAAGACCTGGTAAACTACGTTCGCGCCGGGGCTGACTGCAGGCTCATCCTGATTGGAGATTCCGCGCAGCTGCCTCCCGTGGGCCTGGACAGCAGCCCGGCGCTCTCCCACGGTTATATGGACGGCTTTTCAGGCGTGACTTACGCGACTCTGACCACGGTTACTCGCCAGCAGAGGGAATCGGGCATCCTTCATAACGCAACGATTCTTCGCGAGATGATATCCTCCGAGGCCGAGCCGTGCACCATAAAACTGGATCTGGAGGGCTTCGATGACATCTGCAGGGTTTCCGGGAGCGAACTGATAGACACTTTGACCGATGCCTACTCCCAATACGGGGACGACGGCTGCATTGTGCTGTGCAGGTCAAACAAGATGGCCATACGCTACAACCTGGGCATACGCTCGATGGTGGAGTTCAAGGAAGACCGCCTTGTCCGCGGAGAGAAACTGATGATAGTGAAGAACTGCTATCAGTTCCTGGAAGACATTCCGGAGATGGACTACATTGCCAACGGCGACATTGCCAGGCTGATAAGCATAAAAGGATTCGAGGAGCGCTACGGGCTCCACTTTGCCCAGGCGGTTCTGGAATTCCCGGATTATGACGACGTCCAGATAAGCGCAAAGGTGTGCCTGGATACTCTGGAATCAGAATCGGCGTCCCTTACCTATGAGCAGCAGAACGCACTGTATCAGGGGGTGGACCAGGATTATTCCCATATCAAGGGCCGCAAAAAGAGGTACGAAGCGGTAAGGGAAGACCCCTATTTCAATGCGCTGCAGTTGAAATACGCATCGGCCATTACCTGTCACAAGTCCCAGGGCGGACAGTGGGACTGCGTATTCATAGACTGCCCGTTCTGGCAGCCCGAACAAACCCTGGACGACCTCAAATGGCTCTACACCGCACTTTCAAGAGCCGTAAAAAAAGTGTATCTTGTGAACTTCAACGACAGATTCTTCATATGAGAAAGACATTATTGTCAATAATAGCGGTTCTGGCTGCCCTAGCCGTGCAGGCGCAGGAATTCCAGACCATTCCTGTAAGGTGGAAGTGGGTGAGCGACAGGGAAGTCGTTTTCAGCACTTCTCCCATATATGCAGACACTGCCACCTTCAGCGTCAGCCTGCCGCATTTCAGGATTACTCAGGGAGTGCACGCTCCGGACAAGTATTCGGAGTTTCCTGTACAGCCGGAAGGCGCCGTCAACCTGACGTATTCTCCCGATTCCACAAAACTGGCCTTCACCCGTGACAATGACCTTTACGTGGTTGACTGCACTACCGGGGCAGAAACCCGCCTCACGCGCGACGGCTCGGACATAATCCTCAACGGATACGCCTCCTGGGTGTACTACGAGGAGATTCTCGGGCGAGCCTCCAGGTACAAGGCGTTCTGGTGGTCTCCAGACTCAAAGAAAATAGGATTCTACCGTTTTGACAATTCCAAGGTGCCTATGTTCCCCATCTACTCTCCCAAGGGGCAGGACGGTGTCCTGAGGCAGACCCGTTATCCAAAAGCGGGGGAGGCTAACCCGGAGGTAAAGATTGGAATAGTGGACCTTGACAACTCTTCAAGGATTGTCTGGGCTGACTTCGACCCGTCCGAGGACCAGTATTTCGGAATACCGTTCTGGGGACCGGACGGAAAGGATTTCTACATAGCTCGCGAGCCCAGGGTACAGAACACAATAGACCTGTATGCGGTTAGCGCCGCAGACGGCTCCAAGCGCCCTATCTATCACGAGACGTACAAGACCTGGCTCAACTGGTTCGAAGGAGTGATATTCACCGACAGCGGCCTGTATATGAGCCGCGAGTTCGAGACCGGATGGCAGCAGATATACTTCCTCTCATATGACGGAAAGGTATTCCGAAGGTTGACGGACGGCCCCAACTGGGATGTCTCCCTGGTGAGGGTGGACGAGAAGAAGGGCGACGTCTATTTCCTGGCCCGCAGGGACGCCACCACCAGGTTCACCTTGTACAAGGTGGACAAGGAAGGGCAGATATCGGCCCTGACAGACCCCGACCTGAACGTGTCCTCGGTCAGTTTCTCCCCGGACGGGAAGTTCTTCGTATGCAGTGTATCGTCATTCACCGTTCCTGACCAGCTGTGGATATACGAGACGGCCCGCGCCCCGCAGGCCTGGAAGGCACGCAGGCAGGCACAGGTGCCAGGCCGTCGCAACGATGCCAGGGCGGCCCGCAGCGCCTTCAAGGTGGCGGATGCCGCGGGGCCTGACTTCGACGCTTCAAAGTACGCGTTGGCCAGCACCATCAGCATCCCGGCTTCTGACGGGCTTATGATGAAAGCCTACATAGTTTATCCGCTTACATTCGACCCTTCCCGCAAATATCCTGTACACGCCGAGATTTACGGAGGCCCTGATACAAAATACGTCACAGAACGATGGAGAGCTCCCAGCGCCAAGAACCAGTGGTGGAGCGAGAATGACATAATCCATATCACATTCGACGTAAGGGCTTCCGGCCACAACGGACGGGCAGGTGTGGACCAGATATACAGGAACCTCACTAAAACGCCTGTTGAGGATGCCGTAACCTGGGCCAATTACCTCAAGAGCCTGCCTTATGTCCAAGCCGACAAGATTGGCATAGAGGGCTTCTCCTTCGGCGGTACTATGACCACGATGCTCCTTCTGGAGCACAGCGATTCTTTCTGCTGCGGAATTGCAGGCGGAGGTGTTTATGACTGGAAACTGTACGACACCCATTACACCGAAAGGTTCATGGATACTCCCCAACGCAATCCGGACGGTTACAGGGACGCCAGCGCCATCAACCACGCAGGATCCATGACTTCAGGCGTGCTCAAGCTCACTCACGGCACCGGTGACGACAACGTTCATTTCCAGAACACCCTGCAGATGATAACCGCCCTGCAGGACAATGGAAAGCAGTTCGAGCTGATGATATATCCTGACGGGATGCACGGTTATTCCGGAACGCAGGGAGCGCATTCCTGGGAGGCTGACAAACTGTTCTGGCTCAGGAACTTGAAATGATGAGATAACGCCCTGCGGGCGCGTCATTCCAGGCTATCTCCACCCCGAATATATGGGCTTCGCCGCCTTCGGCGCAGCCCATTTTCTTTCTCAGGGCAGAGCTGTCCATCGGGATGTTCCTGGCAGTGACGCCGCACCTGGGATATTCTTTACCAGTACGCTTCATTTCGGCGCCGTTAAGCAGCCTTATGTCGCTGACTGGCCAGTACTTTCCGAACTGCGCTGCTTCAGAGTCAGGGAAGTCGCAGAAATATAGATGGGTGGATGGAGCCAGTTTGGCCATTCCGTACTTACGGGACAACAGTTTGAAGGCGCCTGCTTTCATCGCAGCGCTGCCGGGCACGAACAGCCAGCCGTACTTCTTCCCTGACTCAGGGAAGGTAGCGCTGCAGGCGCGTTCTTCCGAAGGGAAGAATTCGAGGCGCCCGCCGCCGCTGTCCAGGATGGTCCTGGGCTCTCCTGAGAAGCCCTTTTCCAGGACGCACAGAAGCTCCTTGCATTCGCCTTCGGCTCCCATTATATAAACCTCACGCACGCAGCCAAGGCGGCTGCAGACCATTGCGGCGTCGGCCATAGGGGAGAGCTTCAGCATAATGCGGGGACAGATTGCAAGTAGTTCTTCCTTAAGGGCAGTGATGTCGGGGGAGCAGTCTTCAAGCAGGAAGACTTTCTTGCCGGAGGCGCCGCGGCGGGCGGGGTCCAGGTAGATGAGGTCAGGCTTGAAACCGCCGAGCAGCGTCTCGGCGCCTCCGGGCCTGAGTTCCCGGTTGCTGAATATGACGTCAGTCATTCCCAGCAGCGGGAAATTGTGCTGCGCTGCCTGGAACAACGCCTCGTCCTTCTCATTATACAGAACCTGGCAGCCAGCCTGGCAGAACGCCCAGGAGTCCACGCCCAGGCCTCCGGTCAGATCAGCCACGCAGCCCTGGGGCCCCGCCATCCCGGCCGCTATGCGTGCCTTGCGCAGGGCGGTATCGGAAGAGCTGCACTGCTCTGACGAAAGCCTTGACGGCCAGATGATTCCGGGGACCGAAGCCCACTGCGGAACTTTGGCGTCCATACGCGACGCCTCTTCTTCTGCCAAGTTTTTCAGTATGTCCGCGAAACTGTCTTTCATTCTTTGATACAAAGATAAAAATGCTTATATTGTAACATTATATTTAATGCGGAAAAATGAAGGATTTTGTCTATTACGCTCCAACCGAAGTGGTCTTCGGGAAGCAGTCTGAAGAACAGGTCGCCGGCTTGGTAAAGAAATACGGCGGCCATCAGGTACTGGTCCATTATGGTGGCGGAAGCGTCGTCAAATCAGGCCTCCTGGACAAAGTTTGCGCCTTGCTCAAGGACGCCGGCGTAGATTCCGTCCTCCTGGGCGGAGTGGTGCCCAATCCCCGCCTTTCTCTGGTGCATCAGGGAATCGACCTGTGCCGCAAGGAGGGCGTTGACTTCATCCTGGCCGTCGGAGGCGGAAGCGTGATAGATTCGTCCAAGGCCATCGCGTACGGAGTTCCTTATGACGGTGACGTCTGGGATGTTTATCTCAGGAAGTATACTCCGGAAAAAGCCCTTCCCATTGGCTGTGTGCTCACTATCCCTGCCGCCGGAAGCGAGATGAGCGATTCAAGCGTAATAACCAACGAAGACGGCTGGGTCAAGCTGGGCTATTCCAACAACGTGTGCCGCGCAAAGTTCGCCATAATGAACCCCTGCCGCACTTTCACGCTGCCTCCATACCAGACAGCGGCCGGCGTCACTGACATAATGATGCACACTATGGAAAGGTATTTCACCCACGACGATGAGATGAACCTTACCACGGAACTGGCCGAGGCCCTTCTCCGCACAATGAAGGAAAGCGTCTTCCCCGTGCTTGAGGATCCTTGCGACTACCGACACCGCGCCCAGATAATGTGGGGCGGCAGCCTGGCCCACAACGACCTTACCGGCTGCGGCGTAACCGGAGACTGGGCCACCCATCAGCTCGGGCACGAGCTCAGCGGACTGTTCAACGCCACTCACGGCGCCAGCCTCGCAGCCATCTGGCCCAGCTGGGCAAGGTACGTCTACAAAGAGAACGTAAGTCGTTTCGTGCGCTTCGCCGTCAAGGTGATGGACATCCCCAATGACTATACAGACCCTGAAGGCACCGCCATCAAGGGAATAGAGGCTATGGAGAGGTTCTACCATCACATAGGGATGCCAATCAACATAAAGGAACTCATAGGCAGGGAAGTGACCGACGAGGAAATAAAGGAAATGACCCGCAAGTGTACCAGAAACTACACCACTGCCCAGGGTGCCTTCAAGGTGCTTAAGACAGAGGACATCGAGGCTATTTACAAACTTGCAAGAGGATAATATACTGGACTTAAATAGGAAACTGAACAATTATGGCAAACTATCTGGATGTTGCAAACAGCTGGTTGTCGGGAGACTTCGACCCGCAGACCAAGACCAGGATCATAGAACTCAGAAACAATGATCCGGCAGGCTTCGAAGACGCGTTCTACAGGAATCTTGAATTCGGTACCGGAGGCCTTCGCGGCATAATGGGCGTAGGCACCAACCGTATGAACAAATACACGGTGGGAATGGCCACGCAGGGCCTTGCCAATTACATTCTCTCCCACGTAGACCAGGAGAAGATAAGCGTATGCATTTCCTATGACAGCAGGAACAATTCCAAGGAGTTCGCCCGCATCACGGCTGACGTGATGTCTGCGAACGGAATAGACGTTTATATCTTCGACAACATCCGCCCTACGCCGGAACTCAGCTATGCCATCCGCCTCAAGGGAGCCACGGCAGGCATTATGATAACAGCCTCCCACAATCCCAAGGAATACAACGGATACAAGGTGTTCTGGAGCGACGGAGGCCAGATTACGGCTCCCGTGGATGCAGACATAGTGGCCGAGGTAGCAAAGATCACAGACCCGTCTATGGTGAAGTTCGAGCGCGGCCTTCGCTGCGGAGAACTGAACATAATGGGTAAGGAAGTTGACGAGCAGTACCTGAAGGACATCCTGTCCCTGACTCTCAGTCCCGAGGCCTGCGCAAGACACAAGGATCTCAAGTTCGTATATACACCGCTTCACGGCTGCGGCGTGCGTCTGGTACCCGAGTGCCTGGCCCGCCTCGGATTCAACAACGTGTTCCACGTTCCCGAGCAGGATATCAGCGACGGAGATTTCCCCACGGTGGCTTCTCCCAATCCGGAAGAGCACGCTGCCCTTACAATGGCAATAGAGGTTGCAGAGAAGGAAAATGCCGACATTGTGATGGCAACCGACCCTGATGCAGACCGTATGGGAATCGCAGTACGCGACAATGACGGCAATATGACCCTTTTCAACGGTAACCAGACAGCCTCGATGCTTACCTACTACATCCTTTCCCGCTGGAAAGAACTGGGCAAGCTTAAGGGCAACAAATACGTCGTAAAGACAATCGTTACCACAGAGCTTATAAAGGAGATCTGCGATTCCTTCGGAGTCCCGGTCTACAATGTCCTCACAGGATTCAAGTACATTGCCGAGGTTGTGAAGCGCAACGAGGACAGCGGAGAGTTCATCTGCGGCGGAGAGGAGAGCTACGGCTTCAACGTAGGTCAGTTCGTGCGCGACAAGGACGCCCAGATAGCCTGCAGCATGGTTGCTGAATGCGCCGCCTGGGCTGCAGACCAGGGAATGACCCTGTATCAGCTTATGCAGAAGATATACAAGCAGTACGGCTACCGCAAGGAGGCCCTCACATCTCTCGTGCGCAAGGGCAAGTCAGGTGCTGAGGAGATCCAGCAGATAATGGCCGATATGCGCAGCAATCCGCCTGCAGAGCTGTGCGGAAGCAAGGTCACAAAGGTAATAGATTATCTTGAGCCTGAGAAGACAGGACAGCCCAAGAGCAACGTGCTGCAGTTCTTTGACGAGGCAGGTGACGTGGTGAGCGTGCGCCCCTCCGGAACGGAGCCCAAGATCAAGTTTTACTTCGGAGCCAAGGGCGACGACGCCGACGAGAAGATAGCGGCGCTTGCGCACCAGTTTATCAAGCCGCAGTCATAGCATTTGGGATTGCGCGCCGTGCACACGTAACGGCCGTGGAGGATGAGCCAGTGATGAGACCTCGCCCGGAGATGCTCCGGGATGTGTCTCTCCAGGTCCTTCTCCACGGCCGTCGGCGTCTTGCCGTTGCTCAGTCCAAGCCTGTGCGCCACCCTGAATACGTGGGTGTCCACGGCAATCACTGGCTTGTCGTATATGATGGAGGCAATGACGTTTGCGGTCTTGCGGCCGACTCCGGGGAGGGACATCAGGTCGTCTATGTCGGAGGGGACTTCTCCTCCGAAGTCGTTCATCAGCTTGTCCGCCATAGAAATCAGGTGGCGGGCTTTGCTGTTGGGGTAGGAGACTGACTTGATGAGGGCGAGAACGTCCTCGAATGAGGCCTTGCTGAGGGCCTCAGGATTTGGATAGCGCTGGAAAAGGGGAGGGACGGTGGCGTTCACCCTTCTGTCTGTGCACTGGGCCGACAGAATTACAGCCACAAGCAGCTCGTATGGGTTGCGATAGTGGAGTTCGGTTTCCGCCAGGGGCATGTTTTCCTGGAAGTAGCCTATTATGTGGTGGAAACGGTCTTTGCGGTTCATCAGTCAGTAAGGGCGTGGCAGTGCTCGTTCTTGCAGACGAATATCCTGCCGGGATATTTCTCGTAAATGCCCTTGTTGTGGGTGACCATCACTATTGCGGTGCCTTTCTCCTTGTTGATTCCGGTGAGCAGCTGCATGATGCCGTCTGCGGTCTCGTTGTCCAGGTTGCCGGTGGGCTCGTCAGCTATGATCACCTTGGGAGAGTTTAGAAGGGAGCGGGCAATGGCTATGCGCTGCTGCTCTCCTCCGGACAGCTGATGGGGCATCTTGTGGGCCTTTGTCTGCATTCCCACAGCCAGCAGCACCTCTTCTATGCGCTTGTCTATTTCGGCATTGTTCTTCCATCCCGTGGCCTTGAGCACGAACTCCAGGTTGTCGTATACGCTCCTGTCCATCAGAAGCTGGAAATCCTGGAATACTACACCCATCTTGCGGCGCAGCATAGGTATGTCTTTCTCCTTGATTCCCACCAGGTTGAAGCCGCAGACTTCACCTGTTCCGCTGTTGAGCGGGTTCTCTGCTATTATGGTACGGATTATGGATGTCTTTCCTGTGCCGACCTTTCCGACGATATATACGAAATCAGACTCGTAGACGTCCATGTCGAGGTCGAAGATGACCACTTCCTCGCCATTTATTATGTTAGCATCGTGTATGGAAATAAGAGGCGCATTTTTCATACTGAAAGGGCGTATTTTTTAGTTCAGAAACATACAAATATAGCAGAAAAATGAGTAAATTTGTTTCCTATATAGAATAAAAATTATGAGATTGAAATTCATAGCCGCAGCCCTGGCCGCACTCCTTCTGGGAGGATGGCAGGCAAGCGCTTCCCAAACGAGTCCGGGAAAGACATTCAAGGATGCCGTAACCCTTTATGAAAGAGGACTTTATGCTCAGGCAAGGAGCATATTCGAAGACCTCTCCAGACAAGAGCCGGATGTTTTGGCAGACGGATATATAGTTTTGTGCGCCCTCCAGACCAAGGCGGCCGGATATGAAAGCCTCCTTTCTGACTACGAGAGCCGTTACATCAACTCCACCCTCACCCCCGAAATCAACTACCTTTACGGAAATATCCTCTTTGACGAGGGTTCCTATGCGGCGGCCGCCCAAAGGTATGCGGACGTGCCCTCCATTTCCCTGGACCGCAGGGAACGCACGGAACTCCTTTTCAAGAAGGCATATTGCGACTACGGTACCGGCAATTACTCCCAGGCGCTGCAGAAGTTCCACGAACTGGAGCAGATGCCTTATTCAGACTACACCTCTCCCAGCCGCTATTCCATCGGCTACATAGAGTACAACAACAATAACTTCGAAGAGGCCTACAACTGGTTCTCCAAGTGCCTCAATGACGACAGGTTCTCCCTCAATGCCCGTTATTACATGCTGGAGTGCCGCTTCATGCAGAAAGATTACCGCTACGTGATAGAGAACGGCGAAGCAGTATATGCCGAGAGCCCCCTGGAGCGCAAGCCCCACCTGTCCCGCATCCTCTCTGAGTCTTACCTGGTGATGGGAAATGCCGGAAAGGCCAAGGAGTACTACGACGCCAACGCCATTTCCAACGCCACCATGTCCCGTTCGGACTACTTCTATGCTGGATCCCTCCAGTACGCATTGGGCAACTATCAAGACGCCATAGACAATTTCTCGATGATGACAATGCGCACCGACTCCCTGGGTCAGATAGCCAATTACCAGATGGGCTATTCCTACATCCAGACCAAGGACAAGGTAAAGGCCCTGGCTTCTTTTGAACAGGCCGCCGCGCAGACATACGACAAGGACATCCAGCAGGATTCCTACTTCAATTACGCCAAGCTGGCCTTCGACATCAACCACGACACATCCGCCTTCAAGGAGTTCCTCAGCAAGTTCCCTGAGAGCGGCAAGCAGGACCTCTTCTACAACTACATTGCGCTGGGCTCCCTGGCAAACCAGGATTACGCCGCCGCGGTGGACGCATATGACCACATAGAGTACCTCGACCCCGACATGCGCAACAACTACATGAAGGCCAATTACCTCCGTGCACGCCAGCTCATAGCCAGCGGCGCATATAAAGACGCCATCTCCTGCCTCAGGGCCGCCACTTTCTTTACGGACAAGCAGGACAACTTCAACAAGCTGGCCCGTTACTGGCTGGCCCAGTCCTACTACTATACCGACGACTACAACTCTGCAATCGAGATCCTTAACGACCTTTACAACCTTTCGGCCCTGGAAAATCAGGACGAGGGCAAGATGATACCTTACGACCTGGCTTACGCGTATTTCCAGAAATCAGATTACGCCAACGCAGCCAAGTGGTTCGACAAGTTCATAGACTCCCGCAACGGAACCAACCGCCTGGACGCCCTGGTTCGCAGGGCGGACTGCGACTTCCTCCGCAGGGACTACCGCAACGCCATCAACTCATACCAGAAGGCTATGACGGAGTTCCCCGACGTAAACTACGTTTATCCGTATTACCAGAAGGGACTCGCACAGGGCCTGAACGGGGATAACAACGCCAAGATCAACACCCTTAACCAGGTGACCAGCGCATCTCCTTCGTCTCCCTTCTATTCAGAGGCCCTGTATGAGCTGGGACGTTCCTACGTGACCGCACGCAACGACAATCGCGCAATGGAGTGCTTCTCCCTGCTCAGGGACAAGTCCCGCGACAGCACCTTCATCGCCGCGGCCCTCATAGAGATGGGTATGATCTACCGCAACAGGGCAGATTACGACAAGGCGCTGGAACTCTACAAGGAGGTTGTGGAGAAGATGCCGGGCAGCTCTTCTTCGGAAGACGCGCTGCTTGCCATCGAGTCAATATATCAGACAAAGGGAGAGCCAGACAAGTACATCCTGTACCTGGCAGGTCTCGGCAATCCTTCCCTCAACAAGACCGAATCAGAGACGGAGATGCTTTACTTCAACTCCGCCGAGCAGATATTCCTTTCAGAGAACTACGAGAAGGCCATCACCTCGCTTGACAAGTACCTCACCCAGTATCCTCAGGGAAGCAAGAGGCACCAGGCCAACTTCTATATGGCCGAGAGCTACAAGAACCTCGGCCGCAAGGAGAAAGCCCTGGATTACTACAAGAAGGTCGCTGACGCCTCCGCCTCAGACTCCTTCACCGAGGCGGCCATACTCAATTTCTCCGACATCTCCTATGAACTGGAGAAGTACAACGATGCTTTCGAGGCTTACAGTTCTCTGCTTAGCGTGGCAAAACTTGACAACAACATCAAGACAGCTCACGTGGGAATGATGCGCTCGGCATACAAGGCTAAGAATTACGCCGGCGCAATCCGCTGCGCAGACGCGCTTACGGCCGCTTACCAGGATGCCGACCTTACCAGGGAGGCCCAGTACGTGAAGGCCAAGTCCTATCTGGAATCTTCCCAGAGGGACAATGCATATCAGCTGTTCCGTCAGCTGGCGCAGCAGCCCTCCACCAACGAAGGCGCCGAGGCTGCATACATGATCATAGAAGACCTGTACAACAGGGGAGACTTCGCAGCAGTTCCCGACCAGGTATACGCCTTCGCAGAGAAGGCTCCGGGCCAGGGCTACTGGCTTGCCAAGTCCTACATAATCCTTGGCGACTCCTTTGCAGAGCAGGAGAACTACCGCCAGGCAAGGGCTACCTTCGAGAGCGTGCTCAACGGATACAAGCCTGCTCCAGGAAAAACAACCGACGATGTCACCGAGGGTGTGAGGATGCGTTTGGAAAAACTTGACCAGTTAACTCAGTAGAAGATTATGAAAAAGTATATAAGCATAGCAGTCTTCCTTTCAATGGGCCTCGCTGCGGCGGCTCAGACTTTCAATCCTACCGTAGTGGTTACCAACGACTACGAGGGCAAGACGATTGAGGCTCACAAGAAAGACCTCCCGATGAGCGTTCCCGACTCCCTCAACAGGTTCGACCTGACGTTCGACTACTCCGTATTCGACCAGCCCTACAAGGGAGCATACGAGTTCGAGCCCTACGCAATGGACATCCGTCCGCAGGCGGCTCCCAAGGCCAACAAGATACTTTACATAAATGCGGGTGCAGGATATACCCTTCATCCTGAACTGGACATAGTTTTCAGCCCCAGGCTCAAGAAGAACTTCCAGTTCTCCGTATATGACAAGCTGCGTGGTTTCTGGGGCCCCTATTTCGGCAGCGCCTTCAACAAGAACCTTGATACCGGAGCATACAACCTGGTGCGCGGCGAATCTTTCAGCGGATACGATTTCCGCAATCAGGCCGGACTTGACCTGCTGTACGACAATTCCCGCACTTCAATGTTCCTGAAAGCCGATTTCAGGACAATAACCAACTCTGACAACATAGAGAGCCGTCTTTACAATGCGGCTGACGTTTATGCCGGAATCAGTTCCACCACAACCTCCCAGTGGGATTACAACGCCGGCGTGGGCTTTACATACGGATGGGACCAGATACACAACGGAGATGAATGGCGCCTTCTCAGCGAGATTGACGCATCTCTCACCGGAGCCGCTCATTACGAGCTGTTCAATTCTATGCGCGTAGGTGCTGAAATCGGATTCAACTACGTCTCCACAGCTGACAACAACTCCAACATACTCAATTGCGGCGCGGCCGAAATATATGCCATCCCTCAGTTCATCTGGGAGTACAGCCGCTCATATCTGAAACTGGGTCTCAAGATGGCGTACCTGTTCTCTTTCGACCATCCCAACAAGGCAGATGACAAGGAGTCGTTCCGCAATTTCAAGCACCCTTCAGGTTATCTGTTCCCGGACGTGGAGTTCTCCTACAAACTTGTAGAGCGTAAGTTGGACGCATTCGTGAAGGTGACCGGAGGAAACAACCTGGGCGCATACGGACAGCTGGTCGAGAGCAACCGCTTCTTCAAGCCGACATACTTCCTGCTGTTCGGCCCCATAATGGACAACAGCGTGGAGAAGTTCAACAGTTCCGCTGGATTCCGCTTAGGACTTCCCAATTTCCAGGCAGACCTTATCGGAGGATTCGCCACATATGAAAACGGACGCATCGAGTCGTTCTACGTAGACAACCTAATAGAGAATTCCAGGGTGTTCAACGGCTTCGGCTACCTGAACTATTCACAGAAATATGTCCAGGCAGACCTCAAATGGAATTCCGCCAGGATAAACATAGACCTGTCCGGAAAACTGCGCGGCACCAAGCCGATGACCCAGGAGGCTTATTCCGGAATTCTTCCTTCCAAATGGTCTGCAGTCGGTTCAATAACATACAATGCCAACCACAGGCTTTTCTTTGGAGCCTCAGCAGAGTACTCTTCCGAAAGGGAAGGATACTTCCTGTCAGGCATTCACGCCGATACGTTCAACAAGGTTATCATTCCATCTTACATAGACCTCGGATTCAACGCTCGTTTCGATTTCTCAGACAGTTTCTCTCTCTGGGCAAGGGTGAACAACCTGCTCAACAACAACGTCCAGAGAATACTCGGACACGCGTATGACGGAGTGTTTGTAACAGGCGGAATTTGCTTTAATTTCTAAGGATTTTTTCGTAAATTTATCCAGTTTACGGCAACAACAAATATGGTAGAGAAAGAAGAGATGAAAATTGCGGAAGAACAGTATTCCGCGTCCAGCATACAGGTGCTGGAAGGCCTCGAGGCAGTAAGGAAAAGACCTTCAATGTACATCGGAGACATATCCGAAAGAGGCTTGCACCACCTGGTTTACGAAGTAGTAGACAACAGTATTGACGAGGCCATGGCCGGCTTCTGCGACACCATCCTCGTCACCATCAATAAGGACAATTCCATCCGTGTCCAGGACAACGGCCGAGGCATCCCTACGGGCCTTCACGAGAAGGAGCAGCGCTCCGCCCTGGAGGTGGTTCTCACCGTGCTCCACGCAGGTGGAAAGTTCAGCAAGAACAGTTACAAGGTTTCAGGTGGACTCCACGGAGTGGGCGTATCCTGCGTGAACGCTCTTTCAGACCTGCTGGTTGCAGAAGTTCACCGCGAGGGCAAGATATTCTGCCAGAAATACTCCAAGGGAAAACCCATTTCGGAGGTAGAAGTGATAGGGGAGTGCGATGACACCGGAACAATCATCACCTTCCATCCGGACCCCACCATCTTCGTCCAGACTACAGAATACAAGTACGACACCCTGGCTGCGCGTCTGCGTGAGCTGTCGTTCCTTAACAAGGGCATCAAGATTGTCCTGACAGACCTCCGCAACGAGATAGATGGCGTTCCCCGCTCAGAGGAATTCTACTCCGAGAAAGGCCTCCAGGAATTCATCGAGTACCTTGACGCCGGGGCTGACACCCTCACGGAGAACCCCATCTGCGTCACCACTGACAGGGTCATTCCCATTGACATAGCCCTGCAGTACAACACCGGCTACAACGAGAAGATCTACTCTTACGTAAACAACATCAACACCATAGAGGGAGGAACCCACCTCCAGGGTTTCAAGATGGGACTTACCAGAGCCCTTAAGAACTATGCAGAGCGTAACAAACTGCTGGAGAAATACAAGGGAGACCTCAAGCAGGGAGACTTCCTCGAGGGTCTTACCGCAGTTGTTTCAGTGAAGGTGGCCGAGCCTCAGTTCGAGGGTCAGACAAAGACCAAGCTGGGCAACACCGAGGTTACCTCGATGGTTTCACAGGCTACGGCCGAGGCTATGGACAACTTCCTTGAGGAAACCCCCAAGATAGGCCGTCTCATAGTGGAGAAAGTGGTACTCGCGGCAACCGCGCGCGACGCCGCGCGCAAGGCACGCGAGATGGTTCAGCGCAAGACCGTGATGTCAGGAGCCGGAATGCCGGGCAAACTGGCAGACTGCTCGGAGAAAGACCCTGAGAAGTGCGAGATATTCCTGGTGGAGGGAGACTCCGCAGGCGGCACCGCCAAGCAGGGCCGCGACCGTCGCTACCAGGCCATCCTTCCGCTCCGCGGAAAGATCCTGAACGTAGAGAAGGCTGTGGCCGGAAGGGCTTTCGAGAGCGAAGAAATCCGCAATATCTACACTGCTCTCGGAGTTTCAGTGGCCGTGGAAGACGAGACAGGAGAGAAGCATATGGACCTCAGCAAGCTCCGTTATCACAAGGTAGTCATTATGACCGATGCCGATGTGGACGGAAGCCACATTGCCTGCCTCATCCTCACGTTCTTCTTCCGCTATATGTTCGACCTTATCAAGAACGGTTACGTATATCTTGCCACTCCGCCTCTGTACCTGGTTAAGAAAGGCAAGGAAGAGGTTTACTGCTGGACCGACGAGCAGCGCGACGAGGCCGCCCTCCGTCTGGGCAGGGGCTCCGATAAGGGCTATACCGTTCAGAGGTACAAAGGTCTCGGTGAAATGAGCGACCAGCAACTCTGGGATACCACTATGAATCCTGAGAACAGGCGCCTTCGCCAGATTACCATAGAGAATGCCGCCCAGGCAGAAAGGACCTTCTCGATGCTTATGGGAGACGACGTCCCGCCACGCCGCCAGTTTATAGAAGATAACGCACATTACGCAAATATTGATGCATAAAATAACCCTGCCGGAAAGACTGAAGTTCTTTCTTCCGTTCATACTTGTACTGGCAGTTCTCGTGCTCCTGATGCCGAGGGCTGCTAAGTTCAATTATGACTACCGTCGCGGCTCACCTTGGAAATACGAGGCTCTGATAGCCCAGTTCGACTTTCCTATCTATAAGACAGAGAGCCAGTTACGAGACGAGATGCTGTCAAACGATTCGTATTCGGTGCCATATTACAGGTTCTCGGAGGACGTAGTGAACAACAGCATCCGCACAGCCCAGGGTATGTCGTTCGGGCCTTTGAACACGGTGAAGAACTTCGTGGTTTCCGACATCAGGAAAATCTATTCCCAGGGAGTGGTCTCCGACAGGGGAGTCCAGGTGGACAGGCATTCTTCGGTGGAAGTCCTCTACATCCAGAAGGAAAAGAGAGCTGCCAAGTATCCCATTTCCGAGATCTACAAGCAGTCCGAAGCCAGGGCAAAGCTGCAGGCTGACGTCACTGAGCAATTCCCCAACCTGAACGTGGATTCCCTGTTCCGCAGGCTGGACATCCACGACCTCATAGTTCCAAACCTGATTTACGACGAGCAGACAACCGAACTGCTCCAGGCAGAGAACAAGAGAGACATCTCTCCCACCCAGGGCTATGTGTCCTCCGGCACCCTGATAGTCTCAAACGGTGAGATTGTCACCTCAGAGATTGCCCAGATGCTGGATTCCTACAAGAAAGAGTACGAGGCCAACGTAGGCTACAACGGTCCCCGCGTATCTTTGTGGCTCGGTAATATTATCCTTGGCCTTGCCCTTGTGCTGTTCCTCCTGCTGACCATAACTATAGCAAGGCCCGGCCTGTTCCAGCATAAGAACCAGATTTATTTCATCCTGACCCTTTTCTGCGTCACCAGCGCAGTACCTATGCTCCTTGTAAGGGCGTCTGCCCAGAGCTGGTTCTACGTGGTTCCGTTTACTATAAGCGCATTGAGCCTCAGGGCTTTCTATGACAAGAAGTTCTCAGCGGCCATATATTCCATATCGCTGCTGCCCCTGCTGATCTTTGCAAATGACGGAGACATCCTGTACGTGATGTTCCTGCTAGCCGGTTTAGTCGCCATTTATCTGTACGACAATCTCGGAAAGGGTTGGAAGATGTTCCTGCTGGCATTGATAACCTTTGCAATACTGTCGCTGACATACGCGGGCTTCAAGCTTACCGAGGCGGTAAGCGGACATCCGCTGCGCATAGTGGGCCTGCTGTTCATCGGTTCCGCCCTGTCAGTAGCAGGATATCCTCTCACATACCTGTTCGAGCGCCTGTTCAACCTGGTTTCCCAGTCCAGACTCGAAGAACTCGCCGACACTGACAACAAGCTTCTCCGCCTGCTGGAGAGCAAGGCCCCCGGCACCTTCCAGCATTGCCTCCACGTTATGAATATGGCAGACACCGCCGCCAGGTCCATCGGAGCCAACGTGGCCCTTGTCAGGGCAGGAGCCCTGTACCACGACATAGGCAAGATGCAGAACCCCCTCTGCTTCATTGAGAACGAGACAATCCAGCCAAATTCCTCAGACAAAGGTTACCACGCTGGCCTCACTCCTGTCCAAAGCGCCGCAGACATCATCAAGCACGTGGACGACGGACTTGAGCTGGCAGATCAGTACCGTCTGCCCCAGATAATCAAGAAGTTCATCCTGACTCACCACGGCACAACCATAACGTCCTTCTTCTATCACAAGTATGTAGAAGATGGCGGCGATCCTGAGAATACGGCCCCGTTCTCCTACCACGGCGAAAAGCCTAAAACCAAGGAGCAGGTGATCCTGATGCTCTGCGACTCCGTCGAGGCTGCATCCAGGACTCTCAAAGAGAACACGCCCGAGGCCTATTCGGAACTCGTGGAGAACATCTACGCCCTCAAGTTGAGCCAGGGCCAGCTGGAGCAGGCCAACATTTCCATCAAGGAGATCAACGCCATCAAGAATGAGCTCAAGACCTACCTGGCCCAGATGTACCACGAGAGAGTGGTCTATCCCAAACGCAAGAAATAATAAACGATTATAATATGAATGTAACTAAAAACCAGATTGACGACCTTAACTTGGAACTCGTATTGGATGTAGAGGCGCAGGATTACGCCCCCATCAAGAAGAAAAAACTCGCAGAACGCCGTAAAACGGCCGAATTCAAGGGCTTCCGCAAAGGAATGGTGCCCATGTCTCTCATAGAGAGGGTATACGGCCAGAACGCCCTCGTAGATGCCGTTAACGACATAATTGGAGAGCAGCTTGACAAGTTCATCAAGGACAACTCCCTTAACATCATCGGCGAGCCTATCACCGGTAAGAACCAGAAAGAGGTCGACTGGGAAGACGGCAAGGACTTCCAGTTCGTATTCGACATGGCAGTAAATCCTCCTGTAAAGCTGGAGGTGACCAAGGACGATACCGTCAACGAGTACACCATCACCGTTACTGAGAAGGCAAAGAAGGAGATGAAGGACAACCTCCGCAAGTATGACGAGAGCAAGAAGGACAAGACCGACGAAGAACTCGAGGACGAGGTTGTAGAATATCTCAAGAACAACTACAAACAGGAGGCTGCATACCGCCTGTCAAAGGACATCAGGGACTATCTTGTGGAGAAAGCCGGCCTTACCCTTCCTGAAGAGTTCCTCAAGAGGTGGCTTACCCTGATGAACAAGGACAAGGTTGACGAGCAGACCATAGAGAAAGAGTTCCCGGCATTCCTCCAGGACTACAAGTGGCAGCTCGTACGCGGGCACCTTATGGACACGATGGGTCTCAAGATTGAGCAGAAAGATCTCCAGGAGGCTGCAGAGTCCTACGTGAGGTACCAGTACGCAATGTACGGAATGGGCGGGGTTCCGGATGACATAATCAAGGAGTCAGCCAAGAACGTGCTCACTGACGAGAAACAGTTCAACCGCGTTATCGAGCAGGTTGAGGACAACAAGGTGCTGGAAGCAGTAAAGGGGATAATCAAGATTACCCCCAAGCGCATCAGCGTAGACAAGTTCAGAGCACTTTAAGTCTCTGTCCTACTTTAATAAACGCTTCGACCGCCCTGTCAAGATGCTCTCTTGTATGGGCGGCTGACATTTGTACGCGTATCCTTGCCTGTCCCTGAGGTACTACCGGATAGTAGAATCCCGTTACGAAGATTCCTTCCTTTGCCATTTCGGCTGCGAATTTCTGGCTCAGGGGAGCGTCGTACAGCATCACGGCGCAGATGGCGGACTGGGTGGGCTTTATGTCGAAGCCGGCGGCCAGCATCTTGTCGCGGAAGTAGTCCACGTTCTGCTGAAGCTTCGTGTGGAGCTCGTCGCTTTCCTCCATCATCTTGAAGAGCTCTATGCCTGCGGCTACGATCATAGGGGGCAGGGAATTGGAGAAGAGGTAGGGACGGCTGCGCTGGCGGAGCATGTCTATTATCTCCTTCCTTCCGGTGGTGAATCCGCCTACAGCGCCTCCGAAGGCTTTTCCGAGGGTGCCGGTGTGGATGTCAATGCGGCCGTAGCAGCCGAAGTGCTCCGCAACGCCGTGTCCGGTGCGTCCCACCACTCCAGCGGAATGGCTTTCGTCAACCATCACAAGGGCGTCGTACTTCTCTGCGAGGTCGCAGATCTTGTCCATAGGGGCGACGTTTCCGTCCATAGAGAATACTCCGTCGGTGACGATGATGCGGAACCTCTGGGCCTGCGCCTCCTTGAGGCAGCGCTCCAGGTCTGCCATGTCTGCGTTGGCGTAGCGGTAGCGCACAGCCTTGCACAGGCGTACGCCGTCTATGATGGAGGCGTGGTTGAGGGAATCCGAGATGATGGCGTCCTCCGCTGTGAAAAGGGGCTCGAAAACGCCTCCGTTGGCGTCGAAACAGGCTGCGTACAGGATAGTATCCTCAGTGTGGAAGTAGTCTGCCACAGCCTTCTCCAACTGTTTGTGGAGGTCCTGCGTTCCGCAAATGAAGCGTACGGAAGACATACCGTAACCGCGCTCGTCCATAGCCTTCTTTGCGGCCTGGATGAGCCGTGGCGAGTCGGCAAGGCCAAGATAGTTGTTTGCACAGAAATTAAGTGCTTTTGAACCGTCTTGGAGAATGATTTCAGCTCCCTGGGCGGAGCAGATGTTTCGTTCACGCTTGTACAGGCCGGCGCTTTCTATCGCCTGAAGTTGTTCCTGTAAGAATTTCTGATATTTTCCGTACATATTGCTTACATATTTTCCCAAATATAATTATTTTTGCTTTTAAATAGATAGCAATAATGAAAAATATATTAGTGATAGGTTCTACGGGCCAGATTGGTTCCGAACTTACTATGAAACTCAGGAAGGAGTATTCCAACGGCACCGTGGTAGCAGGTTACATCCCGGGAGCGGAGCCAAAAGGAGATCTGCTGGAGAGCGGCCCCGCGGAATATGCCAACGTATGCATTGCACATCAGATTGCCGAGATCGTAGACAAATACGACATAGACACAATCTACAACCTGGCAGCCCTTCTTTCCGCAACGGCCGAGCGTTACCCTCTCAAGGCCTGGGACATCCAGATGAACGGCCTGCTCAACGTGCTGGAAATCGCACGTGAGAAGCACTGCGCAGTATTCACCCCTTCTTCCATAGGTTCATTCGGACCGGACACTCCGCGCGACAACACCCCGCAGGACACTATCCAGAGGCCTACATCAATGTACGGTGTCACAAAGGTGGCCACTGAACTCCTCAGCGACTATTACTTCGAGAAATATGGAGTTGACACCCGTTCCGTGCGTTTCCCTGGCCTCATTTCATACAAGACCCTTCCGGGCGGAGGCACCACGGATTACGCTGTGGAAATGTACTATGCCGCAGTAAGGGGAGAGGAATTCGTATGCCCCATCGCCTACGGAACCTATATGGATATGATGTATATGCCTGACGCCCTAAAGGCCGCCGTAAACCTTATGGAAGCCCGTCCCAGGTATCTGCATCACCGCAATTCCTTCAACATCGCCTCTATGAGCTTCGATCCCGAAGGCCTTTACAAGGCCATCTGCGCCGAGATTCCGGATTTCAAGATGCGCTACGAGGTGGATCCCGTCCGTCAGGCCATCGCCGACTCCTGGCCAAACAAGATGGACGATGTCTGCGCCCGCAAGGAGTGGGGCTGGACGCCGTCCTATAACCTGGAGTCTATGACTCACGATATGATCGAGCGTCTGCGCGAGAAACTTCTCTAGAGGAAATTGTCGAAATAATCGGAGATCTTCTGGTACAGGTGTACCCTTTCGATGCCCCTCATGTTGTGCTCTGCCATCGGATAGGGGAAGTAATCCACCGGAATGTTGTTGGATATGCATTCCTGGATGAAGCTGAGGCTGTGTTCCCAGACGACAGTGTTGTCGACGGCACCCTGGCAGATGAGGAGTTTTGCCTTCAGTTTAGTGGCCTTGTTAATGAGTGAGGTCTTTGCAAAACCATCGGGGTTAGTGTCAGGGTTGTCCATATAGCGCTCTCCGTACATTATCTCGTACCATTTCCAGTCTATCACCGGGCCTCCGGCCACTCCTACCTTGAAAGTGTCAGGATAGTTGGTAACCAGGGATATTGTCATAAACCCGCCGTAGCTCCATCCGTGCACGCCTATGCGTGAAGAATCTACATACGGAAGGGATTTGAGGAGGTTGACACCCACCATCTGGTCAGCCATCTCGGCCTGTCCGCACTGCCTGTTTATGGCCTTCTCGAAGGCGGCTCCACGGTTCTGCGTGCCCCTGTTGTCCTGGACGTAAACAATGTAGCCTCTCTGGGCCATATACATCTCCCACATGCGTATGCTGCCCAGCCAAGTGTCTGTAACCATTTGGGAATGAGGACCTCCGTAAACATAGAGGATTACCGGGTACTTCTTTGAAGGGTCGAAGTTGGCGGGGTAGAAAAGGCGGTAGTAGTTGTCGTACTGCCCGTCAGCGCTCTTGACCGTTCCGAACTCAACCTTGCCTGTCAGGTAATCGGCAAGAGGGTCTTTGGCGGTGAGCAGGTTGCGTACCAGCTTGCCGTCAGCTGAGCGGAGGTCGCATATTGCGGGGACGTTGAAGCTGGAGTAGTTGTCCACAAAGTACTTGCAGTCGGAACTCATTGTTATTGAGTGCCAGCCTCGGCCCGTGGTAAGGCGCTGGGGTTTGCCGTCCTTTTTCTTGAGGTCCAGGCGGAAGAGATGGTTCTCGACGGGGGAGATCTCAGCCGAGGTGTAGTACAGGTATCGGCCGTCGTTGGCAATGTATTCCACGTCTGCGTCTACCGGGGTTATTCGGGTGACAGTTCCCAGCGTGTCGCAGAGATAGAGGTTCCTGTAGCCGTCGCGGTTGTCAGTGCGGTAAATGAACTGATAAGTTCCTTTTATGAAATATAGCGGGTCCAGAGGTTCCACCCACTGGTCGTTGTCTTCCGTGAGAAGGGTTTTTACGTAGGAGCCGTCGGAGGCATCATACATATTGAGCCTCATATGGTGCTGGCTGCGGTCCAGGACCTGGATGAAGACATACTTGTCGTCAGGGCTCCAGCTGATATTGGTGAGGTAACGCTCCTCCGTGAAGTCATCCACCTGGGCGTAGACGGTGCGGCTGGTGGCCACGTCGTATATTCCAAGGGTAACAAGCTCTGAGGCCATTCCGTTCATGGGGTATTTGATGGTCCTGAGTTCTCCCGTGCGGGTGTTGATGTCCAGGAGGGGGAAGTCCGTCACGCGGCTCTCGTCCTTGCGGTAGAAGGCGAGTTTCTTCTGGTTGGGAGACCAGAAGATGCCGCCGTTTATGCCGAACTCGTTGCGGCTTACACTCTGGCCGTATGTGATCTGGCTGTTCTCGCTTATGGCGATGATGTGCTCAATGCCGTCCTCTCCCGTGTAGAACAGGCTCTGCTCGCGGGCTTCAGCCTTGTATTTTGGAGAAGCCGGCTTTTTCATCTCAGGAACGTCATCGCGGTAGCGTTCCGGGGCCAGGCTCACCTGGTAACCGTTGGCAGCCTCCTGGCTTATCATCTTGCCTGAGTCCTGTGCCGGATGCGTGTCCAGCACATTAAAAGACTGCGCATTCAGCAGCAACGGCAAAAATGCGCAGCAAAGAAGCAGTGTCCTTCTCATATTATTCTCCTCCTTCTCCTCCTACTATGGGGATAGTGTTTCCGATGTCGCTCTGGCTGACGGAAAGGATTTCCGTTACTATGTACTTTTGCATACCGCGCCAGGGGAGTTTTCCATTGTACTCCTTGTACCTGAGTTCCACGAGTTTTCCGCTGCATCTCATCAGGGAGTCGGCAACCGCCTCGTCCACTACCGAGAAGTTGAACTCGTTGGACTGAATGGATCCGCCGCCTTTGGCTCCCTTGAAGCCGGCCTGGATGAGGCGTCCTTCATAGGTTTTCCAGACCCATCCTTTGTAAACTATCTGATTCAACTCTCCTGCCTTGACGCCTTCTCCAAGGACGAAGAAGAACTTGATGTAGATAAATGCAGCCAGGGCGAGCGCAGCCAGTACGCTGACGATGGTTATTATTTTAGCTCCAGTTTTCATCTCTTTACGTTTGGTGAGGCAAATATACAAAAAAAAGGTCTGAAACCTTGTTCCAGACCTTTAATATCCTATTAAGGCACAAATAATTATTTCTGCCTTGACTTGTATCTCTGATAGAATTTATCAACACGACCGGCAGTATCGACAATCTTGACTTTGCCAGTGTAGAAAGGATGGGAGGTATTGGAAATCTCCACCTTTACGAGGGGGTACTCAACACCGTCGATGGTGATCTTCTCCTTTGTGTTGGCGCAGGAGCGGGTGATGAATACATCTTCGTTTGACATATCCTTGAAAGCTACAAGACGGTAGGTTTCGGGATGGATTCCTTTTTTCATTTCACTAGTGTTTTTGAATCGTGGGCGCAAATGTAGTAATTTTATTTGATTCTGCAAGGAGAATCTTCATATAAAACATATCTTTTGGCCTTTCTGATCCACTTCTGCTCTTCCAGCTTAACGTGCTCCCGCACAATGTCGAATGTAATCTCACCTTTAAGGAACGCCTCGATTACGGGGTCTGCGATCCTGGCGTAGGTCTCTTCGCCCACAGTGAACGAAGAATAATGCTCCTGGAAGAACTTCATCAGCTGGAGGGTATGCAGTATGGAGTGGTATTCCTCTCCGGGAACCAGTATTATCTGCCAGCCGAAGCATTTCTCCCCGGCGTACTTGCCGGAGACGGGGGAGAAGGTACAGGGGCGCATCACGGCTCCGTCCGCCTGCGGAATGTCGTCGCGAAGGGACAGCCAGGGGGCGCCGATGTACTCGTAGGGGCGGGCTGTGCCCAGGCCCGGGGTTACTGAGGTGCCCTCCCAGAAGGCGCCGCCGCTGGAGAGCTGGGCGCTGAACATCCCGGGGAGATTCCCCTGCGGGGGAATGCTCCACGGCATCAGCACCCTGCCTGCAGCGTTGAGCGCCGCAGAAATCACGTGCAGGGCGTATGTGGCGCCTATCTCGTTGTGATACAGGTGGCAGAGTTCTCCCAGGGTGAGGCCGTGGCGGTGCGCAACCTTTGGCGTGAACATATCGGCCCCCACGGCGGGCATTGTGCCCTCTACGATTCTGCCGGCAGGGTTCACGTGGTCCACGATGTAAAGCGCCGGAGCATCCTCTCCGAGGGCGTTCATCGCCGTCATAAGGCGCAGTACGTCAAGGGTATGGCTGCAGTAGCGCGTTCCGCTGTCCTGGATTTCGACTACTATTGCGTTGAGGCCGGCAATCTGGTCTACGTCGAATTCTATGTGGGACTCCCATTCTCCTAGCTCGGGCTCGTTGGGCAGGAAAAGCGCCTTAAGGTTGCCTCTCTGGCGGAAAATGTCGTACAGGTACCTCCCGCCGGCGGGGTCCCAGCAGTTCTGCGAGCAGAATACGCCCACGTTGCCGTTCATCAAGGCCTTGTCCAGCTGGTCCTCGATGGGAGTTGTCCTGAAACTAAACATTCAATATCTCTTTTGCAATTGTTACTATCTGTGCGGCCAGGGCGTCTGCCTGAGCTTCGGTCTGAGCCTCGGCATAAACCCTGATGATAGGCTCCGTGTTGGATTTGCGCAGGTGCACCCACTGCTTGCGGCTTTCGAAGTCTATGCGCACTCCGTCCACGGTATTTATCTTTTCAGAAGCGAACTTCTTCTTGATTTCTTCCAGTATGGTGTCCACCAGTTCGGGACGGTCCAGGTCTATCCTGTTCTTGGAGATGTGGTACTGCGGCAGGGTTGCCTTGTACTGGCTTGCAGTCATCTTCTTATGCGCCAGGTTACTCAGGAACAGGGCGGTTCCCACCATTGCGTCGCGTCCGCAGTGCAGGGCGGGGAAGATTACGCCTCCGTTGCCTTCGCCTCCTATCAGGGCTCCCACCTCGTGCATCTTGGTGGTCACGTTCACCTCGCCTACGGCCGATGCGTAGTAAGTGCCTCCGTGAGCCTCCGTGACGTCACGCAGCGCGCGTGAGGACGACAGGTTGGACACCGTGCTGAGGTTCTTCTGCCCCTGGGCTTCAGCGAGTGAGAGGAGGTAGTCGGCCACGCTCACCAGGGTATATTCCTCCACGAATGGATCTCCGTTTTCGCAGATGAATGCCAGGCGGTCCACGTCGGGGTCTACGCTGATGCCCAGGTCCGCCTTGTGCTTGACCACGGCGTTGCTGAGGCCGATGAGATTCTTAGGAAGCGGCTCGGGATTGTGCGCGAAGTTGCCGTTGGGCTCTCCGTTTATCTTGATGCACCGTACTCCCATCATCTGCAGGAGCTTGGGCATTATTATGTTGCCTACGCTGTTGATTGCGTCCAGCACCACGGTGAAGCCCGCTGCGCGGACGGCCTCGATATCCACCTGAGGAAGAGCCAGCACTGCGGCTATGTGGTCTTCTGTGAAGCCGCGTCTTTCAATCTTTCCCAGCTGGTCAACGGGAGCGAAGTTGAATTCTCCTTTCTCTGCGCAGTCCAGTATTGCCTGGCCTTCTTCCGCGTTGAGGAATTCTCCCTTCTCGTTGAGGAGCTTGAGAGCGTTCCACTCCTTGGGGTTGTGACTTGCGGTGAGGATTATGCCTCCGTCCGCGCCGGAGAATACAACGGCCATCTCAGTGGTTGGCGTGCTGGCCTTTCCGGCCTTGATCACGTCGATTCCACAGGCAGTGATAGTGCCGCAGACCAGGTCTTCCACCATCTTGCCGGAGATGCGGGCGTCCTTTCCGACGACCACCTTGTAGCGGCCATCGTGAGGCCTTCTCTTACGGAGTATCTCGCAGTATGCGCAGGTATATTTTACTATGTCGAAAGGCGTGAGTCCGCTGCCTGCGGGACCGCCTATAGTTCCTCGGATTCCGGATATGGATTTAATCAGTGTCATATGTTCCAAAATTACTAAAAATTAGTAAATTCGCGGCCGAAATTTTTAATTATGAACCTTCAGGGACTCTGGACCATACTCTTGCTGGTCGTATCCAACATCTTTATGACAATTGCCTGGTACGGGCAGTTGAAACTATCTGAAATGCACATATCCGACGGCTGGCCGCTCATAGTGATCATACTAATGTCCTGGGGAGTCGCCCTTCTGGAATATCTGGTGATGGTACCCGCCAACCGTATCGGCTCTAACATAAACGGGGGACCGTTCAGCCTGATGCAGTTGAAGATTATCCAGGAGTGCGTGTCGCTCACGGTCTTCACCATAATCTGCGCCTTTTTCTTCAAGAGTCAGCCGATCCATTGGAACCATATAGTTTCGTTCGTATTCATCATTTTAGCAGTATTTTTCTGCTTCTTGAAGTCGTAGGGCCCGAAATTATTTGGAGAGAAAAAATTTTTGCATATCTTTGCAGTCCAAACCAAACGCTGGGTTCGTATAACGGTTAGTACTCAAGAGTCTCAATCTTGCAATAGGAGTTCGATTCTCCTACCCAGGACCAGAAAGCCCTGAGGAAATCCCTCAGGGCTTTCTGGTACATTCCAACCCCCTGTCGCTTCGCGACATCCCCCTTTCAGGGGGAATGCCGGAACCTGCTGCGCTTCGCTTGCAGAACCCGGGTGCCT
>JAFRXC010000035.1 GCA_017437825.1 Bacteroidales bacterium
GAGAAGCGCGATACCGGTCGCGAGTGCGAGAATAGCTGTAAAAATACGTTTCATGATTACTCTTCCCTTTTATTAGTTGAACATATACTTTATACCGAACTGGATGTGCCAGGTCTGGTAGATTGAATCGGTACGCATCCATGACTTGGATGAATTGCCGCTGAATGAGTAGATAGGAGCCACTGTAGAGCTGATGTCCTCTGCATTGGTGCAGTGGAGGATCTTTCCGCTGTTGGCTGCCATAGTCTGAGGAATGCCCCACTTGGGATTCAGGAGGTTGGGAAGGTTGATGAGGTCCACTGAAAGCTGAAGCTTGTGAGTGGTCTTCTTGATCTTGAGTGTAAGGTCCTGAGCGACACGGAGGTCTATGTTGTGAGTCCAGGGGCCGAGAGCTGAATAAGCCTCTGCATACTGGCCCTTGTGGCTAAGGAGATACTTGTCCTGCTGAACATAATTCCAGAATGCCTGCATGTCATCGACGGAAGCCCAGGTGAGCTCGTCCGGTGTCTTAGGGATGTAGATGAGGTCGTATGCAGTACCGTCACCGTTAATGTCTGAATCAAAGATGTATGACCAGTGTCCTGCGTTGTAGCCTTCATACATAAGGGAAACGTGGGTGTCGAATCCGCTGCGGGTCCTGTTGGTCCAGGTAGCGGTGGCAATCACGCGGTGAGGATCTACGTACTGAGACCTCTGGAGAGTGGCGAACTGGGCTCCGTTCACAGTATAGAGGTTGCTGAAGGTAGAAGAAGCCTGGCTGCCGGGCATACCGGTAAGTTCCTTGGACTCTGTAAGAGTGTATGCTGCCATCAAGCTGAGGCTTGGAATAGGCTGTGCGTTGATGGTGATGTTACCAGTGTAACCATATCCCTGATCAGTATTGATAAGGACATATGCGTCTTTCAGGGCAGATTGCTTGCTCGCCTTGTAGTACTTGTAATCTTCAGGATAGATGTACCTGTTGTCAACACCGGGCATACGGTCCCAGGTGTCGGGAGACTTGATGTTGTAGTTGGACAGCATCAAACCGTGGATGGTCTTGGTGAAAGAACCTTCAAGTGTGACGGTAAGAGGGAATTCAACCGGCAGCTGATAGTCAACGCCGAGTGAAACCTTGGCAACCATAGGCATCTTGAACTTGGGATCCACTGCATCCACTTCTGATCCTACAGCGCCCTTATCCGGAGTAATCTCCTTAGGGAATTTGTTAGGATCCAGAGAATTCAGCTTGTCAAGCAGATCTGCGGTATTGGTATACATAGGACCGGCGAAACTTGCAAGAAGAGCATCGGGTGTTCCTTCCTTACCCTTCCAGGTAGTGGTTATGCTGGAAGTGTTCTGGATCATATTGGAGTTTGCAGGCATGTTGGTGAAGAACACCAGAGGGAGACGTCCGGTGAAGAGACCGGTTCCGCCACGGACCTTGAGGCTGTTGTCTCCGAATACGTCATAGACGAATCCTATACGAGGAGATACCATCACGTTGGACTCAGGCCACTTGCCGGTATCGATATGCTTTCCACCGAAATCGTAAGCCTTGATGGCGTTGTTGGTCATGATGTCCTTTTCGTTGAAGGCAAGCAAGTCGAAACGGGTTCCGTAAGTGAGCTTGAACTTGGGAGTTACGTCCCACTCATCCTGCAGATAGAGTCCGTACTGGTTGAAGGTAACCTGGGAGGTAGGGCTCATATTGCCGTTGTATCCATAGGTGAGGGCAACTGTCTCAGGTGCACGCTGATTGAGGAAGTCATCCATTGACTTGTAACGATAGTAACCGGTTCCGTTACGAAGGAAGGAGTTGTCGGCAGTCTGATGCTCGAAACTGAGGCCGGCAAGGATGTGGTGGGTTCCCAGGTCATATGAAAAATCGTCCTTGATGGTGAGGATCTTGTTCTGAACTCCGTTGTGGTATGAGAACAACTCGTAACCCGCAGATATGTACGGCAGGATAGTTCCGTTGGTATCAGCAGTTCCGTCCAGGATGTCGATATGGGGGAATTCGCTGGAAGTGGTTGAGCGGGTATCGTCAATGAACGAATAAGTTGCAAGGAACTGGTTGTGTGCCCTTTCTCCAAGACGGCTGTTGTAATCAAGGGAGAAAGATGTCACGTTGTTGGCGAGACTGTAGATGGTGTTTGAGAATACCATTCCATACTCACCCATACGGTTCTGGGATGCGCGGGAATCTACAACTGCCGAACTGTTGTTGGCAGGCTGCCACTTGTCGTTCTTGGTGATGTTGTAACGGAATGCCAGACGATGGTTGTCGTTGATGTTCCAGTCGATACGGGCAAGGATCTTCATATTGGTGATACCGGATGTGTAATGGTCGAATCCGCCGGTATCATATCCGTAAGTATTCTTCAGGTAATCGGATACCTGCTGGAGATCGGATGTCTTAACGCGGGAAATGTATTTTTCCTTGTTTGATACACCGTCTGCAGAAGACCTCCAGAGGAAACGGTTGTCTGAGCTTGGCTGCTTGGAATACTCAGCATTGATGAAGAAGAACAACTTGTTCTTGATGATGGGGCCGCCTGCGGTGAATCCGTATACCTGTTTCTCGTCATCCGCCAGCTTATCCATCTTGGTGCCGGAATAAGCCTTGAGACCACGCATCTCAGGAGTATAGAAATACGTGTAGGCAGTACCCTTGAAAGTGTTGGTTCCGGACTTTGTGATGGCGTTGATACCTCCTCCGATGAAGTTGGTCTGACGCACGTCATAAGGAGCGATTACAACCTGGATCTCCTCGATGGCATCCATTGAGACAGGAGTGCCTCCTCCGGGAAGGTCGTCGGAAAGACCGAAGTTGTTGTTGAAGTTGGAACCGTCGATTGTGAAGTTTGAAGAACGTCCGTCTCCACCGGCGAATCCCATACCGTTAGCGTATGGAGAAAGCTTGGTCACATCCGTGATGCTTCGGCTGATGGTAGGAACGTTCTCGATCTGCTGGGAATTGATGTTGATTGCAGCACCAGTCTTGGCAGTGGTGAACTTGGAGGTGGAGGCTATTACCAGGACCTCGTCCAGAAGTTCGGAATACTTCATCTTGGAATTGAGCACGTAAGTCTCACCAAGCTGGAGCGTAACGTCCGTATGTCTCTCGGTAGCCATTCCGATGAAGGAGATCTCTACGGTGTAGGGGCCTCCGGCACGCATACCGGTGATGGTATAACGACCGTCATTGTTGGTGGTTGCATAGTACTGGGTTCCGGAAGGTTCGTGAACGGCAACTACGGCCGCACCGATAAGGGGTTCTCCGGACTCGTCTGCAATCTGTCCGCTCATGCTGGAAGTGGTCACCTGAGCGTAGGCGGCCAATCCGGCAAACAATGTCGCAAAAGCGAGCAAGAATCGTTTAACTGATTGATACATAGTATATTAAAAAAGATATAAAAATCAAACTGATAATCCGAGCAAAAATACTGTTTTAAACTGTTTCTTGAAAAAATAAATCGTTTTACCCCCTTAAAATTATTAACAAGTTATCAACATCATATTAACAGTGACGATTTAATAATAAAATTGTATCTTTGCCTTTGAATTTCTAACGTGGACAGATTTGTATGCTTGCAACCACGTGAAAAAATGCTAAAAAATATGAAAAAGAACTATCTATTTACTTCAGAGTCAGTCTCTGAAGGCCACCCGGACAAGGTGGCGGACCAGATTTCCGATGCAATCCTGGACGAATTCCTGAGGCAGGACCCCGAATCAAAGGTGGCCTGCGAAACTTTCTGTTCTACCGGCCTGGTAGTCATAGGCGGCGAGGTCAACTCCACCGCTTACGTAGACGTTCAGCAGACGGCCCGCAGGGTCATCTGCAGGATAGGCTACGACAGAGCCGACTATATGTTCGACGGCAACTCCTGCGGCGTGCTCTCAGCCATTCACGAGCAGAGCGCAGACATCAACAGGGGCGTCGTCCGTGAAGACCCTGCCGAGCAGGGTGCCGGAGACCAGGGAATGATGTTCGGCTACGCCTGCAAGGACACGCAGGAGTATATGCCTCTCCCTATCTCCCTGGCTCACAAGATACTGCAGATTCTCACCGACATACGCAAGAACGAGCCCGGACTTATGCCGTACCTGCGTCCCGATGCCAAATCACAGTTCACCATAGAATACGACGGCAAGAGCAACAGGCCTGTGCGCATACACACCATCGTCCTGTCCACCCAGCACGACGAATTCGACACTGACGAGGCCATGCACGACCGCATTACCGCAGACGTGCGCGACATTCTCATCCCAAGACTGTGCGAGAGCCTTCCTCCCCAGACCGCGGCGCTGTTCGACAAAGGCTTCGAACTGCTGGTGAACCCTACCGGCAAGTTCGTAATCGGAGGCCCTCACGGGGACACCGGTCTCACCGGACGCAAGATAATAGTGGACACCTACGGAGGCAAGGGCGCCCACGGTGGCGGAGCCTTCTCAGGCAAGGACCCTTCCAAAGTGGACCGCAGCGGCGCCTACGCAGCCCGCTACATTGCCAAGAACCTGGTGGCGGCAGGCGTTGCCGACGAGATTGAAGTGCAGCTGGCCTACGCCATCGGAGTAGCAAGGCCGGTAAGCGTCTACATTAACACTTACGGCACTGCCGCAGCCGGCCTGGACGATGGAGAGATTGCAGAAAAGGTAAAAAACCTGTTCGATTTGCGTCCTGCTGCAATTATTGATAAATTTGGACTCAAGAACCCTATTTACGAGCCTACTGCAGCGTACGGGCACTTCGGGAAAGAGCCTTATTTAAAAGACGGACTCCAGTTCTTCGGATGGGAGAAACTGGACGCCGTGGACACCCTGAGACAGGCTTTCGGACTGTAAACCACAACTGAGATGAAAAGGACCATACTTGCACTGCTGGCGGCTGCTCTCTGCTCGCTCAGCCTCAACGCCCAGAGCGTGATCAAACTCAACCCGCAATCTGACGGCAGGTACACCATAGACGCCACCGTCAACGGCGTGGGCGTCAAGACCTTTTACGCGGCCGAAAACTGGTTCGCAAGCGTGTCATCCACCACGTACCTGTTCCTGTACGAGAACGGCTACATAGAAGACGCTGACGTGAACGGAGTCACCGTTCTCAAGATGCCTGACGGCTCCACGGTCAAGGCCGGATCCTTCGTCATCAGGAACCTGAGGATAGGCAACATCATAGTCCAGAACCTCCCAGCCTTCGTGCTCACCAAGCAGAATGTGCCCCTCATAGTGGGCAACTCCGCTTTCGACTGTTTCGGAGAGGTGGTCCAGGACGGCGACCGCCTTCTGGTTTACGACGGCACCGTTCTGGCGGAGGAGACACAGGAGCCCCAGCCTGAACCTTCCGACGAACTCAAAGCTGCAGCCCAGAGGTATCTGGACGCCAAGGACTACCAGTCAGCGGCGCAGTGCTTCGACTCCCTTAAAGAAATGGGCGAACTCAACCTTTACAACGAATACCAGTATGCTATGGTGCTGAATATGCTTGGACGCAATGACGACTGCATAGCCGTATGCAACAAGTGGCTGGAAGAGAATCTCGGCCGCGCAATGGTCCTGGACTACTGGATGTACGACGCCCTCGGAGACTGCTACGCCAAGAAGCAGGACGCCAAGAACTCAATAGCGTACTATGAGAAGGCCGTCGCAGCCTACTGCAAGCTGTTCAACACCTCGGAGAAAGAAATCAAGAAGAGCAAGTTCCAGGACGAGACCCTGGGATACACCCTTCACGATCTCGCCACCCAGTACGCAAGGGTCAACATAGGGAAAACAGAATATTATATGGCCCTGGCCGCAAAGAGCGGAAACCAGGCCGCGCAGGAATTCTGCAAGTCTGTCCACATCAAGTACTAGAGGACCTGCGTCCAGTGAATCCGGACGCCGTCCCTCTCCATTCCGCGGAACCAGGTCATCTGCCTCTTGGCAAACTGGTGGATTGCGTTTGACAGCAATGTAAACATCTGATCGTAACTCAGTATGCCCAAAACATACTGAGTTACGTATTTATACTCCAGACCGTAGTAGATGAGGTCTTCGGCTGCGACACCACTGTCCAGAAGGCCCTTGATCTCGTCAGCCATTCCCGCGTCCAGGCGCTCCTTGAGGCGTACGTCTATGCGGCGCACCCTCTCTTCGCGGCTCACAAGGGTGCCGATGAAATATGTCTTGTGCGGCAGCAAGGCTGGATCTACCTGGGGAACGTCCTTGGAGAAGTCGTATCCGCAGGTGGCCGCCTCTATGTAAAGGCCGGTGCCTCCGCACAGGATGGGCACTCCCCCTCGCGAACGTATCTGCTGATACGCATCGGCGAAGTCCTTCTGGTAGCGGTAGACGTTGTAACGCGAGCCGGCGGGAGCTATGTCTATAAGGTGATATGGGATGTCTCCGTATTCGTCAAGGTCCTTGCCGGTGCCTATGTCCATCCCTCTGTACACCTGGCGGGAGTCTGCAGAGATTATCTCCGCTCCCGGGATCTGCCGGGCAAGGTTCACCGCATAGCGCGTCTTGCCGGATGCGGTGGGCCCCAGCACGCAGATGAGGTCGATTTCCCCCGACGCGTACATCTGCGCGACGGCGGGAACGTCAATCACTTCCGGTTCCGGAAGTTCTGCAATCATCGTGAGGCGGATTCTAGGCATGGGAGGAGGGGTTAAGATCGCTCCATTTCGCGGCGCATATCTTTCTCCTTGATGCTCTGGCGCTTGTCGAACACTTTCTTTCCCTTTGCCAGGGCTATCAGGAGCTTGGCGTATCCGTTTTCTGCAATGTACAGGCGCACGGCCACGATTGTAAGGCCTTTTTCCTTGACGGCCTGGCGCAGGTGCTTGAGTTCGCGGGCCGTAAGCAGCAGCTTACGGTCGCGTTTGGGCTCGTGCGCGCCCCAGGAGGCCCAGAAATATGGCGAAATGTTAAGGTTGCGCACATACAGCTGGCCAAGAGGGTCGAAGTAGCAGTAAGCGTCTGCCAGGGAGGCTTTTCCAGCACGGATGGACTTGATTTCCGAACCCACCAGCACTATGCCGGCGGTGTAGGTCTCAAGGAATTCGTAGTCGAAAGAGGCCCTCCTGTTGTTTATCTGTACTTTGCTCTTGGCTTTAGGCATGACGGTGCAAAGGTAGCAATTTTTACTGATGCCCGAAGGTTCTGCGGGGGCCTTCGGCCTGTCTCCAGGCCTTGGAATCGAACTCTTCGGGATCGGCGGGGTACTCGTACGGGCCTTCCCTGTCAATTTTGAAGCGCAGGTATGTTATCTTGTAGCCCTGTTCCAGGAACATCTTCTCGTAGAAGGTCTGAACCTCGTACAGTTCGGGCATGGGCAGGCGCTGCCCGCCGTAGAGGTCTTGCGTACACGCAAGCACCTCAAGGCCGTTGCGCCCTGCCACCGCCAGTGTGTACTGGTGAAGGAACATACTGTCCGTCTTCAGGTTGATGATTCCGCCCTCCTTTAGGAAAGATCGGTAGCGCTCCAGGAAAAGCGGGGAGGTCAGGCGGGAGTTCTCACTCTTCATCTGCGGGTCGGAGAAAGTCAGCCAAATCTCGGAAACTTCTCCGGGCGCGAAGAATGCCGTTATGAATTCTATGCGCGTGCGCAGGAATGCCACGTTGGGAAGAGCCCGCTGTGTCGCCTCCTTGGCGCCTTTCCAGAGGCGTGCGCCTTTGATGTCCACGCCTATATAGTTGCGCGAAGGGTCCCGCAGGGCCAGGTCAATGGTATATTCACCCTTGCCGCAGCCCAGCTCCAGCACTATCGGATTGTCGTTCCCGAAAATTTCTTCTCCCCAGCGGCCTTTTACAGGATGGTCCTTCAGATTGAAATACCCATCCTCCAGAAGATCCCTGGAATCAGGCTGGATGAGACATCTGAACGTCTCGTTTTCCGCGAATTTCCTAAGTTTTCCGTGTCCCATCAATAAACCCTCCTGCAAATAAGTCCCAGTCCCCTGAGCCCCTTGACATCAGCCTTGGCGTCAAGGGTCCAGACTCCGTTCTCATCGGGGATGACTCCGGTCCTGTAAGGTACCCTGTCGTGATTCTCACGCACGAAATACACCCTTTCCTGATACCTCCTTCCTGACGGCGAAGTAAGCACCACGTCAATGGGAAACTCTTTTACCTTATGCCAGGAATCCACCCTTGAATAGAATGACAGGTCATACGCACAGTCCGTGCGCGTCATATCCACGGAGAAACTGTAGCTGCCGTCCGTGTTGAATATGAACTGCTCAGAAGAGTCAGGCTCCGAACAGGACGGCGCCAAAATGATCAGCGCCGCCACGGCAAGAATCAGCCGTAAAAACCTATTCGCCCTTCTCCCCTGCATTGGAAGCCTTGTTCTTGCGTTTCTTGTTGCGGTGTTTCTTGCGGGCCGGCTTGTCGAAGCGGGAAATGCTCCCCTCGCCGACTGCTGTAACGAATTCGGGCTGAGAGATGTCCAGGTCGCTGCGAAGGCTTTCGGGCTTGAGCCCGTTGCGGTTCATCTTTATGACTTCCTTCACCTCTTCGGCAGTAAGCACGTAAAGGTCGGTGAGTGAGGACTTGTCGTATGAGAAGTACATCAGCTGGCGAAGGATGTCCGTCTTGATCAGGTATACGAGACCGTCCTCGAACTCCAGAGGTTCTGAAACCTTGGGGATGTGCGTCTGGGCGTCCATATAGTTAGCAACCTCGTAGTTGAGGCAGCACTTGAGCTTTCCGCACTGTCCTGCAAGTTTCTGGGGGTTGAGCGACAGCTCCTGGCACCTTGCGGCAGCAGTTGATATGGACTGGAAACTTGTTATGTAATTGGCGCAGCAAAGTTCCCTTCCACAAACGCCTATGCCTCCTATGAGACCAGCCTCCTGGCGCGCGCCTATCTGCTTCATCTCTATGCGGATGCGGAATTCTTCAGCGAACACTTTGATCAGCTGCCTGAAATCCACGCGGCCGTCTGCGATGTAATAGAAGATGGCCTTGGTGCCGTCTCCCTGAAACTCCACGTCTCCTATCTTCATATCCAGGCCCATCTCAGTGGCTATCCTGCGGGCTTTTATCATAGTCTCGTGCTCGCGGGCGATGGCCTCCTGCCATTTCTCTATGTCGAAGTTGCGGGCCTTGCGGTATATCTTCTTGAATTCGGTATTCTCCGGGTCTATGCCCTTGCACATCATCTGCCTCACCACCACGGGGCCTTCCAGGGTCACGATTCCCAGATCGTGGCCGTTGGCGGCCTCGACCACTACAAGGTCACCCTGCTTGATGCTCTGCCCGGAGGCGTTCAGGTATATGCCCTTGCGGGTGTTCTTGAAACGCACCTCGTAAAGGTCCTTGTACTTCTCCTGGGGCACGCCCTTGAGCCAGTCGTAGTCCCTGAGCTTGCAGCAGCCTCGCCTGTAGCTGACTTCGGAGCCCTGCTCCGAATCTGTGACCACACAGCCGCGGAAGCAGTCGTACCGTATCGATTCGTTATCTGTATTTGGCATAACTCTCTATATCATAAGAAACAGCCTGTCCACCATATCGCAGAACAGGATTTTCTGGTTTACATTCCGGTCAATGAGCATATTGGCCCTGTCAATGACGGCCTGCGCCTTGCGCGGGAACGTCTTCTTGCACTTGGAGGCCAGTTCCTGCAGGTACTCCCCTCCGCCTCCTGTAGACAGCTGCGGCAGGCCCTGCTGGATCATGAAAATGTCCCTGAAAGCGGTCCCCGCCAGCCGGCAGAAGGACTTCATCTTTTCCCTGGACTTGAGCGAGGCCAGTTCTTCTCCCACCTCCAGCGCGGCGCCCAGGTCCCTGGCCAGTAGCGCGTCCATCAGGGAGCGGAACAGGTCCATCTGGGGCCCAAGATACTCATTTCCTTTCACATTATTGTCAGGAACGAGCCTGATTCTGAGGCATCGGGAACTGATAGTGGGCAGCACCTTGTCCGGGGAATGGGTTATGAAGAGCAGCTGGGTGCGGCCTTCCGGCTCCTCTATAGCCTTGAGCAGGCGGTTGGCGGCGTCGGCGTTCATCTTCTCGGGAAGATATACCACCACTGCTTTGTACCCTCCTTCCAGCGGATTGAAAGACAGAGTCGAAAGTATGGCCTTGGCCTCGGGGACGGCTATTATGGCCGACTTGCTCTCGAAGCCGAGAGCCTCGTTGAACTGGTTCTCGGTAAAATAAGGGTTGGACAGCACCAGCTCTTTCCACTGAGGGAGGAAGGGCTCTGAGAGCCCGCCCGTGCAGGGGAAGGAATAATGCACGTCCATATGTATCATCCTAGACACCTTGGGAGAGCCGAACAGCAGTTCCAGGAAGGCAAGGCAGAACGCGATGGCCCCGCCCCCGTCGTCTTCGTGGAACATTATGGCGTGAGGCACCTTGCCGGACGCCGCCATATTCTGCAGCGCCTGCTTAACCTGCCCGTTACCCTGTATGTCGTCGAATGTCATATCTTTCTGTATCTACAATAATCTGCCAGTTCCAGCAGGCAGCTTTTTGCCGGCGAATCCGGCAGGACGCCTACGGCTTCTTTTGCCTGGCTTACATACTCTTCAAGCCGAAGCCCGGCATAGCCCGTACCGTCCAGCGCCTTTACCGTAGCCGAAATCTCCCGGCAACCTTCCGGCTGCTGCGGGAAGGCCGAAACCATCCCGCGTATCTCTTTTTCCTTACGGTCGTCCATCTTTTTGAACGCCCCCAGAAGCGGAAGGGTTATCTTCCCTTCCTTCAGGTCAGTCCCGGTGGGTTTTCCCAAGGCCTCCCCTTCGTAATCCAGGATATCGTCCTTTATCTGAAAGGCCATTCCCAGGAGCCTTCCGTATTCCTTAACCGCCGCCGCGCTGTCGCTGTCGGAACCTGATGCGATTGCCGCGCCCGTGCAGACAGTCTCGAACAGCGACGCGGTCTTCAAGTATATTATCCTAAAGTAATCTTCTTCAGTCGTATCTCCGCTTTCTGCCTTGGTCATCTGGAGCATCTCTCCCTCAACCAGGTCCTGCACCGTATCGGAGAAACAGGTCAGGATCTCGTGGGAATGTTTCTCGCACCTGAGCACCAGATCCATGGCCCTTGCCAGCCAGAAATCTCCGATAAGAACCGAAGGCTTTGTACCCAGGGTGGAAAGCACCGTGGGAGCCCCGCGCCTGACGCTGCTGTCGTCCAGAACATCGTCGTGCAGGAGAGTAGCGTTGTGAAGCAGTTCCGACGCCGCGGCCACACGTATGCAATCGTCGTTCATCGTGCCGCAGGCCTTGGAAACCAGGAGACTCAATGCGGGGCGGAGCATCTTTCCTTCGTTGGAGGACAGATGGGCGTTGGTCCTGTCAAGGAGCTCCACGCTGCTGTGCAGCGAGCCCTTGAGCAGGGCTTCCACCTTGCTCCAGTCTTCTCCCAGAAACTCCTGAATTCCTTTGATACCCATTACAACAACGCTTCGAATTCTTCCACTGTCTGAGGGAAATATAACAATTCACGGGTTTTCTGGTCCAGCATGTTCTCGCTGACCAGCTTGTCCATCATCTCCCTGACCCCGTCATAGAAGCCGAAACAATTGAAAGCCACCACCTTTCCGTGGTATTTGTCCAGTTTGGCCAGGGTATAGGTCTCGAACAGTTCGTCCAGGGTTCCTATACCTCCGGGGAGCGCTACGGCAATGTCGGAGCCGTAAAGACGCATCAGGTCCTTGCGCTGGGACATTGTGTCGGTCCAGATAAGCTGTGTAAGATTGGGATGGCTGAATTCTTCCATGAAGCGTGGAAGCACCCCTATGTTGGCGGCCCCGCAGGCTTGCGCCTCGTCCGCCACAACTTTCATCAGGCCCTTGGTCGCCCCTCCGGACACTATAGTGTACCCTTTCAAGCAAGTCGCACGGACTACTCTCCGTGCGGCGTCGATGTATTTAGGGTCTATATCTGACGAAGAACAAAAGAATAAAGCCGACTTAGGTTTCATCTAGAAGAAGAATGCTAAACTGATTGTCCAGCCGCAGAAATGGTTTCCGTTGTCGAAAGCCTTCCTTACGAAAGTTTCGACAGGGATGTCCGACAGTTTCTGCTGCTCTTTATACAAAGATCCTGAATTGACAAAATGCTTGGCGCTCAGCTGTACCTTGCCGAACAGCTCAAGGCCTCCTCCGACGGCATATCCGTATTCGAGCCTGTCCACGGAGTTCCAGTAATTGTCCTTCGTATCCCATTGAGGGCCGTCCTTGACTGTAAAAGATATGCTGTTGTTGAGGGCATAACCCAGGAAAGGCTCAACCAGCACATAAGGGCGCAGGAGGAGCAAGTCCGGTCCCCACTGGAACTGAACCGCAGCCTCAAGGTATCCCATCTTTACGCGGAAGTTGGCGAGCTCGGCTGCGTCTACGGCAGCCGTAGCCGCCTTCACGCTGTAACCGAATTCAGGCTGAATGGCAAAACCCATTGCAATAGGATACTTGTACGCGACCCCGGCGCGGAACTGCGTCACGTTGTCGAAGTCGAAATCCTTGAGCTGGGAATTCGAGGAGATGACACCTCCCATAATGCCAAAGCCCTCCTGCGCGAATGAGACAAGCCCGAGACACAGGAAAACCACAGTTAAAAGAAACCGTTTCATCGCCTTGCCTACAGCAGTGCTTCCAGTTGCGCTATAATGTCTTCTTTGGATACGACGCCTACCATTCTGGCGACTACCTGGCCGTCCTTGAAGAAAAGAAGGGTAGGTATATTTCTGATGGAGTACTGCATTGCAACTTCATCAGCGTCATCGACGTTGCATTTTGCAACTACTGCCTTGCCATCCATTTCTCCGGCAACCTCGTCAACGGTTGGAGAAAGCACGCGGCAGGGGCCGCACCAGGAGGCCCAGAAATCTACCAATACCAGGCTGTTCGAAGCCAGTATCGCATCTAAATTATTGTTTGTTATAACTTCCATAGTATACAAATATAATAAAAAAACTAGCAAGTCTGTTCTATGTTCCATACGAAGGCCCTGAGGCCGATATCCTGGAACTCAGCGTCCTTGAGACGGACTTTTTCCAGGATAGGTTCCACCATCGAGTCCTCCACGATAGTGAGGATGGCATTGTTCATGGAAGGCCAGGTATGGTTTCCGTAATGAGGTATTCCGGTCTCCGTTCCCCTGCCGCCGATGTCTTCCCAACGGGTGAACCCCCTCTGTCCGGCTTCTTCCAGAATCTGGACTATCTCCTGGTCATAAGCCTGACCGTAAGAAATAAATATCGCCTTCATATTCTTATGCTTTTTGGAGTTTCTTTTTCTCCTTCCTGGTTGCAAATACGCAGTAAACGGAAGGGATGAGTACAAGTGTCACGAGCGTAGATATGCTGAGTCCCCAGCAAACTGTGAGTCCCAGGGGACGCCACATTTCAGAACCTTCTCCGAGGCCGAGGGCCATAGGGAGCATACCCAGCACCGTGGTGAGGGTGGTCATCAGGATAGGACGAAGACGGCTGCGCGCGGCGGTTACCGAGGCCTCCACGGCGCTCATTCCCCTCTCCTGGCAAAGGATTGTGTAGTCTATCAGCAAGATACCGTTCTTGACCACGATACCCAGCAGGATTATGATACCGATCATAGGCATTATACCCAGCGCCGCACCTGAGAGCCTGAGTCCCAGGATAACGCCCGTCAGGGCGAAAGGAACTGAGAACATAATTACGAACGGGCTCATGAAGGACTCGAACTGGGAAGCCATCACCATATACACCAGGATGAGAATTAGGAGCATAAGGGTGATGAGGTCTCCGAACATTTCCTGCTGGTCCTCGAAGTCTCCGGCAATCACTGCGGTAAGTTCTCCAGGTATCTGGGTGTTGTCTATGATCTGCTCTGACAGGGCCACGGCCTCACTGAGGGCGTACCCCTTGTTGAGCATTCCGGTGACGGTGATGAGCCTTTCGCGGTCTTTCCTCTCGATTGTGGGAGGCACCCTGGTCTCCACCACGGTACCGAGTTCCTTCATCCTTATAGGACGGCCGGCGGCGTTGTAGACGACAATGTTGCCTATGTCCTCCGTGCTGGTGCGGAACTGAGGCGCATAGCGCACCCTGATGCTGTATTCCTCTCCCTCTTCCCTGTAGAAAGAGCCCACGGCTCCGCTCATCGCGGCGCTGAAGGCCTGGCCTACAGTGGTGGAATTCAGTCCGTTGAGCGCCAGCTTTGCGCGATCCAGATCAAGCTGGTACTCTGGGTTGTATTCGTCGCGGCTAAGGAGAACCTGGGCGAACATCGGATTCTGGAGCATCTGCTCCTGGATGGACCTTGCCACCTGGTCAGTGCTCTCGAAGTCGTATCCGTATATCTCTATCTCCACGGAGGTGCCTCCGCCGAGCGACATTCCGCCTTCGCGCACATTTGCCTTGCGCACTTCGGGGAAGCGGGCAATGATGGAACGCAGCTGAGCGGAGATGTCAGCGGTGCTTCGCTCGCGGTCCTCCATGCTTCCCACGTTGATGTTCAGGGAGAGCACGTTGGTACCGTTAGTCTGCATACTGGCAAAGGTATTGTCTGTGTCTGCGGCTCCGAAGGTGTGGCTCATTATCACTATCTCCGGTATCTCTGCTGAAATCTGGTCGTACAGTCTGGACGCCAAATCGGCAGTTACGCTCTGGGCGGTTCCGGCCGGGAGTTCTATGGTAGCCTGAATACGGCCGCTGTCACTGGTAGGGAACAACTCGGTCTTGAGACCTGGCGCAAGGGTTATCAGGGTGATCAGGAATATTCCGAAGGCGATTCCGATGGTGGCCTTGCGGTGTGTCGTAGCCCAAGCTATGATTCCTCCGTACCAGTTGGAGACAGCATCCAGGGCCTTGTTGATGGGACCGAAGATGGCGTTGTGGAGTTTCCCGGTCTTGGGGCCGGCCTTGAGCATCTGGGAGCACATCATAGGCACCAGGGTAAGGGCGGCCGTAGTTGACACTATCATAATGAGGGAAACTATCCATCCGAGCTGCTTGAACAGGATTCCCGCCATTCCCTTGACCATAGTGATGGGGATGAACACGCACAGCATCGTAAGGGTGGAGGCGATTACCGAAATGGCCACCTCTGAGGTAGCAAGCACCGCAGCCTCCTTGGGCTTCTCTCCCCTCTCAAGGTGAGTGGATACATTTTCCAGCACAACTATGGCATCGTCCACCACCATTCCAATCGCGATTGAAAGTGCCGACATTGAAATGATGTTGAGCGAATTGCCCGTTGCAAGCAAGTATACCAGCGAAGCCAGCAGGGCTATAGGGATGGAAAGCACGATGATGAAAGTGGCCCTCCACCTGCCCAGGAAGATGAACACCACAAGCATCACCACTATGAAAGTGATGAGGATGGTCTCCTTGAGGGAGTTGATGGTGTTTATGATATTGTCGGAAGAGTCGATTACCGTAGTGATCTCTATGTCCGAAGGAAGTTCTTTCTGGATATCGGCAAGTTTCTTCTTGACGTTCTTGATTACGTTGACGGTGTTTGCACCTGACTGCTTCTGGATTACAATCTGAGCGGAACGTTTTCCATTAGTGTAGGACTCCTGCTCACGCTCCTGCTGTCCATCCACAACGGTGGCAACGTCCCTGAGGTATATGGCGCGCCCGCCTACGTTGGCCACAACTATGTCCAGCAGTTCGGAAGGGTCCCTGAACTCTTTCTGGACGCGGAGGTTGAAGGTCTCGGAGCCTACGTCTATGTTACCTGAAGGAAGGTTCCTGTTCTCCATTGCAATTATGGAGGAAAGGGTGCTTACCGACAGGCCGTAAGCCTGGAGCTTGTTGGGATCGCAATATACCTGGATCTCGCGGGACGGTGCTCCCTGGACGCTGACAGTACCTACGCCGGACACTCGCGCAAGCGGGGTGACCAGCTTGTCGTCCAGGATCTTGTCAAGGCCCGGGAGGGACTGGTCGGCGGTGGCGGACATTATCATGATGGGCATGTCGTCCGCACTGAACTTGAATATTGTAGGAACAGAGGCGCCTTCCGGCAGCACGGAGTTCACCATATCCAGTTTGTCGCGCACGTCGTTGGTGGCGTCGTCAATGTCTATTCCATACTCGAACTGCAGGGTTAGCATCGAGATGTTCTCCCTGGAGCGGGAGGTAAGTTCCTTGAGGTTGGCCACTCCGTTGAGAGAGTTCTCTAGGGTCTTGGTAAGGTTCTGCTCTATGTCAGAGGCGCTTGCGCCCGGATAGGAGGACATCACCATGATTACGTTGGCGTCGAATTCCGGCAACTGCGCTATCGGAATCCTCGTCAGGGAGAAAACGCCGAACACCACGAACGCCATGAAGATCAGGGCCGTGGTAACCGGGTTTCTGACAGCGGTTCTGTAAATGCTCATAATGCTACAACGTTACCTGAGAACCGTCCCTGAGGGCGGAATGTCCCTTGGTTACAACTATGTCTCCTTCCTTGATTCCGTCAAGGATCTCATAATTCTGGTCGAAGTGCCTGCCGAGAGTAACCACTACACTCTTGACGGTATTGTCCGGCTGAAGCAGGTATACGGAACGCTGTCCGGAGCCCTGCTGCTTAATGACGGCGCTGTCGGGGATAACTATGCTGTGGTTCACTGCGAAGGTGACCTGAACGCGCACGTACATTCCAGGACGGAGCACCCTGTCGGCGTTGGTCACCAGGATTTCAGCCGTGAAAGTATGGGTTGCAGGATCGATTGTGGGATACAGCCTGTTCACCTTTCCCTCGAAGGTCCTGCCAGGAAGGGCGTCGGCGGTTATTGAAACCACGTCTCCTTTCTTGACACGGGTGTAGTCAGTCTCTGAAATACCCACGAGAATCTTGACCGGGGTGATCTGCTGAACTACGTATATAGGCGATGCCATCGCGTACATATCCCCGCTGTCATAATTCCTGGCGGTGATGACTCCGCCCATAGGGGCGCGGAGGACGGTATTCTCCAGCAAGTTGTCGTAAGAACTCTTGCTGACCTTGTATGCGAGCTCCACGGCCTCGAAGTCGGACTGGGAGATGCCTCCGGCCTGGAACAGGCCGCGCAGGCGCGCCAGTTCGGTAGAATCGTTGGCCAGTTTGAGCGCGGCCTGGTTGAGGCCTACCGCATCCATCTCAGCCAGGATCTGGCCCCTGGACACGAAGTCCCCGACCTCGACGTACACTCTGGCAATCCTGTTGCCGCTCTGCGGAACCACGTTGTTTATGGCATAAGCCTGTACCGTGGAAGAATATATCTCTTCCTGCGGCACCTCCTGGAACGACGCCGTGTAAGTCTCTACCTTGGGTATCTGGTTCTCCTGAGCCATCATCATAGGGTCCTGTGCGGGCTTCTTCTGGCCGCAGGCGCATACTGCGAGCGCGATGACTGCAGGAACTAATATCTTGACAACTTTGTTCATATATCTCATCTGTTTTTATTCTTTGGAAAAATCTTTACCCAGAGTCTGCTTCAGGGAAGCCTTTGCCAGCACGAAACTGTAAACTGCCTGCGAAACTCCCAGCTGAGCCTGGGTGAGGGCGAGCTGCGCGTCGTTCAAGTCGGTAAGGGTGCTGCGGCCCAGGTTGAAGGACTGGGTGGCTATGCCGTACGCCTTGCGGGCAGCCGCCTCGGCCTCCTTGGCGGCGTCATAGGACTTCATACTGGTCTCCATCTGGTTCAGGCACTGGCGTATTGCTATCTTCAGTTGACGCTCGGTGTTCAGGGTCTGGAGCTTGAGTTCTTCGTACTGGACCTTTGACTGGCGCACGGAGTTTAGCCTGCGGCCTCCTGCAAAGATGGGGATGGAAAGGCTGAGTCCCACGTATGAGTAAGGAGACCAGCGGTACTCTTTGAAATTGAAGTCATTGGTCATTGCGTTGACGCTGTATGCGAAAGCCAAAGACAGAGTAGGCAGGGAGGCATACTGCTGCATCTTGATTGCATTCGCAAGCTGCTCGGCCTGGATTTCCAACTGCTTCATAGTGCTGTTGTTCTCAAGGGAGGCCTCCTCGTTCTCGTGTATGTCGCGGAACATCTGAACTGCGTTGTCCTGGAGTTCCCCGGCCACGTCTATGTCCATGTCAAGGTCTATTCCCATCACGGCCTTGAGCTGCCAGAGCGTCATCGTTATGTTGTTTTCGGCGTCGTAGAGATTGGGGATGGCGTTGGCAACGGCGGTCTTGGCGCGCGTGTAATCCAGTTCCGATGCCTTCTGTACGTTGTAGCGCATCTCTGTCTGGCGGAAGTTCTCTACTGCGTTGTCGTAAACTTCTTCATATACTTTGTAAGCCTCCTTTGCAAGCTGTACCGCATAGAAAGCCTGCTTTACCTGGGTGATCATATCCAGGCGCGAAGCCCTGGCCTTTTCCACTGCCAGCTCGACGTCTTCGCCGGATATCTTTATGCTTTTCCACAGCTGGGCGTTCACCAGAGGCATTGCCGCCTGCACTCCTGTGGAGAACGTGTTCCAACGTCCTACCTCTATTCCGCCGCCTGCAGGCTTGCCGGAGCCCTGGGAAGGCGCCGGGGTCGGAGACTCTCCGTCCTCTCCGGACGCACCGCCTCCGCCCATCATGGAACTCATGTCGAAGTCCATGTACATAACCTGCTTCTTGATGGTTCTCTGGTACGAACCGCTTCCGTCCACCTGCGGGAACAGGGACGCGTAAGTGCCCTTGAGGGCATATTGGGCTCGGGTTATTTCCTTGTCCGCCACTTTCACGGCGATGTTCTCGCTGAGAGCGATCACAAGGGCGTCGTCAAGCGTAAGGACTACCGGGTCAGGGGTTGTTTGCGGAGTGGCTATCTGGGCTGAGAGCGGAATGCTCAGAACTGTGGCCAGGATTAAACTAACTAACCTCTTCATATCAATCATTACTGTATATAATAGACCGAGAGAATGCAACAAAAAACATTCCACGGGTGCGATGAAGGCCGGATTTAAACCGGCCTTCATAGTTTATTTCTTAGTAGTAGCGTAAGCGGGCAACTTTTTCCTGTAAGCTATCACAAGCGTCACTATTCCGATTATTATGAACGGAAGTGACAGGAGCTGACCCATATTCAGGGCCATTGACTCCTCGAAGCCCACTTGCGGCTCCTTTATGAACTCTATCAGGAACCTCATTCCGAAACAGCCAACGAGGAACAGCCCGAAGAAGAACCCCTTTGGCAGGGTGTCCAGTTTCTTCTTGTACAGGCGGTACATCACCAGCCCGAGAATCAGGTAGCTGAGAGCCTCGTACAACTGGGTGGGATGCTTTGGAAGGGTCTCTCCTCTGTTCTCGAATATGAAGCCCCAGGGCAGGGACGTCACGTCGCCGTAAATCTCGGAATTGAACAGGTTCCCCAGCCTGATGAAACATCCAGCAAAAGCAACGGCAATTACCAGGTGGTCAAGGAGCCACATGAAATCTATGCCGTACTTCTTGCCGTACTTGGATGCGAACCACCACATTGCCAGGATGATGGCTATTGCGCCACCGTGGCTGGCAAGGCCGCCCTTCCAGGGCATGAAAATCTCCCAGAATCCTTTCCAGGAGCCCAGGTAATAATCCGGCTGGTAGAACAGGCAGTGTCCCAGTCGTGCTCCCACTATTGTTGCTATGAGCAAGGTATACAGGAGCGGATCCAGCATGTTCACGGAGACTTTCTCCCTGCGGCAGTAGCCCTTGAAGATGAACCAGCCCAGGATGAATCCCGAAATGAACAGGAGGGAATACCATCTGACCTGCAAAGGCCCCGCCTGAAACAGGACGGGGTCTACATGCCAGTGAACTGCCAGTACGGCTGTCATATTACTCGCGGATAGCTGCTATTCCGGGGAGTTCCTTGCCCTCGATAGCCTCGAGCATTGCACCGCCGCCGGTGGATACGTAACTAACTTTCTTTGCGAATCCCATCTGGGTAACTGCTGCAACGGAATCACCGCCTCCAACGAGGGTGTAAGCGCCGTTCTCAGTAGCCTTTGCAAGGAGCTCTGCGATGCGGAGGGTTCCCTTTGCGAATGCAGGGATCTCGAATACTCCTACAGGACCGTTCCAGAGGATGGTCTTGGAATCAGCGATAACCTTCTCCCATACCTTGAGAGTGTCAGGACCGGCGTCGACTCCCTCCCAATCCTCAGGGATTTCATTTGCAGGGAAGAGCTTGGTAACTGCGTCGTTGGAGAACTCCTGTGTGCAGACAGCCTGGTCGGAGATGTATACGTTCACGCCCTTTGCCTTTGCCTCCTCGAGAATTGCGAGTGCATCCGGCATAAGCTCGTCCTCGTGCAGTGAGAGACCGATCTTTCCGCCCTGGGCCTTGATGAAGGTATAGCCCATTCCACCTCCGATGATAAGGTTGTCAACCTTTCCGAGGAGGTTCTTGAGAACTGCGAGCTTGGAAGAAACCTTGGCGCCGCCGATGATAGCGGTA
>JAFRXC010000036.1 GCA_017437825.1 Bacteroidales bacterium
CACCGGTCCCTGGAAGTCCATGGGGCACATAATGGACCGCACCTGGCGTACGAGGGGCAACCATCCGGGCATCATCGACTACAAGGGCAAGTCCTACGTTTTCGGCCTCAACTACGAGGTGATGCACCTGGAAACCTTCCGTCACCACGAGAGGCGCAGCGTGTCCGCCGCCGAGATGCACTACAACCCGGACGGCAGCATCCAGAAGGTGCCTTACTGGCAAGACAACGTCCTGGAGCAGATCCAGCCGTTCAACCCCTTCCGCAAGGTGGAGGCCGAGACGATGTCCTGGGGCTACGGCCTAAAGACAGTGAAGGCCGGCAGGTCCGTCTTTGTCACTGACATCGACGGTGGGGAACACCTTAAGGTATCCGGCGTCGATTTCAGGAGAGGGGCCAAGACGCTTCAGATGAACGTCAGCTCCAACAAGTCCTCAGTAGTGGAGATAAGGCTCGATTCAGAAAAGGGCCAGGTGATAGGCACGATGAACATCAAACCCACCGACGGATACAAGACATTCAGCTGCAGCCTGAAGGGCGCCTCCGGCGTTCACGACCTGTTCTTCGTCTTCCAGGACGACGGCTTCACCTGGGACTGGTGGCAGATGAAATAGGATCTCGGTAATGAAATACAACTTCGATTACGTATCCCCTGAATTAAGGTCCCTGATCGAACCGGCAACCCGTGAATCGCACTTTTTCCAAGGTGAATTGTCCTTCAAGGAATATGATGATTCATATATCGCCCCGTTCTATTCCTGGGGGGAAAGTGTCGGATGTGCCCTGGACAGCCAGGGCAATGACATAGACAACTGTTTGTCCGAGTGTCTGACAAACGGACGGTGTTATGATATCCGAAAAGCTGAGACGGAGCACAAGACCGTTATCTTTCTGGGGTATCTTATCAGCGTCTACGGCCACGCATACATCGATAATCTGCGTTCATTGTGGTTCCTGGATACCGATGACTGCAAAAGGCTTCTTGAAGAAGGAGCGGAATTGGTCTATGTCGCAGAAAACAACAAGCCTTTCACGGACCCATATGTCAAAATCTTCCAAATGGCCGGGTTCGACATCCGGAAAGCAAGGCTTGTCGACCACCTTATCAAGTTTGACAAGGTTATCATCCCCGACAGCAGCATCATATCCTCCGAGTTCGGCCGTCTATACTGCGATGCCTACTCTAAAACCCTGGACAGGGTCAAGTCTTACATATCGGGAATAGATGGTTATCCTGTATACGAAAAGATCTACTTCACCAGGTCTAAGTTTGCGATGAACAGGGAGTCAGGGGAAGAAAGCATAGAAAAGTATTTCAACCACGCAGGATATAAAGTAATATCTCCTGAGCAATACCCTCTTGACGCTCAGCTTCAGATGGTCAGTTCCTGCTCCTGCTTCGCCGCTACAGAAGGGTCCATCGCACACATCTCTTTGTTCTGCAAGCCCGGAACCAAAGTCGCCATAATAAACAAGGCCAATTACCTCAACATACATCAGGTGATGATCAATGAGATGGCCGACCTGGACGTCACATACATCCAGGCCCATCTATCGTCTATGACCAACAAAGAATGCAGGTGGCTGGGACCTTTCTACCTGTACCCGACACGGTATCTGAAAAAGTATTTCGGGTTTACCCTGCCTTGCCTTCCATACTGGTTGAAGACGGACTATATGCGTTACTATTTCGGCAACAATCCAAGGACAAGGCTCCTGAAGAAGATCTACCGGAAGATTACAAAAAAGAGGATGGCGTAAAAGCCACCCTCCTTTTTTATTGTCAGGTATATGTGATTACATAGCCTGGGCTACCGCTACGGCAACGGCTACTGTTGCGCCTACCATAGGGTTGTTGCCCATTCCGAGGAATCCCATCATCTCTACGTGTGCAGGAACTGAAGAAGAGCCTGCGAACTGGGCGTCAGAGTGCATACGGCCCATTGTATCGGTCATACCGTAAGAAGCAGGACCAGCGGCCATGTTGTCCGGGTGCAGGGTACGTCCGGTACCACCGCCAGAAGCAACTGAGAAATACTTCTTGCCCTGGAGGACACACTCTTTCTTGTATGTTCCGGCTACAGGATGCTGGAAGCGGGTAGGGTTGGTGGAGTTTCCGGTGATGGAAACGTCTACGCCTTCCAAATGCATGATTGCGACACCCTCGCGAACGTCGTCAGCGCCATAGCAGCGTACACCGCCGCGAACGCCCTCTGAGTACTTGGTCTCGGAGATGATGTTGACTTTTCCGGTGAAGTAGTCGAACTCTGTCTGTACATAGGTGAATCCGTTAATACGGGAGATGATCTTGGCAGCGTCCTTTCCAAGTCCGTTGAGGATGACGCGGAGAGGTTTCTGGCGTACTTTGTTTGCCATTTCGGCAATCTTGATTGCGCCTTCAGCTGCTGCGTAGGACTCGTGTCCTGCGAGGAAAGCGAAGCAGGAAGTCTCCTCACGGAGAAGACGGGCTGCGAGGTTTCCGTGTCCGAGACCAACCTTGCGGTCGTCTGCTACGGATCCGGGGATGCAGAATGCCTGGAGGCCTTCGCCGATAGCCTCGGCTGCCTCAGCTGCGTTCTTTACGCCCTTCTTGATGGCGATTGCAGCACCTACTACATAAGCCCACTTTGCATTCTCAAAGCAGATTTTCTGTGTGTCTTCGCACATCTTGTAAGGATCGAGGCCCTTGCTGTCGCAAATGGCTTTTGCCTCGTCGATATCCTTGATACCATATTTGTTCAGAGCTGCATTGATCTGATCGATGCGACGCTCATAGCTTTCGAAAAGTGCCATAGTCTCTTACTCTTTACGGGGGTCGATATATTTAACTGCGTCAGCAAAGCGGCCATAGGTACCTTTTGCCTTCTCGATAGCCTCAGGGCCGGTAGCGCCAGCCTTAAGGGCGTCCATAAGCTTGCCAAAGTTAACGAATTCGTAACCGATAACCTCGTTGTTAGCGTCCAGGGCCATACGGGTGCAGTAGCCTTCTGTCATCTCAAGATAACGGCTTCCCTTTGCCTTGGTTCCGTACATTGTGCCCACCTGGCTGCGGAGGTTCTTTCCGAGGTCCTCAAGGGAACCGCCCACTGCAAGGCCGCCCTCTGAGAATGCAGACTGGGTACGTCCGTAAACGATCTGGAGGAAGAGCTCGCGCATCGCGGTGTTGATTGCGTCGCAAACGAGGTCTGTGTTGAGAGCCTCGAGGAGAGTCTTACCAGGGAGGATCTCAGAAGCCATGGCTGCCGAGTGTGTCATTCCGGAGCATCCGAGGGTCTCTACCAGAGCCTCTTCGATGATACCGTCCTTAACGTTGAGGGTAAGCTTGCAGCATCCCTGCTGGGGAGCGCA
>JAFRXC010000037.1 GCA_017437825.1 Bacteroidales bacterium
CCGGACTTACATCCGGTACTATAACAATGATAGAATCAAACTGAGGCTAAAAGGAAAGAGCCCGGTGCAATACCGAGCTCTGTTCCAATCGAAGGCCTCGTAAATAATGTTAAACCGTCCAACTTTTGGGGGTCACATCAATAGTGGTTGGGGCTTTTTTCATTCTTTTCGCTATTTTTGTAATGAAAAGACTTTCTCCATGTCAGACTTCTTATCAAAAGAGGAACGTTCTGTTCGAATGTCGCGTATTCGTTCCGTCAACACAAAGCCGGAGATTCTTCTGAGGCGCGGTCTGTGGCAGAACGGGTTCCGCTATCGTGTGAATGATAAAAATCTTTCAGGAAGGCCCGACATTGTGTTGCCGAAGTATCGGACGGTCGTCTTCGTACACGGTTGCTTCTGGCATGGACATAAGGGGTGCAAAGTCTACTCTGTTCCCAAAACTAACACAGAGTTTTGGTTAGCCAAGGTTGCCCGGAACCAGGAGCGGGATCAGGAAGTCTGGCGAAAGCTGGAAGCTAAAGGCTGGAGCGTGATCATTGTCTGGGAGTGCCAGCTGAAAAAAGCCAACCTTGAAGAAACCATCAACCGGGTATCCGGAGAGATTGTCCGGAACGGGGAAACCTATCGAGCCGCCAAAGAAGAGAGAAGAAAAGCCCGGGAAGAATACCGACGGGAGAGAAAGGCCCGGAAAGAAAGAGAACAATCTCTCTTGGAGGAGGTGAAATCCCTATAACCCTTTTCCCTTAACTCTTCTCTAAAAGTCGCTCGCCTGCGGACAACTTTTTATGGGCCATTTTTAGCGTTTTTGGGATATTTTTTGGGATACTTTTTACTAAAAATGCCCTGCAGGGCGTTCTGCAAGGCATTTCAGCGGAGAGGACGAGATTCGAACTCGTGGTACGCCGTGAAGCGTACGTCGGTTTAGCAAACCGGTGGTTTCAGCCACTCACCCACCTCTCCAGTCTCACACCACGTTGGTTTTACCAAATGGGATGGCAAATATACATAAAAAATATTGTTTCGCAATAGGATTACGGCTCCACGGTGATGGTTTCTTCCTGGATGGAGCATTCGGTCTCTCCGCATTGTTCCAGGGCGTCTATGATCATCTGAACCTGGTCGGAGCTGTTGAACTGGCCAATCTTGAACTTCACCACTCCGTCTTCAGAATGACGAATGATATCGTTTGAGGTCATCCTGCGTATGGTGGAAATGGCAGAAGAAGTAAGGGACCTGCCGTTGGCCGGAGTTATTATCAGGTTGTATTTAATAATCTCAATCGGTTTTACAGTCCTGGTGCGGCGGGAAGTGGTCCGCTGGCGGGTGTCCTGCGGGGCTTCCTCTTCCTGCGGCTCAGGCTCCTGGAACTCCAGAGAGAATGCCCCTCCGGGTTCGTTCTTGCTGAAGGTGAATCCCGACTGGGTTCCAACCACCTGGCGCTGGGATTCCTTCTGCAGGGAACTCAGGTCGAAGTTGATTCCGCTTGAGAGGAAGTTCATCTCCAGGCGCTGGAGAGACTTGATGGCGTCGTTCAGGCGTGTCTGCATCTCGGCCACGTCAATCTGGTCGTGGAAGCGGTAGATAGAGTCGCGAAGCGCCTTCACCAGGGAGGCCTGCAGAGAGTATTCCTGGATCTCGGGACTGTTGACGATTTCCGACCTCAGAGCGGAGGTGTTGTCAATGGTGGATGTGGTCCTGGGATTCAGGGCCGCCAGCTCGCGCAGCTTGTCTATCTGGTCTATGCTCTTGCGGATAGGGCTGCTGTCATACTTTAAAACATATATGTACACGCTGTCGCGCGAGGTGCCGCGGTTGGATGCGAATATGGAGTACTTTCCGTCAGGGGTGTCATAGTACAGGAAGTCGTCGTACGGGGATGAGAAGGGGAATCCCATATTCACGGGCATGCTCCAGCTACGGTTCTGTTCGTCCCAGGTGGAGGAATAGATGTCGTAGCCTCCCATTCCATACAGCCCGTCGGAGGCGAAGAATAGGGTGCGGCCGTCGGGGCTGAGCATAGGATATATCTCGTTGGACTCTTCTGTGATCATTCCATAGATGGTAGTAGGGGCGGACCACAGGGTGTCCTGGAATGCAGTCTGGTAAATGTGCCTGAACCCGGTGAGACTGTCCGGAGCCGAGAAATATATCTCGTCGGCGTTCCTTGGAATATAGACGGCCTGCGCCAGCCCGTCGTAGTCAGAAGGGTCCAGCTGGTTGGGAACAGGGTGCCAGGTTCCTCCCGGCATCGGGTAGAACAGCTGGAAATCCTTCAGGGGCAGGCACACCCTTGCCACCACTGACGGCTCCAGGCAGTAATCAGTCATGCTGAGTCCGTTCTGGGCAAGAATCAGGGATGCGTCCCACATTTCCAGTTCAAGGGAATCTTCAGTAGCGGCGATCTGCTTCTCGCAAAGTTCAATTGCTCCGGCAAAATCGTAGGCCTTTCGCAAGGAGTCGGCGGCGTTCTGGGCCCGTACGCTGAGAAGCGGGTACAAGGCGGTGGTAAGAACTAAAAAAAATGCCTTTGCGAAGGTTTTCATCCGACTGATTGATAAGTGTAAACGCAAAAATACGAAATACTTGGAAAGAAACTTTATTTCTTTGAAAAAAATACTAACTTTGCGAACTAATTTGGATAATTGTCTAGACAATATAAATTTTAAATAAATAATTATGCAAAGTAAAGGCGCTATTAGACTTGTAGCCATTCTTCTGGCTCTGGCCTGCCTGTGGCAGCTCTCTTTCACTTTGGTCAATTCTATCTATGAGAACAAGGCCAAAAAGTATGCCGAAGAGAGCGCGGCGGCTTTCCAGAATTCGGCTGCATTCAGCAACGTTCCTCTTGCAGACCAGGCATTCTACCTGGACTCTCTTAAAAAGGAACAGCAAAAGAGATACACCGATTCTCTGTCTTCAGAGAAGGTTTATCTCGGACACACGTTCAAAGATGTACAAGCAAAGCAGATAAACCTGGGACTGGACCTCAAGGGAGGTATGAACGTCATGCTCCAGGTGCAGTTGGAAGACCTTATCAAGGCTCTCGCCGGAGATAACACCACCCCTGCATTCGAGCAGGCTCTCGCCCTCGCAAAGGAGCGCAGCGTATCTTCCCAGTCAGACCTCATCACCCTCTTCGGTGACGCTTGGAAAGAGGTTGCAGGCGGCCAGAGACTGGCCCAGATATTCGGAACCTACGAACTCAGGGACAGGATCACTCCTGAGTCTTCCGATGACGCAGTCCTCAGCGTAATCAGGGACGAGGCAGAAAGTGCAGTTGCAAACTCGTTCAACGTACTCCGCAACCGTATCGACCGCTTCGGCGTAACATCCCCTTCCATCCAGAAGATTGGCAACACCGGAAGAATCCTCGTGGAGCTTCCTGGCGTAAAGGAGCCTGAGCGTGTGCGCAAGCTGCTCCAGGGAACCGCATCCCTCGAGTTCTGGACCACATACGAGTACTCCGAGATATATCCTTACCTGGTTCAGGCCAACGCCCTTCTCGCCGAGCTTCTCAGCGACGACCAGCCTTCAGCTGCTGAAGAGCAGGAGCAGGCTGAAGAGCAGAGCGACATCCTCTCAGAGGAAATCTCCGCAAGCGACGACCAGACCGATGACGCCCAGATGGAGCTTTACAAGAAACAGAACCCTCTGTTCTCCGTACTCCAGCTTTCCCAGATGAACGGCAACGCCTGCCTGGGATTCGCCAGCACATCCGATATGGCCGTTGTAGACAGGTACCTCTCCATCCCTCAGGTGGCAGACCTGTTCCCTGCAGAGTTCATCCCTATGTGGAGCGCTAAGCCCAGCTCTTTCTTCAACTCTGACAATGTATATGAGCTCGTTGCCATCAAGGCTTCTTCCCGCGACGGAAAAGCTCCTCTTGACGGTGACGTAGTTACCGACGCCCGCGTATCATACAGCAACCAGCGTACTTCAGCCAACCCTACCGTTTCAATGTCAATGAACGCAGAGGGCGCTAACACCTGGGCTCGTCTTACCAGAGAGAACATCGGCCGCCAGATCGCCATCGTGCTTGACGGCGCCGTTTATTCATATCCTACCGTAAACGGAGAGATCTCCGGAGGAAACTCCGAGATTTCCGGAAACTTCACCGTAGAAGAGGCAACTGACCTTACCAACGTGCTCAAGTCCGGTAAACTCCCCGCACCTGCAACCATCGTGCAGGAGCAGGTTGTAGGACCTTCTCTTGGTGCAGAGTCAATCCGCTCAGGTCTCATTTCCTTCATCATCGCATTCGTCCTGGTGCTCCTGTTCATGATCTTCTTCTACAGAGGCGCAGGTGTTGCTGCCGATATCGCCCTCCTTACCAACGTAGTCCTGCTGTTCGGTACCCTCGCGGCATTCGGAGCAGTTCTTACACTGCCTGGTATCGCCGGTCTGGTATTGACCCTGGGTATGGCGGTGGACGCCAACGTTATTATATATGAGCGTATCAAGGAAGAGCTCAAGGCCGGCAAGGGAATCGGACTTGCAATCAAGGACGGTTACAAGAACGCTTACTCAGCCATTATCGACGGTCAGATCACCACCCTCCTCACCGGTATCGTGCTGTTCGTATTCGGTTCCGGCCCTATCCAGGGATTCGCTACCACCCTCATCATCGGTATCATCACATCCGTGCTCACATCCATCTTCATCACAAGGCTTATCCTTGATTCAAGGGTGGCCAGGGGCAAGGATATCTCCTTCGACAGCAAGCTCACCCGCAACTTCCTCAAGAATACCCATATCGACTTCCTGGGAGCCCGCAAGTGGTCTTACATCATATCAGGATGCCTTATCCTCATAGCCATCCTTTCAATGGCGTTCAAGGGATTCACCTATGGTGTCGACTTCACCGGAGGCCGTACTTATGTTGTTCGCTTCGACAAGCCTGTCCAGGCCGAGGACGTACGCGAGGCAGTGCTGGACGTATTCAACAACGCTGCGACACAGAACGGCGTTTCCAACTCTTCTGCAGAGGTTAAGCAGTTTGGTGGAGACAGCCAGATGAAGATCACCACCTCCTACAAATACGAGAACGAGTCAACTGACGTAGATGCCGAGATTGAAGGTATGCTCTACCAGGCTCTCAAACCGTTCTTCACTGAGGATCTCCCTCTGGAAGGATTCATTTCCACCCTTGACAACCCTAACGGTATCATCAGTTCCGACAAGGTTGGAGCAACCATCGCAAACGATATCAAGCGTTCTGCCGTGATTTCCGTGATCCTTGCGCTGATAGTTATCTTCGGTTACATTGCAATGAGGTTCCGCAAGTGGACTTGGGGACTCGGAGGAGTTGTCTCACTGGCACACACCACAATCATCGTAATCGGCTTCTTCTCCCTGTTCTCGGGAATCCTGCCGTTCAACCTTGACGTGGACCAGACCTTCATTGCGGCCATCCTTACAATCATCGGATACGCCATCAACGACAACGTGGTTATCTTCGACCGTATCCGTGAGAATCTGGCCAAGCATCCGAATGCCAACTTCAAGGATACCGTGAACGAGTCGCTCAACGCAACCCTCACACGTACTGTGAACACCTCTCTGTCAACCCTCCTTCCTATGCTTGCGATTGCAATATTCGGAGGCGAGTCAATCAGGGGCCTTGCAGTAGCTCTCGTACTCGGAGTCATCATCGGAACATACGCTTCCATAATGATCGGTACCCCGGTTATGTATGACGTAACAATGAAGAACGCTTCCAAGAACGCAGCCAAAGCACCTGCAAAGAAGTAGTTGAAAACTTTATAGAAAAACGCCCGGTTTCCCTTATGGAAGTCGGGCGTTTTTTGTAATTTTGTGTTATGTCCTTCGTCCATCTTCACGTCCATACCCAGTATTCCATCCTGGATGGAATGTCTGACATTTCCAAGCTCTTCCAGAGGGCTTCGGAACTGGGTATGCCTGGTCTCGCTATCACGGACCACGGCAATATGTATGGCGTCAAGGACTTCCTGGACGTAGCCAAGAAATTCCCTGAGATAAAGCCTATTGTGGGTTGTGAGATATATGTCTCCAAGTTCGACCACCGCATCCACGACAAGGAGCACGGCAAATACTACCATCTGATCTTGCTTGCCAAGAACTACAACGGCTACAAGAACCTGATGAAAATAGTGTCCACGGCGCACATCGAGGGTTTCTACAACCGTCCGCGCGTGTCGCACGAGGTGATAGAGAAGTACGCATCCGACCTTATCTGCTGCTCTGCCTGTCTCGCAGGAGAGGTGCCGCGCGCCATCGTGGCAGGAGACGCCGCCGGCGCCGACTCCGCCATCGAATGGCACAAGCGCGTCTTCCGGGATGACTATTACCTAGAGGTGATGCTACACAAGACCCAGGTTCCTGGAATGAGCCTGGAGCTGTACGAGCAGCAGAAGTTCTATACGGGAGAAATATTCAAGCTGGCGCAGAAGCACGGCGTCAAGGTGGTGGCTACCAACGACGTCCACTTCGTGAACAAGGAGGACGGCCCCGCTCACGACCGCCTCATCTGCCTTACCACCAACTCTGCCATAGACGATCCCAAGCGCCTGCGCTACACTCAGCAGGAATATCTCAAGAGCGAGGAAGAAATGGCGCAGCTCTTTCCCGAGCATCCGGAGGCCCTTGCCAACACTCTGGAGATTCTGGACAAGATAGAGAGCTATACCATAGACAGAGGCCACGTGCTCCCCAAGTTCGACATAGACCCGTCATTCCTTGCCGACATAGACTCACATCTGGCCAAATATGCCGATATCATAGAGAACGGCAAGTATGAGATTGTAAAGGACAAGCAGGGCAACGTAAAGGAGAAGAAGTACCGAGGCGACGAGTTTTGCCGTTCCGTAGCCTTCCTGTGCCACCTCTCCTATGAGGGCGCCCACAGGCGCTACGGCGCAGAATTGACCCCTGAGCAGGAGAACAGGCTGCACTTCGAGCTTTTGACCATATCGGGAATGGGCTTCCCGGACTACTTCCTGATAGTGCAGGACTTCATCGGCTGGGCACGCCGCAACGGCATTTCGGTAGGGCCGGGAAGAGGCTCCGCCGCAGGCTCCATGGTGGCCTACTGCCTTGGAATCACCAACCTCGATCCGCTGCGCTACGGCCTCCTGTTCGAGCGTTTCCTCAATCCGGACCGTATTTCGATGCCGGATATAGACGTGGACTTTGACGACGAAGGCCGCTACCGCGTAATCCAGTACGTTCAGGACCACTACGGAGCTGACCACATCTCGCACGTAATCACCTTCGGTACGATGGCGGCAAAGCTTGCGGTAAAGGACATGGCGCGCATAGCCAACCTTAGCATACCCGAATCCAACCGTCTAACCAAGATGATCCCGGACCGTCCTTTCACTGTCAAGGTGGACGGCAAAGACAAGGAACTGAAGCCAACTCTGGCCAACAGCGTCAAATACATAAAGGAGCTCAAGGAAGAATACGAGAACGGTTCTCCTCTGGTAACGGAAGTCCTCAGCTATGCGATGCAGCTGGAAGGCTGCATCCGCCAGGTGGGAATCCACGCCTGCGCTATGATAATCGGCCGCGGCAACCTTACCGACTATATCCCCATCACAATGGGCGTGGATAAGGCCACGGGCCAGAAAGTGTGGGTCAGCCAGTATGAGGGCACCAAGATAGAGGATGTGGGTATGCTCAAGATGGACTTTCTGGGCCTCAAGACCCTCTCCATCATAGACCGCTGTCTCAAGATGGTCAAGCAGAACCACGGAGTTGATATAGACATCGAGGCCATCCCTATAGACGACCCCGCCGTCTATGACCTTTACAGCCGCGGTGACACCAAGAGCATATTCCAGTTTGAATCCCAGGGAATGAAGGAGTGGCTGATGAGGCTGCATCCGGAGCGTTTCGAGGACCTCATAGCGATGAACGCCCTCTACCGCCCGGGTCCTATGGACTACATCCCTGACTTCGTAGCCCGCAAGACAGACCCTTCCAAGATAGCGTACGACCTTCCTGACATGGAAGACGACCTTCAGGAAACTTACGGCGTAACAGTCTACCAGGAGCAGGTGATGAGACTGTCGCAGAGACTGGCCGGCTTTACCAAGGGTCAGGCCGACCATCTGCGCAAGGCAATGGGAAAGAAGAAGAAGGAAGAGCTGGACAAGTTGAAGGTATCCTTTATGGAAGGAGGAAAGGAGAAAGGCCATCCGGACTCGATGCTGGAGAAAATATGGAAAGACTGGGAGGCCTTTGCAAAGTACGCTTTCAACAAGTCCCACGCTACCTGCTACGCCTGGGTCAGCTATCAGACAGCGTACCTCAAGGCGCATTATCCCTCAGAGTTCCAGGCCTCCAACCTCACTCAGAACCAGTCCAACATGGACGAACTCAAGGAGATAATGGCCGACTGCCGCAAGGGGGGAATAAAAGTTACCAACCCCGACGTAAACGAGTCCCAGGCCCAGTTCTCCGTTAACAAGGAGGGAGTAATCCGCTTCGGCCTTGGAGGAATAAAAGGCTTCGGAGGCAACATAGTCGAAGCGATTATCAAGGAAAGGGAGAACGGGGCTTTTGCAGATCCTTTTGACTTTATGGAGAGGATGGCGGGCGTGGTTAACCGGAAGGCCCTTGAAAGTCTGGTATACGCAGGAGCTATGGACTCCTTCGGCTACAGCCGCACACAGTACTTCCTTCCTGGAAAAAGCGGAGACCTGTTCATAGACGAGTTGGTGCACTATTCCGAGCTCTATCGCAATGATCAGGTGGACGCGGCCACGTCCCTGTTCGGCGAGGTTGAAGAGATGAAGCCCGTGCGTCCGGAGTTCCCCGATGCCCCCAAGGAAGAAGACATCCTGGCCCTGCTCCAGCAGGAGAAGGAGTTGGTGGGGATGTATATATCGTCGCATCCTCTGGACAAGTACGCTTTCGAGATGCAGACCTACACAAACGTCAAGCTGGCCAAACTTCAGGAGGAGATTGACGAATGCCAGGCCTCAAAGAAGGGCCGGAGGGTTATGTTCGCGGGAATAATCACTGACACCAAGGACCTGCTTACCAAAGCAAACAGAAAAGGCAAGAGAATCACCCTGGAGGATGACAGCGGAGTATATGAGATTGCCCTGTTCGGCAAGGATTACGAGCAGTTCATAGGTTTTCTCAACCTTCACGAAGCCGTATACGTGGAGGCAGAGATAAAGGAGCAACGCTACCGCGAGGGGCAGTACGGCCTGAACATAACCAGCATCAATTTCCTTGGCAATCTCAACGAGAGCCGTATAGCCTCGCTGACCATCAGCATCAACACCAGGCTCCTGAATCCTGAGTTCAGGCAGAAACTGGTCAAGCTGCTAAAGAAGTTCAAAGGGGATATCCCCTTGAAAGTCAACTGCTTTGACGAGCGTACGGGATACCATCTCAGAATGCATTCAAAAACCATCAACGTCAATGTCTGCGAGGCCTTCATCAACGAGGTTCAGAGACTTGGAATGACATACGAAGCGGAATTAAAATAATTTCGTATCTTTGTAATTCGTTGAGGCTATTTTTAGCCCTAAAACCAAACCTATATGAAAAGAATCATCGATGATGTCTGCGCAAAGTACACCCGTGCAGACGAAGTCAAGGCGCAAGGCATATACCCGTATTATCGCCCTATAGAGTCCGGTCAGAACCCTGTAGTGAAGATGCAAGGTAAAGATGTGCTGATGTTCGGATCCAACTCCTATCTGGGGCTTTCCGACGATCCCCGCCTTAAAGAGGCAGCCATCGCTGCAATCCAGAAGTACGGAACCAGCTGTTCCGGATCCCGATTCCTCAACGGAACTCTCGACATCCACATAGAACTTGAAGAAAAACTCGCAAAGCTGGTGGACAAGGAAGAAGCAGTCACCTTCAGCACCGGTATGCAGGCTAACCTCGGAGCCATCTCCGCCCTCTCTTTCAGGGACGGCTTCGTCCTCCTGGACGCCCTGGACCACGCTTCCATCATTGACGGAAGCCGCCTGGGCTTCTCCAAGGTTCTCAAGTTCCCCCATAACGACATGCGCGGACTGGAGAAGAAGCTGCGCATTATCCCCAGGAACGCTCCAAAGCTCATAGTTGTAGACGGTGTCTACTCTATGGAGGGCGACATCACTCCGCTTCCGGAGATTGTCCAGCTCTGCGAGAAATACGACGCTTATATAATGGTGGATGACGCGCATTCTTTCGGCGTGCTCGGAGACCACGGTCGCGGAACTGCAGACCACTTCGGCCTCACTGACAAGGTAGACGTCATTATGGGAACTTTCTCTAAGTCTTTCGGATCCCTGGGAGGATTCATCGCGGCAGACCACGCCATAATGAATTACCTTAAGCATAATGCACGTGCGCTTATTTTCAGCGCCAGTATGCCTCCGGCAAATGTCGCTGCGGTTAGCAAGGCTATAGACATAATGCTCACTGAGCCTGAGCGCATAGAGAATCTCTGGGATGTGACCCATTACGCTCAGGAGTCCTTCAAGGCCCGCGGATTCGATACCGGACACACCCAGTCTCCTATCATCCCGCTCTTCGTTAGGGATACAACCAAGGCTCTGATGATTGTGAAACTGGCTCTTGACGAGGGCGTATTCATCACTCCGGTTATCGCCCCTGCAGTGCCTCAGGATTCAGTTCTCATACGTTTTGCCCTTATGGCCACTCATACTCGCGAGCAGGTTGACATTGCGGTGGACAAACTGGAGAAGGTATTCAGAAAAGTTGGAGTAATACAATAGAAAATGATAATCCTGATTACCGGAATCACCTCCGGATTCGGAGAA
>JAFRXC010000038.1 GCA_017437825.1 Bacteroidales bacterium
CACCGGTCCCTGGAAGTCCATGGGGCACATAATGGACCGCACCTGGCGTACGAGGGGCAACCATCCGGGCATCATCGACTACAAGGGCAAGTCCTACGTTTTCGGCCTCAACTACGAGGTGATGCACCTGGAAACCTTCCGCCACCACGAGAGGCGCAGCGTGTCCGCCGCCGAGATGCACTACAACCCTGATGGCAGCATCCAGAAGGTGCCTTACTGGCAGGACAATGTCCTGGAACAGATTCAGCCTTTCAATCCTTTCCGCAAGGTAGAGGCAGAAACTATGTCCTGGGGCTACGGCCTCAAGACGCAGAAAGGCGGTAAGGTCATCGTGGTTTCCGACATTGATGCGGGCGAATACCTCAAGGTGTCCGGCGTAGACTTCAAGAAAGGCGCCAGGACCCTTCAGATGAACGTCAGCGCCAACAAGGCCTCTACGGTTGAAATCAGGATGGACTCAGAAAAGGGCCCGCTTGCAGGTACTATGGTCATCAAGCCTACCGACGGATACAAGAACGTCAGCTGCGCCCTCAAGGGGGTCTCCGGCGTCCACGATCTCTATTTTGTATTCCAAGGTGACGGCTTCACCTGGGACTGGTGGCAGATGAAGTAGACAGTTCTGGATTACATAATTTTTTATTTTTCAGCCGGCCCGCATGGGCCGGCTTTTTTATGCCAATCTTTAATTTTCTTTCCAAAAGTCAATTTAAATCTTCGCGATTTTAGTTATGGCCGGTCTGAGCGCAGGCAATGCCTTTGCCCAGACCCGTTCTATCAGCGGAACTGTAGTTGACAGCCAGAACGTTCCAGTCATAGGAGCATCCGTAATCGTCGTGGGCAACTTGCCTAGACCTGTATATAATGTTCAAAAAGAAGGGATAGTAGTTGTGGCAATTACCATAGACCAATATGGGAAGGTGATAGAGGCAGTACCCGGAGCCGATGGAACGACTGTAAAAGACTAGGCTCTCTGGTCTGCTGCTAGGAAAGCGGCCATGGAATCACATTTTAATACTAGTAATGATCCTACACCAACTCAAGGTACTATTACTTACAATTTCACCTTAGAAGGATCAAGCAATACAGCTAGAGCTCAAACCAGGCAAGTTCAACAGATATCAGTTGTTGAAGAAAGTGTTGATGAGACAGCTATTAATTTTTTGGGTATTCCAATAGATGGTAGCAAAGAATGGATGGTAGCACGATTAGAAGAAAAAGGGTTTACCAAGGATATATGGGGTCATGAGTATTTAGGTGGCCAATTTAATGGAGAACCTGTTTCAGTGACCGTTCATAATTATCACAACAAAGTGGATAGAATAATAGTTGAATTTGGCACTGTTCAAGAAATGAATCTGCGCGAGCAGTATAATCAACTCCTGTATCTACTCAATAATAATGAAAAGTATATGCCAATTGCGGCTTATTCTCCTATCCCTGAAGATGAAGATTGCAATTACGAGATAGCAGTTAATAAAAAAGATTATAAAACTCGTTTCAGTTACTCACCTGATGGCGAAGTTTTGTTGGCAATATTTGGCTATCACGTCTGCCTCTATTATGACAACCTTAAGAACCGTCCTCACGGAGAAGACCTTTAAGATAAACGCTCACTTCGGTGGGCTTTTTTTATTCGGAACAATCCATTCCTTGTAATTTATTTGCTCCGCGCACACGTTAACGAGTCAAATAATTACCCTGAACAGTACGTTTCAAGTTGATTAATTAACCCTGGAAGCACTATACCTGTTAAATAATTAAGTGAGATACAGTGCTTCCTGGTAATTTATTTACCGTGCAACCCTGCTTTGGGAGCAGGGGGTCCCGTGTTCGAGTCACGGTACCCCGACAAATAAGGCGAGACGAAAGTCCCGCCTTATTTGTCGGGGACCTTTAATCACCCTGCACCCTCAAGGGACAAGGGGAAGATTCCCCTTGCGCCGCATACGCGGCTATCCCCTCGGTCGGGCCTTTGGCCCTCCGATGGATAAGGGCGAGACGAAAGTCCCGCCTTTTTTCGTTCCTCTCGTCCCGTTTGTTGGGACGACGGACGTGGTTTTGCTCCCTATTCGGTCCTCTCGTCCCGTTTGTTGGGACGACGGACGCGGATGTGGATCTCCTTCCGGACTTGAAGGGCTTTGGGGGCGGTTACTTAGGGGACGGGATCGTAGCCGGAGCCGCCCCAGGGGTGGCAGCGGAGGATGCGCTTGAGGGAGAGCCAGAAGCCCTTGAAAGGGCCGTACTTGCGGAAGGCTTCGAGGGCGTACTGGGAGCAGGTGGGAGTGTAGCGGCAGGATGGGGGAGTGAGCGGCGAGATGCACAGCTGATAGAACTTTATCAGCAGCACGAAAGGCGCGATGAGTATTTTCTTGAGGACTCCCATCACTTTATCAGTTTGAGGATATTGGCCACCGTGTCCTTGATGTCAGCGAAAGGCAGGACATCGTTGCTGTCGTACTGGAAAAGTATGTCGGCACCCTGGACCTGGCAGAGCCCCTTCTGCGTACGGTAGGCTTCCCTGATGCGGCGCTTGAGAAGGTTCCGTTTTACGGCGCGCTTGAAGTGCTTTTTGGGAACGGATACCAGTATTCTGCTGAATTTCAGACCGTTAGGGCTGAATGTGCAGAACTTGACGACCCCGCAGCTACCCCAGCGCCCATTGCTCAGAAGGCGCGAAATATCCCTTTTGGAAGATATCCTTTCTGCCTTGGAAAGGGTGTTGCCTGCGTCAGGCGTCATATTTTAGCAATATTGTTTAAGGTATTCTTCGATAGCCTTTGCCACGGAGGGAACGTCAGGCGTGGGGGCTTGGATTACGGCCTTGAGCCCTTCTGCTTCCATTGAGCGGACAACGCTGCGGCCATAGGAGATTATCTTGAGATCTCCCTGGACGAAATCGGGGAAATTGTCCTTGAGTGCCTTGATGTCGGCTGCGTTGTGGAGTACCAGCACGTCGTACTGGTGCAGGTCAAGATCCTTGAGGTCCTGGGACACGGACTTGATGACGGCTGCGGTCTTGAAGTTGAGACCGTTTTCTGTGAACAACTTGGAGAAGGTGTCGCTGGCGGTGGAAGCCGACGAGGTGATGAGGAAAGTCTCCTTCTGGTGTTTTGTCCCTATCTGTGACAGGATGGAATCTGCAGTGCCGTTACCGAAGAAGATCTTGCGCTTGCGGTAGACGATATGTTTCTGCAGGTACATTGCCACGGCCTCGGTTGTGCAGAAATACTTCATTGTCTCGGGAACCTTTATGCGAAGTTCCTCGCAGAGCTTGAAGAAAGCGTCTATGGCGTGGCGGGAAGAGAATGTGACTGCGGTAAAGTCGGGGATGTTGACTCTCTGGGCTCTGAACTCGCGGGAGGAAAGCGGTTCGATAAGGTAGAAGGGTTTGAATTCTATCTTTGCTCCGAACTTCTCTTCCAGTGCGGAATAAGCTGCAGCGTTTGAAGGAGCCTGCTGAGAGATAAGTATCTTAGTGTCTGCCATTGGATCTATAACCACAGTATTGCTGCCACCAGCGCGGCGGCCGGCAATAATTCGAGCCCGCAAAGATACAAAAATGTTCTTAAAAGCCCATAAGATGAGGCGAAAATTTGCGTTTTGACAAGCAGGTACAGGATGTAGATGATGGCTGTCTCCCAGAGGAATACCTGCTGGGCGGTACTCAGGTCAACGTTCAGAAGCTTGAGGACAGCCGTGGTCACGAGCATTAGTATGGTGTAGACGATGAAGAAATTCATTGCGCTGCGGTGCGCCACGCGGTACGGCTCCAGGTTGCCTCTGATAGGCGTGGCAATCTTGTATATGATGAATCGCAGCAGTAAGAAAAGCAGGAAAAAGGCATAAACCAGGAGGCTTTTCCACTCGGCAGGCTGCTCCATTATCAGGTCCAGGTCAAAGAACCCGTACCTGGAGGCTATCAGGCTGAAAGGCAGCAGCGTGGAGAAGAAAGTCCAGTTGCGGCTGCGGACCAGCGGGACGCTGTCCTCTATGCGGAAGTTGTCGCGCGGCATTGTGCAGCACCTGAACACGTAAGGGGCGCAGTGCAGGAAAGAGTCCAGAACGAAGAGGAAGAAGACTATGGAAGCCACCACGAGGATGGTGTTGACGGGGTACTCAGCCCAAGGGTACGTGGTCTGGAAGTCTGCGGTAGGGACCGTAGGCATCTGCAGGTATCCTGCCTTGAAGGCTTCTTCGGCAGGCCGTATGAAATAGGTGCTGTCTGCCATCAATTGCCGCGTTTGGCGTTATAGCCCATCTGGTTGAGCATTGCCGTGACCTTGTCCCGGAAATCGCCCTGGATGGTGATGACCCCGTCCTTTACCGTGCCTCCCACTCCGCACTTTATCTTGAGCGTCTTGCCCAGGTCGGCAAGGTCGTCGGCACGGCCTTTGAAGCCCTTCACCAGGGTCACCTGCTTTCCGGCGCGGCCGCTTCTGTCGATGGTGACTATGAGGCGCTGCTTCTCCGGAGCCGGGGTTTCCGGTTCGGGAGTCTTTTCTTGCTCGAATACGAAATCAGGATTGGTAGAGTAGACTATCATAGGGCCATTATTTTTGCAAATATAACGATTCCTTTTGTATCTTTGTAAGTTATGACTGACAAGAAGTTTGCATTGTGGAACCGCATCACGGCGTTTTTGGTTTTTGCCGTATCGGCTTTCACGTATCTTTCAACGATAGAACCGACTGCGTCCTTCTGGGACTGCGGAGAATTTATAGCATCGTCTTATAAACTGGAAGTGGGCCATCCTCCGGGAAACCCCGTGTTCCAGCTGTTCGCCAGGTTCTTTACAATGTTCTCTGACGCGGACCACGCCGCGATGATGGTGAACGCTATGAGCGCACTGTGCTCTGCCCTGACCATCTTCTTCCTGTACCTTACCATAGTGTTCCTGGCCAAGAGGCTGGTGCGCAAGGGAGAAGACGGCGCCTTCCCCACAGGAGGCGCGATAGCCATCCTGGGCAGCGGCGCCGTCGGAGCCCTGGCTTACTGCTTCTCCGACACCTTCTGGTTCTCTGCCGTCGAGGGCGAGGTCTATGCTATGTCGTCCCTGTTCACGGCTTTCGTGTTCTGGGCTATGACAAAGTGGTACGAGCAGGCCGACAGGCCTCACTCAAACCGCTGGATAGTGCTCATAGCCTTTATGATGGGTCTTTCCATAGGAGTGCACCTTCTGAACCTGCTGGCAATCCCGGCAATAGTGTTCCTGTATTACTACAAGAAGAAGGAAGACGGAAAATATACCTGGCTGGAACTGGTCAAGATAATGCTGGTGTCAGTGGTGATACTGGCCATCATCCTGTTCCTGATCGTGCCTTACCTCCCCAAGATGGCCGCCTATGCCGACCTGCTGTTCGTCAACGTCTTCGGACTGCCGTACAACAGCGGCGCGGCTTTCTTCATACTGGCCCTCCTGGCCCTGTGCTTCTGGGGACTGTTCCGTACTCTCAAGAAAGACAAGGTGTTCTGGAACACGGCGCTGCTTTGCTTCACCACAATTGTCGTGGGCTTCTCGCTGTTCAGCATCTGTATAATCCGTTCTTCGGTCAAGACTCCTACCAATGAGTACCAGCCTGACAATGCGTTCACCCTTGTAAGGTATCTCTCACGCGAGCAGTACGGCAGCAACCCGCTCATCTACGGCGAGTACTTCGACGCTCCGTATGAGATTGTAACCAAGACCTACTGGGCTCCTCTGGGAGGCAAGTACATAAAGGCTCAGGGCCCTCCCACGCCAAAGTACAAGCCTGAGGGCAAGATGCTGTTCCCCAGGATGTGGAGCGCTTCATCTTCAGGATCTTCCTATGAAGACGTATATGAGTCCTATATGAAGGGCAAGGGCCGCAAACTGGCAGGCTCCGACCACAGGAAGCCTACGATGGGCGCCAACCTGGCCTACTTCTTCGACTACCAGCTCAACTGGATGTACTGGAGGTACTTCTTCTGGAACTTCGTAGGAAGGCAGAACGATGTCCACAGCCCTATGCCGGGCAATATCTTCCACGGAAACTGGGAGAGCGGAATACCCCTCATAGACAACTACAGGCTTGGCGACCAGAGCGACGCCCCCGCCGTCCTCAAGGACAACAAGGCCAAAAACCACTACTTCTTCCTGCCTCTGCTGTTGGGCCTCCTTGGCCTGTTCTTCCAGTTCGGCAAGGACAAGCGCGGTTGCTGGCTGGTGTTCCTGATGTTCTTCATGACAGGAATCGCAATCGTGGTTTACCTTAACCAGCCGCCTCTGCAGGTGCGCGAGAGGGATTATGCCTATGCCGGATCTTTCTACTCCTTCTGTATGTGGATAGGTCTGGCGGTGGCCGCAATCTACGGCTGGATCACCAAGGCCCTCAAGAAAGACAACGCGGCAGTTGCGGCCGCCGTTACACTGGCCTGCCTTTGCGTGCCCACGCTGATGGCCGCCCAGAACTGGGACGACCACGACCGCAGCAACCGCCGCACCGCGGTAGAGCTGGCATACAACTACCTCAATTCGGTAGGCCCCAATGGAATCCTTATCACCCACGGAGACAACGACACCTTCCCTCTGTGGTACGCCCAGGAAGTTGAGGATATCCGCACCGACGTGCGTATATGCAACACTTCTCTCCTTGGAACCGACTGGCACATAGACCAGATGAAATACGCTGTCAACCAGTCGCCGCCACTCAAACTCACCGTACCTAACGAACAACTCCTTTACGGAACCAACGAATATGTATATATCTACGACACCAGGGAACAGGTGATAGATATCCGCGACGTGATGAGAGTGTTCACCCATCCCGACGCCAAGCTCGCGATGAGGAACGGCTCCAAGGTAGACTACATAATGTCCCGCAAGATATCCATACCGGTAAACAAGGAGAACGTGCTCAAGTACGGCATCCTGACCCCTCTGTTCAAGGATGTGATCCCTGACCACATAGTCCTGGAAATACCCGAGGGCAAGGATTATCTCACAAAGCCCGAACTGTTCCTCCTGGACCTTCTGAGCAATTACGAGTGGGATCGTCCCATCAACTTCCTCAATATGGCCGGGGACCTGGATATAGGCATCAAGGAGTACCTGATGTACGATGGATACTCGTTCCGTTTCATCCCTCTCAAGACCGGAGCGTCCAACTCCAAGGTGGGCCTGGCGGATCCCGAGTACTTGTACAACCTCCTTATGAACACGTTCAAGTTTGACGCGCTGTCAGCAGGCGACTACTTCATAGACTACCAGAACCTGTACACACATCTGGGAGTTATGTCCATCCCCAACCTCTTTGTCACCAGCGCCGAATTCTACCTGGAGCTGGGCCAGAAGGAGAGGGTCAAGGCATTGCTTGACAAGTACTGCCAGGTTATGCGCCACTATCCCAAGGAGACCATCCCCATCGGCCTTTCCGGAGCTGACATCTCCACCATTGCGGTAATTGAGAATTACCTCAGGATAGGCTGTGTGGACGAAGCCAGAGCGCTTGCCACTGATTATTCAAGGGAGATTCTTTCCGCCACGGCGTTCTATCTTGAATTCTACAAGTATGCCGAGAGCGACTTCGACCAGTGCACCAACTTCATCTACTACTTTGCCAACAGGCTGCGCCAGTATTCTGTCGACGACATAGCTGACAGGGTAGAGAAGGACCTGCAGGACATGGTGGATGCCATGAACGGAGTGAAGGCGGAAGGGTGATCAGCGCTTCACGCGCACATAGATACTGAGCGGGAGGGCTTTGCCGAAGCGGTCACGCAGGGCGAGCTCCCCGCTTTCCATTTTGCCTGCGCCGCCCTTGAGGGCCTCGCGTACGGTAGTCTCCCCAAGGAGAGGGGAGTACCCGTTGGAATACAGGTTTAGCACCATGAAGGCGTTCTCAGGCTCCAGTATGTCCCCGACGCATTTGAGCATGTCGAACAGGCACTGGTCCAGCTTCCACTTTTCTCCGTCGGGACCGTGGCCGTATGCCGGAGGATCCAGGATTATTCCGTTGTAGCGGTTGCCGCGCCTGGCTTCCCTGCGGGCGAACTTGAGGGCGTCTTCCACCACCCAGCGTATGTCCCTGAGGTTGCTGCGTTCCATATTGGCCTTGGCCCAGGTCACCACCTGACGGACTGAGTCCAGGTGGGTGACATCGGCGCCCGCAGCCTTTGCTGCAAGAGACGCGGCTCCGGTGTACGCGAAAAGGTTGAGTACTTCTGGGACGGCTCCGGCGGGAAGGTTCTGCCGGATTTCCTTCACTCTTGAATAGATGAACTCCCAGTTGGGGGCCTGCTCGGGGAACACACCCACGTGCTTGAATGAGGTGAGTCCCAGGCGCAGGGAGAAATCCAGGCCGGGAGCCTGTCCCCTGTAGCCTATGTACCACTGCTCATCCATCTTCTTGAGGATTTCCCACGTGCCGCTGTCTTCATTGCCTGCCTTGCCGAATCCGGCGCCCGGCTTGAAGCGCGTGTGGGCCGTTGAAGACCACTCCGCAGGGGAGAGGGTTGGCGCCCATAGCGCCTTTGGCTCCGGGCGTATCAGGCAGTATCTGCCGAAGCGCTCGAGCTTCTGCCCGTCGCCGCTGTCAAGCAGCTCGTAATCTTTCCAGGAATCTGAAGGATATTGTATGTCCATACAATGCAAAGATATTAGTTTTTTTAGTAAATTTGTAGACTGGAAATAATCATAACACTTTATACAAATGCAAAAGTACATCGACTCCTATGACTTCGCCGGCAAAAAGGCGATTGTCCGCGTAGATTTCAACGTCCCCCTGGACGAGAATTTCAAGATCACTGACGATACCCGTATCAGGGCAGCCATCCCCACCCTCAAGAAGGTTCTTCAGGAAGGCGGTTCCCTCATCATCATGTCCCACCTCGGACGCCCTAAGGGAGTTAACCCCAAGTTCTCCCTCAAGCATATAGTTGATCACGTATCCGAGAAGCTCGGCGTTCCGGTTCAGTTCGCAGAGGACTGCCAGAAGGCTGACGAGCAGGCTGCCGCCCTCAAGCCGGGCGAGGCCCTGCTTCTCGAGAACCTCCGCTTCTACGCAGAGGAGGAAGGCAAACCCCGCGGACTCGCAGAGGATGCTTCCGACGAGGAGAAGAAAGCCGCAAAGGCTGCCGTAAAGGAGAGCCAGAAGGCATTCGTAAAGAAGCTCGCTTCCTACGCTGACTGCTACATCAACGACGCATTCGGAACAGCCCACAGGGCTCACGCTTCCACCGCCCTCATCGCAAAATACTTCCCTGAGGACAAGATGTTCGGTTACCTGATGGAAGGCGAGATCAAGGCTATCGACAACGTACTTCACAATGCCCAGAAGCCTCTTACCGCTATCATCGGCGGCGCCAAGGTTTCTTCCAAGCTCGCAGTTCTCAAGAACCTCCTCGGAAAGGTTGA
>JAFRXC010000002.1 GCA_017437825.1 Bacteroidales bacterium
GTCAACCACTTCAAAGTCCTGCAAATCCTTCCATTTCAGATTTGCCATATCCACCAACGCCAACCCCTGCATAAAGTAAGAACACAGGAACAATGCGAGTGATAATTGTTCAGCGTCTATCGGCGTAAGTTTCGTTGTACCCCTGCGTCTGAACTTCTTGTTCCAATAGTGCTTCTTACACACTTCCAAATCGGTTGTCTTGTCCCCCATTATGCCATAAGTGTCAATGTAGTATTTCTGCAATTGGGTGATTTCAGGGAACGACAGAGCACGTTTCTTTGTCCGTGTGTCAAGTTTACGGATATGCGTGTAATTCTCAAGGGGTGACTTGGTGATATAGTTCTTGCTGACAGCGTAGTTAAATGCTGCTTTCAGGCAGTCAAAGAACTTCTTAATGCTTGTATCCTTGTACTTTGTTCGCAGGTGTGCTTCAAAATCCCTAATCCAATTGCTGTTCACGTCTATCAACTCCACGTCCACATTGTCCGTGTACCGCTTGATAATGTTCAGAAGGGTTGTATATCCTGTTGACGTGTTGTATTGCTCCGCCTTTTCCTTGAAGAATGCTATCCTTTCTTCAAACAGGGTATAAAGCGTCTTGTTCGTAACGGCTGTCCTTGTTGTGGCTTTGATTATGGATTGAGCCGAATACACCACCCCTGATTGTTCAAGTGTCAGAACGACTTCTTCTGCCTTCTTCTTCTCGCTTCTGATAAGGGTATTAATATTGACAGCGTTGGGGTGTGTCGCACGGACTTCGCCCTTTTTATCGTTCCAATCTTTCTGTTGACAGGAAATACCTATACCTTTGTACTTACGCTGATTGTTGTAAGTCACACGGAGCATAATCGGGTGTTCTCCATTGGCTAACTGCTTGGAGGTGTACAGCACCACGGATATGGACGGGAGTGTTTTCTTCACGCTAACAAATAGATTTAGTTTACCCTGTGGTTTACATTAATATAGCAAAAATCCCCACTTTGGTTTACATTTACAAAGATAGGGATTTTTTATAAAATGCTGATATAAACTAAAATAAAATAGTGTTTACTATTTTCTATTAGTTTCCGTGGCATACAAAGAGTATCCTTCTCATCTATTCTCTTATACGTGAATCAATAATAATAGTTACGGGTCCGTCGTTCACCAGGGCTACCTGCATATTGGCTCCGAATACGCCCTTCTTCACTTCCTTCCCGATTTCTTCCTGCAACAACTGGCAGTATGCCTCGTACAGGGGGATGGCCGTCTCGTGCCCCGCCGCCCTGATATAGGAAGGTCTGTTGCCCTTGCGCGTGGAGGCCGTCAGGGTGAACTGCGACACGGCCAGGATGTCTCCTCCCACGTCCTTGACACTAAGGTTCATCACGCCCTGGGCGTCGTCGAAAATCCTCAGTCCGGCGGTCTTGGCGGCCAGCCAGGCGGCGTCGGCCTGAGTGTCGGACGTCTCCACTCCGACGAGCACCATCAGGCCCTGGCCGATGGCTGCCACCAGTTTCCCTTCTATGCTCACGGATGCCTCCAGGCATCTTTGAATGACGAGTCTCATATATTGACTTTTTTCGTTTCCTTATATCTTCCGGCCAGGAACACGCCTGCGAATATTGCCAGCGAGCCTGCCGCGGAGAGGGGAGTGAGCCTCTCTCCCAGAACCACTATCGCCGTAACCAGTGTGAAGAACGGGTTCAGGTATACGTAATTTGTTGCCGAGACATTGCCAAGGCTCACTATAACCTTGTTCCAGATGATAAAGCACGCCAGCGAGGCCACCAGGCCAAGGAACAGCAGGTTCAGAATCACGGGGCCTCGCCTGAGCACCTCGGCCGATGGCATACCGTCGCCAGCGAGGATGAACGGAACGATTGTCAGGAGTCCGTAGAAGAACACCTTGCGCGTGGCGAACACCTCGCCGTAGTCGGCGGACATCTTCCCCATAAAGATGCTGTACAGGCCCCAGCAGAGCGCGGCCGCGAAGGCCAGGAGGTCGCCGCGGAGGCTCATCTGGAAGCGGGAGCCGTCGAAGGCTATCATCGCCACGCCGCCCAGGGCCAGGAGCGTGCCCAGCACCAGCGCCCAGTTGACGCGCACCGGCTCCAGCGCGGCGGCGAATTCTCCCTTGAACATCTTCCTGAAAGCAAGTGTAAGGAGGATGGTCAGGAGGGGGGCGGTGCTCACAATGAAGGCGGTGTTGCTGGCCTGCGTGTACGCCAGTGCCGTGTTTTCGGCCAGGAAGTACATCGATCCTCCGCTGACGCCCAGGAATAGGAACACGGTTTCATCCCTGAGGCTGCGGCTAAGCAGTCTGGTCTTCTCCTTGCCCAGCGCCTGCAGCACCCATATGCCGGCATATGCCATCACAAAGCGTATGACAAAAATCTGGGATGGCTGCAACCCGTTGTTGATAAGCACTTTAGTAGAAACGAAGGTAACTCCCCATATGGCTACTACCAAAAGTGCCAGCAGATGATGGAATATGGATTTACTGGGCATTTCAGCCGTAAAGGTAGTATAATTAGCAGAGATTTCTTATCTTGCAGAATAGAACAATCATCATTATTTAATACCATATGACCAAAACACTGAAAAAAATTGCATTGTCGCTCCTGATCCTGGGAACGGCGCTGCAGCTTGGTGCGCAGAACAGGGGAGGCAGGATGCCTGCCGCTGTAAACTCGCCGGTGGTGAACCCTGACAACACAGTCACGTTCAACTACCGCAATGCAAACGCCAAGGACGTGAAGGTGAACGTTCAGTTTGCCGGAACTCACGACATGACCAAAGATGCCAATGGTGTCTGGACAATAACCCTTGGACCAGCCGCCCCGGACATCTATCCGTACTGCTTCATCGTGGACGGAGTCAACGTAATGGACCCTCTCAACCCCGACTGGTTCCCTAACGAGACCTTCAAGAACTCCCTGGTGGACATCAGGGGCAACAAGCCTCTGGTTCACTCCGTCCAGAGCGTTCCTCACGGAAGCGTAGACTACGTGAACTATTACTCAAAGAGCCTGGGCACCTGGGGAAGGCTGGTTATCTACACCCCTCCTTACTATGACCAGAACCAGAGCGAGCGCTATCCTGTATTCTACCTCATCAGCGGCACAACCGACACCGAGGAGACATACCACAAGGTAGGACGCACCAATTTCATACTTGACAACCTCATCGCAGAGGGTAAGGCAGTGCCTATGATTGTCGTGATGCCTTACGGAAATCCTTCCAAGTATTTCCCCGCCGGAACTGACCTCAGGGGCAGGGGCGATATGACCACAGAAGACTTCATCCACGACATCGTGCCTTACGTAGACGCCAACTACCGCACCATCCCCGACAGGGACCATCGCGCAGTGGGCGGATTCTCCCGCGGAGGCAACCAGGCCCTCTCTCACGGCCTGCGCCACATAGATATGTTCTCCTACTTCTGCTGCTATTCTTCCTATACTTCTATGGACATCCCTGTTTACGACAGGCCTGACATCAACAACCTCGTGAACCTCTTCTGGCTGGGAGTCGGCACCGACGACTTCCTGTACGAGGGTGCCAAGCAGTATATGGACTTCCTTGACAGCAAGAAGATCAAGAACATCAAGTTCTTCACCGACGACAAGTTCGGACACACCTGGATGAACGCCAAGTGCTTCCTGGACCAGTCCGTTCCGCTTTTGTTTAAAAAATAGGAGGATATGAATATGAAAAAGATATACACAGCAATATTAGCGGCCATCTTGTGCATAGGCGCCAGCGCCCAGCAGCCGTATACGATTCCCAGGGAGACTATGGCCAGGATGTTCCCTGCGGGAGTGGTTTCTCCCCAGATCAATGCCGACGGAAGCGTCACCTTCCGCTGCCAGGCTCCCAACGCCCAGAAGGTGGAGCTCAACTGCCAGATGCTGGACCGCAACGCTCCTATGGTAAAGGACGAAGCCGGCGTATGGTCCGTAACAGTTAAACCCAAGAGCCCGGACATCTATCCGTACTGCTTCGTTGTGGACGGAACCCAGATAGCCGATCCCAACAACCCCGATATCTTCCCTAACGAGGGCTTCAAGAACAGCCTCGTTGACGTACGCGGAGCCGTTCCTTCAATGCAGGACCTCCAGGACGTTCCCCACGGAAAGGTGTCCTACAGGTATTACACTTCCAAGAGACTCGGATTCGACCGTCCTATGTGCGTCTATACACCTCCGGGATACAACCCTGCCGAGAGTACCAAGTACCCTGTCCTCTATTTGATTCACGGTATGACCGATACCTACGAGACCTGGTTCAAGGTGGGCAAGATGAACAACATCCTTGACAACCTCATCGCCCAGGGTCAGGCAGAGCCTATGATAGTGGTTATGCCTTACGCCAACCCTTATCCTGAGATGATCCTCCGCGGCCTCGCCCAGGCTTACGACGCTATGAACACGGAGATCGTGGTTCGCGAGATCATCGACGAAGTGATGCCGTACATCGAGTCCAACTACAAGGTGCAGGCTGACGCCGACCACCGCGCCGTAGCAGGTTTCTCCCTTGGAGGACGCCAGGCACTGGCTACCGGTATAGGCAACCCTGACAAGTTCCATTATGTTTGCGCTTTCGCTCCCGCCATCTTCAACGGCGAGTGGAACTCCAACTTCGACAATGGAACTTACGCTACTCCGGAAGCCATCAATTCCAACCTGAAGTTGTTATGGGTAAGTTGCGGAATCGATGACGGCCTTGTAACCGCCTCACGCGGACTCGACACATCTTTCAATGAGAAGAACATCCGCCACCAGGCATACTTCTGCCAGGGAGCTCATACCTGGATGAACTGCCGCGACTGGCTGGAACTCACTTCCAGGATGCTATTTAAATAGGGCCGGTTGTTAGAAATCCCCCGAAAACAGGTGCGCCCGGTGCTCCATTTGACGGAGTACCGGGCGCATTTTAGGGGTGTTTTTGCTCCTCCTGCTCCATTCTTTGGAGCACCGGGCGCACCCTGGGTACTATTTATCTTTGCGGATTTCCCCTTTCCATAGTTCTTTCCAAGCATAAAAGGCAAAAGCCAATATTGCGATTATCAGAAAGTATCTGGCAGTCTGGCTGTCCCTTTCGACAAAGACGCGTACGATGGCATTGAAAAGAAGGACAAATCCCGTAACAATTATCTGATGAGGCCTGTATCTTGGAGTAATACTCCCTTTCTTAAGCTTTATAAGACGCACTATAAAAATAATAGTCAGAATAACCGTACAGGTACCCAGAATATCGGCTACCACAGGACTGAAAGAGCAGAGTTTAGAAATGATATTCAAAAATAAGCTAACCTCAATGATATGAAGATTCCATACATCTGCTACAATCTGTTTTTCTTTCTCCTGCTTTTCTTTGTCGATGTTATTCATTGCTAATAATCACTTGGTCAGCTGTAAAATAATGCAATTATAGTGATTTTTTCCCGTGCAGATTCTGTATAGTCCTGAATAAGAGGTATAAAGTATATGCCGCTAACAAAACCGCTATGCCATAAAACAATGGACTGCTTCCCAAAACTAAAACGCAAAGACTGGCCAGAGCAGTATAAAGTGGGCTTTTCCACATTGTTTCTTCGAAAGGCTCAAGGAGATTCTTCCTCATACGCGCCCACCGGACAATAATGGCAACAACTGTTACAAACAGAAGAACCTCGCATATAGTTGACATAACTACATTACCAGCCAATGCGAAATACTCCTTGCAAGGTATCTGGAAACCGCCAAAAAGCGCAAGATGCACTGATACCTGATCCTTTAATGTAAGATCATCTTTTTTCATAAGCACATTATTTAAAATATAACACCGAAAGTCACTCCAATAAATGAACTATGATAGTACTGGTTTGCCATGATAATCCGGGCGAGACTGCCGATGTATAAGTTCTTGACTATATACGTTCGGAATTCTATGTCTCCAACTCCGGCGAACTTTTTATCCGATGAACCATCTTGCAGCCTATCATTCAGCAAACCACCGGCAAAAGAAGCAAGCACTTCTACGTTCTCCCTGGGATTAGAAATCACAGAGGCGCCGATTGTCCCCAGCTGTGAGAATTCAAATGTCCCGACAGCACTTGCTCCCTGTAAATACTCGGCATAGAATATCCATCTGGGGCTTACCCTGTATCCGGCTCTGGCGGCAAGAAAATCCACATACCCGTTCCGACCATACATCAGACTTTCCGACAATCGCAATTCTACCCTTTGTCCCACCATTTCATTCTCTTGTGCCTGTGTACTCAAGCTGAACTGGCAAAGTAAAAAAGCTATCAAAAACAATGTAATCTTTTTCATTTCAATAATTAATCATCTCCTAACTCTTCCCAAATAATGCTACTTGCAACCCCTACATCTATCCCATCGATTAGAATTTTCTTTAAATCAACCGATAACGATGATTCTAATATTACAGAACAAACACTTCCCACATATTCTTGTTGATTTAAAGCAGGAACCGCATTCAATCCAATAGCTATCGGTTTAAAAATAGAGAGAGCTTCCGAGTATTAATGCGAAGATAAACGCGAATTGATATAGGTGGTTCAAAAACCATCTTACTTCACCTTTTTTAAAGGCCGTTGTAATCAATTGATACTTAAATAGTTAAATCGAAAGTATGCCCGTTGAAAGAAGGATAATCTTACAGTATTATTTAAGTAATTGATTATCAATGCTTTTCAAAAAGGCCTCCTGGGGCGTTTGTAAGATTCAATCGACCGCTTTACAAGTTTTTCGGTTAACTTTGCATCTATGGAAGCAAGTTATTCTTTACTGGCGGTAACGACTCTGACAAACAGTTATATAATCATCCTGTTTGTCTTTTCCGTTCTCTTCATTTACCTAGTAATGTCTTTCTATCACCAACTTGACAAGAAGAAGGATGAGGACTTGCTGCGGATGCAGGAACTTGCAGACCGCATTCAGGAACAGCTGCGAGAGAAGGACAGTGAGATAGAAGCCCTGAAGAATGAGTTTGCCTCGACTTACAAGACACAGTTTGAGACAATAGGTTCCCTAATAGAGCAGGCTCTGGGGCCGAAGAGCGAGCAGAAAAGGCAGGAAGACCTTCTGGCTGCCGCGCATAAAGCTGTTGAAGATTTTACGGATCCTGCCAGGCAGCAGGAACGGGAAGAGCAGATCAATCTCAGGACGGATAATATAATGGCGCATCTGCGCGAGGACTTCCCATCATTGAAGGAGCAGGACTTCCAGCTCCTCAGTTTTGTCATCATTGGATTCGACGCCACGATTATCTCCATTATTCTGGACATTACTCCCGGTACATTATATACACGGAAGTCGCGTCTTCGGGACCGCATTTACTCCTCTGAATCAGTCCATCTAGACCAATACCGGCGCTGGATTGGGTAATTTTCAGGGCTGAGATGCCCGGTCGGGGCCGGGCATGACGCAGAAGGAACGGTCCTTTCTTGTCATTCTGAGCCCCCCTCGTCATTCTGCGCCCTCTTCTGTCATTCTGAGCGAAGCGAAGAATCTAAAGTTTCTGGTAGGCGAGGCGGGGGGCGCCGTCGGCGAGGTAGATGATGCCGCAGTAGGTGAACCCCGCTTTTGTTATGCAGTGCTGCATTATGTGGTTGTCGGCGTGGGTGTCTACGCGGAGGTTCTTGCACTGTTGCCAGGCCCAGGCGAAGCAGGCCTCGGCGACGCCGTGGCTGTCGCGGGTGCTGGCCAGGCGGTGGATGGTGGCGTAGGGGAGGGTGTCCTCCAGCCATCGTCCCTCGTAGATGCGATTGTAGGTGGGCTCGATGCCGGGGATGAAGGCGAAGGTACCCACGGCGGTGCCGCTTCCGTCTTCGATTACGAAGCTTCTGCCAAGACGGATATCTTCAAGCACCACGTTGCGGGAGGGGTATTCGCCTGCCCACTGAGTGGCGTTGCCGTCGGCGCGCATTATCTCGCGCGCCTGACGGAAAAGCTCCATCAGCCGCGGCACGTCCCGCTCCTCAGAATTGCGCACTGTCATCCCGTTTCCCTGCATTTGCTTTGAAATATTGCCTGGTAAAAATAGTAACAAAGATCAATTATTCTTAAATTTATGCTATGAAAAAGATAATGATACTTATTGCTGCCCTGTGCGTCAGCGTTTCGGCTTTTGCACAGAACTCCTCAGAGGCTCCTGCCCGTACTTTCAAAGTGTATTGTGAAATTGTCACTGCCTATTCCGCTGGCCTTTTTACAGAAAGGACAACCGTTAATATAGACTTTGGCCAGCAGACAGATTTCTGGGAATCTGACAAGGAATTGCTGGACGAAACCGGCCGTCCCATAGTATTCAACAATATCCTTGACGCCCTTAATTATATGGGTGAACGGGGCTGGGAACTGGTCCAGGAGTATTTCGACATCAGTTACAAAACAGACAACCCCAGGCACCACTGGGTCCTCTGTAAAACAGTTACAGACCGTTCCCAAATTACGGAGGGCCTTCTGACTACACGGATGCTCAAAGGCCAGTAATCCTTATCTTTGGGGACAGTATGATTCGAGTGGCTTGCATAGGGGACAGTATTACCTGGGGATTCACGCTGCTGAATCCCTGGAAGCAGAGCTATCCCGCGCTGCTACAGGAGAAGCTGGGTGCGGAGTACCAGGTCCGCAACTTCGGCTACAACGACGCCTCAGCCCGCTTTGATGCGGATACCCCCTATGTCAGCAAGAGGGTGTATAGGGACAGCCTGGAGTGGGACCCGGACATAGTCATGCTGATGCTGGGCACCAATGACACCAAGACACGCAATTGGGATCCTGAGGTCTTCAGGCGGGACTATCGGAAGCTTGTGGAGTCGTACCTAGCACTGCCGTCGTGCCCTCGTGTCGTCCTGATTGCGCCTATACAGGCATTCCTGATTATGGGCAGGCCTATTCTGGGCGTCCGCCCCGACAATTTGGAGGAAGGCGTGCGCCCTGCCATTCGGGACATAGCCCAGGATACAGGGCTGGAGCTTATAGATCTGAAGGACCTTTTCACTGACAATACCTACTGCCGCGACGGCGTCCATCCGCAGCGCACAGGTGCGCAGATGCTTGCTAACGCCATCTACTCTGCGATTCAATGGTAACGAATACTTAATTATGGGTAAAAAGTTGTTGCTATCGGCTCTGACCAAATTCTTCCTGGGTGTGATACTCCTTGGCGCACTGCTGTTCATTTCAGCCGGATCCTTCAGTTATTGGCAGGGATGGCTGCTGATGGGCATCCTGTTCGTGCCTATGTTCGTTGCAGGCCTGATTCTGATGGCCAGGAACCCTGACCTGTTGCAGAAGCGCCTGAATGCCAGGGAGAAAGAAGCGGAGCAAAAGACAGTCGTAGTTTTGAGCGGATTGCTTTTTATAGCTGCCTTCGTCGTAGCCGGCTTTAACTGGCGCTTCGGCTGGTGGCTGCTGCCCGACTGGGCCGTATGGGTAGCAGCAGGACTCTTCCTTGGGTCATATCTGCTGTACGCCGAAGTCCTCTGTGAGAACACCTACCTCTCCCGCACAATCGAAGTCCAGGAGAACCAGAAAGTCATTGACACCGGTCTCTACGGAATAGTTCGCCACCCTATGTATATGGCAACTACCATCCTTTTCCTTGCAATGCCTCTGATCCTTGCCTCTCCGATATCCTTCATAATAATGCTGGGCTACATTCCCGTGATAGCCAAACGCATAAAAAACGAGGAGTCCGTCCTTGAAAAGGGCCTCCCCGGATACAAAGAGTACAAACAGCGTGTCAAGTACCGCCTCCTGCCTTTTATTTGGTAAACTTCACCACAAGATAGACGCCTCTTAAGTAGGGTTGTCCTTAGGGATGGCCTTCTTCGTTTCCCGGCAATTCACCGTCAGGGGGGTAACAGGCAAAGAGGTGTGTGGGAGAAGGATTGGCCTTGAAGGTGGCGTCATTTTGCTTCACCTTCAGAAGTTATCGACCTTAGAGCCAATGTGAAGAGCTATGGCTCTGAGGGTGAATTGCTGGAGGGGGAGGCGAGGAGACAGTCAGCGGTTAGAAAGTGCTTTCGGCGTCAAGCCTGTATTGTGGCACTTTACAAACGCTGACTGTCTTCGAGCGTCATAGAGATTCTTTGCTATGAATGACATAAAAGTGCTATATTTGTGTGTATGGGATTCAGCAAGTTCATATTGAAGGTATTGGGTTGGAAGACGGTTGGTACCGTAGTCCAGGAACCCAAGTGTATAATACTTGAGGCTCCGCATACCAGCATGTGGGACTTCTTGATAGGGTATTGGTATTACCGTTCGGTAGGAGGGAAGTTGAGTATTATGATCAAAAAGGAGTTCTTCTTTTTTCCGTTGGGGCCGCTGCTGAAGGCTCTTGGAGCGTTTCCCATTGACAGGGGAAATCCGACGGAGACCCTGCTGGAAATAATCAGGGAACTGAACGAGGAAGACGGAAAGACATTCCATATGGTAATGTGTCCCGAGGGCACCAGGAAGGCTGTCCACAAATGGAAAACTGGGTATCACACGCTGGCGAGGGCTGCCGGGATGCCGGTTTACATCAGTTTCGTGGACTGGGGCCACAAGAGGGTTGGTATAGACCGGAAGATAGAACTGACTGACAATGCCAGGGCGGATACCGACAGGATTCAGAAGATTTATGAAGATCTGGATTTGATTCCGCTTCATCCGGAAGGATATGCAACAAAGTAAGGGCTTTTTTGTATATTTGTACAATTAGTGTTCAATTTAAGAGGTTTATTATGAAAATAGCGGTAATCGGCGCAGGCAATATGGGCGGCGCCACCGCCAGGGGCCTGGTAAAGGCCGGTGCGGTAAAAGCATCTGACGTTACTGTCAGCGACATTTCTCCCGTAGTGCTTGCTGCGTTCTCAGCAATGGGATACAATACCACAAAAGACAATACCAAGGCGGTAAAAGGTGCCGACGTGGTTTTTCTGGTAGTGAAGCCCTGGCTGGTGGAAGAGCTGATCAGCGAGATTAAGCCCGAACTGGATTATTCTTCCCAGATTGTTGTCTGCATTGCCGCCGGAATAAGCCCTCAGCAACTTTCGGACTGGCTTGGCGCCGATTCCAACGGAGTGGTGGCCCAGTCGCTGCTGGCAATCCCCAACACGGCAATCGAGATACTTCAGAGCATGACGTTCGTAACTCCGGTGATCGCCAGCCCCGAATCAGTCAATATCGTCAAGGACCTATTCGACAGCGTAGGTTCTGCAATGGTTATCGACTATGACCATATGGGAGCCGCCACGGCCCTGGCCTCCTGCGGAATAGCGTATGCAATGCGCTATATCCGCGCGGCTGCGGAGGGCGGAGTGGAAATGGGATTCTATCCCGCCGATGCGGTGAAGGTGGTCTGCCAGACCGTGAAGGGCGCCGCAGGGCTGCTGAGTCAGCCGGGCGTTCATCCCGAGGCGGAGATCGACAAGGTTACGACTCCCGGAGGCATCACCATAAAGGGTCTCAACGAGATGGAGCACGCCGGATTCACTAGCGCAGTGATCCGTGGTCTGAAAGCCTCCAAGAAATGAAAAGGATAGTCATCAAGATAGGCACCAACGTCCTGACGCGGGCCGACGGCACTCTGGACATTACCAGGATTTCTTCCATAGTGGACCAGGTGGAGGCGCTTCGCTCCGGGGGAGTCCAGGTGATTCTGGTATCCAGCGGAGCCGTGGCCTGCGGGCGTAGCCTGCTGGGCCGAGGCGACCAGGCCGGAGCGCACAGGCTGGACCCCGTGGAGCAGCGCCAGCTGTACTCCGCAGTGGGCCAGGTGCAGCTCATAGGCCTCTACAGCAGGCTTTTCAAGGACTGGGGAACCACCATAGGCCAGGTGCTCACAATGAAGGAGAGTTTCTCAACCCGCAGGGAATACCTTAACCAGAGGGCCTGTATGGAGGTGATGCTGGCCAATAAAGTGGTTCCTATCATCAACGAGAACGACACCGTGAGCGTTACCGAGCTGATGTTCACCGACAACGACGAACTGTCCGGCCTGGTGGCTTCGATGATGGACGCCGACACGCTCATAATCCTCACCAACGTTGACGGAATATACGACGGACCTCTGTCTGACAAGGCCTCCAAGGTAATTGAGAAAGTGTACCCGGGCGATGACGTCAGCGGCAGCATAGGCACGCAGAAGAGCGGCTTCGGCCGCGGGGGAATGCTCTCCAAGTATGCGATTGCCGCCCGCGCGGCCGAAGAGGGCATCCGCGTGCTCATAGCCAACGGCAAGCGCGAGGGCATTATCAAGGACCTGTATAACGACGTGCCGGGAACCGTTTGCACGGAGTTCGTCCCTTCCGAGGGCGGCGTTTCCAGTGTCAAGAAGTGGATAGCGCACAGCAGCGGGTTTGCAAAGGGGACGGTTACGGTCAACGCCGCCGCCCGCAAGGCCCTCTGCGGCGAGAACGCAGTGAGCCTGCTGCCGGTGGGCGTGGTGTCGGTGCACGGAGACTTTGAGGAGGGTGACATAATAGGCATCTTGGGCCCCGAAGGGGACCTCTTTGCCGTTGGGCGCAGTTCGTACAGCGCAGCCCAGGCGCGGGAGGTTGTCGGCAAGCACGACTGCCGACCCTTAGTTCATTACGATTATTTAAGTTTGCTTTAGAATATGGATGAATACTTCATAAAAGCCAGGCAGGCGGGCAAGAGCGTAGCCGCCCTGGACGATGCCACGCGCAATGAAGTGCTGCTGGCCGTAGCCGACGCGCTTGAAAGCTCCGCATCGGAGCTGCTGCGCGCAAACGAGCTTGACCTCGCGCGAATGGACCGCCGCTCGCCGCTGTACGATCGCCTGATGCTGACAGAGGCCCGCATCAAGGGCATCGCCTCCGATATGCGCAATGTGGCCGGGCTGCCTTCGCCCCTCGGGCGCGTCCTGCTGGACCGCGTCCTCCCCAACGGGCTGCACCTGCGCAAGGTGGCAGTGCCTTTCGGGGTTATAGGAGTCATATATGAAGCTCGTCCCAACGTCACGCTGGACGTGTTCTCGCTGTGCTTCAAGAGCGGCAACGCCTGCGTGCTGAAAGGCGGCAAGGACGCCGACGATTCCAACCAGGCGGCGGTGGCCGTGGTTCAAGAGGTGCTGGGACGCTTCGGCATCCCTGCCGAAGCCGTTACCCTGCTTCCCGCCACCCACGAGGCCACCGGAGCCCTCCTTAACGCAGTCGGCTACGTGGACGTGGTAATTCCGCGCGGCGGCCGCAAACTTATAGACTTCGTCCGCAATAACGCCCGCATACCCTGCATAGAGACAGGCGCCGGTGTAGTGAATACCTACTTTGACATTGCCGGTGACCTGGAGATTGGAAAGAAGATAGTATTCAATGCCAAAACACGCCGCGTAAGCGTCTGCAACGCCCTTGACTGCCTGATAATACACAGCGGCAGGCTGGGTGACCTTCCGGCTCTTTGCGAGCCTCTGGCGGCCAAAAACGTGGTTTTATACGCCGATGAACGCGCGCTGGCGGTATTGAAAGATGTCTACCCTGAAGTCTATCCCGCCGGACCCGACAGTTTCGGCACCGAATATATGGATTACAAGATGGCAGTCCGCACAGTGGACAGCCTGGAAGAGGCCCTGGACCACATCTCCAAGTACGGTTCCGGTCACAGCGAGAGCATAGTGACTCAGGATGAAGCCTCGGCCGCGGCCTTCCAGGCCGCCGTAGACGCAGCCTGCGTCTACGTGAACGCGCCCACCAGCTTCACTGACGGGGCGCAGTTCGGCCTCGGCGCCGAGATAGGTATCAGCACCCAGAAACTGGGCGCCCGCGGCCCTATGGGCCTGGAGGAACTCACCACCTACAAGTGGCTTATAAACGGCAACGGGCAGACCCGTCCGTAATGGCTGATCCCATAGAGCGTTCGTATGGCCAGTTACCTTCAGATAGAGAACATTTCAAAGTCGTACGGTCTTAAAGTCCTTTTCGACCGCATCAGTTTCAATGTAAACGAAGGTGACAAGATAGCCCTGATAGCCCCTAACGGCGCCGGCAAGACCTCCCTAATGCGCATACTGGCAGGGAAGGACCGCTCCGATTCCGGAGGCAAAGTTCTGTTCCTCAAAGACATACGCATCGCATTCCTGGAGCAGGACTACGATTTCGATCCACAGAATACCATCGCCCAACAGATAGGGGACAGCCTTCGCACGCGCGAACTTCTCACCAGTCTGGGCCTCGGCTCCTCCGACCGCCTGATGGGCGAACTCAGCGGCGGCGAAGTCAAGCGCGTCGCCCTCACGCAGATGCTTGCCTCCGAGGCCGACTTCTTCATAATGGACGAGCCCACCAACCACTTGGATGTGGACGCAATCGAATTCCTCGAAAGCTACCTGAGCCGCAGCCGCTGCACCCTGCTGATGGTGACCCACGACCGCTACTTCCTGGACCGCGTCTGCAACATCGTGATGGAACTGGACCGCGGTGCAATCTACACATACAGAGGCAATTACCAGAACTACCTAGAGAAAAGGCAGGAACGCATCAGCAACTACAACGCCCAGACGGACAAGGTCCGCAACCTCCTGATGCGCGAACTGGAATGGATCCACGCTACGCCCTGCGCCCGCAGCGGCAAGGCCAAGTACCGCAAGGACGCCTTCCGCGAGCTGCAGGAAAGGGCCTCGCAGGCGCGCGTGGACACCAACGTCAGTATGGACGAGATCAAGTACAACGCGCGCCTCGGCACCAAGGTCATCAACTGCAAGGACCTCTATTGCGAGTACCCCGGCTGGCCCTGCATCGTGCGCGACTTCACCTACAATTTCGCCCGAGGCGAAAAAGTGGGCATCGTCGGCCGCAACGGCATCGGCAAGAGTACCTTCATAAACCTGCTGATGGGAATCGTGTCACCCCAGGCCGTAGTCCGCGGCTCCATAGAAAGGGGCTCCTCCCTCCAGATAGGCTACTACCGCCAGGATGGAATGTCCTTCAAGGAGGACGAGACCGTCCTGGACGTCGTGCCCGACATGCACCTCCTGGGCCGCTTCCTCTTCACCCCCGATATGTACTCCACCCGCGTCTCCAGGCTCAGCGGGGGAGAACGCCGCCGCCTATACCTGCTCACCATCCTGATGAAGCAGCCCAACATGCTCATCCTGGACGAGCCCACCAACGACCTTGACATCGTCACCCTGAACGTCCTGGAAGAGTACCTCCTGGACTTCTCCGGCACCCTCATCATAGTTTCTCACGACCGCCACTTCATGGACCGCCTGGTAGACCACCTCCTGGTCTTCTGTGGCGACGGCGTCGTAAAGGACTTCATCGGCAACTTCTCCGAATACCGCTCCTTCATCAAGGACTACGAGGCCGAGGCCAAGCGCGCCGCCAAAGCTTCCACCTCCGCCAAGGCCTCCGTCACAGCCTCCCGCCAGAGCCCCTCGTCACCCCCGACCCGATCGGGGGTCTCCTCCGCCCCCGCCAAGCGCAAGCTCACCTACAAGGAACAGCGTGAACTTGAATCCCTCGAGGCGGAGATCGAAGCCCTCACCGCCGAGAAAGCCGCCCTCGAGACCCAGCTCTCCAGCGGCACCCTCGCCTATGAGGCCCTCCAGTCCACCTCCGCACGCATCGGCCAGATTATCACCCTCCTGGACGAAAAAGAGCTCCGTTGGCTGGAACTCTCAGACCTCGCCAGCTGACCCATCCTCCCACGGCATGTTGGACAAGATGGAGAAACCCGAGAGGGGAGGACGCAGTACTGCGTCCGGACCGGACCGCTTAGAACCGTACAGCTACTCCAATGTAGAACTGCTGGCGGTTGATAGTGGCGTTGTCGCGGATGAGCTGGCCTACGTTGAAGCCGCTGTCGGAACTGCCCTCGGACTGGCTCTGGGAGCCTTTGCTATTAAGGTTGAGGCGGTTGAACATTCCCCAGTTGTATCCCATTGTGACGCGGAGCATCTTGCCGATGTCGGCTCCCACGCCTCCTCCGAGCATCAGATCCATGCTCTCGAAGATGTTCTTGTCGTATAAATCAAGGAAGTCTCCCTTCAACTCGAATCCGAGCACCTTGATGTCTCCCTTGAGCTTTGAACTTACACCTATGCTGGCGGTAGGGCCTGCGAATGCGAAGAACTTGTTGCCTTGGTAAGGGATGCTGAACATAAACTTGAAAGGTATGTCAATGTAGTGCTCCTCCAGCCTGCCTTTAAGCACTGCGCTGGCAGCGCCGATGTTGAGCAGCTTGTCTGCCGAGCCATTAGAAAACTCATAGTAGAGGCCCGGTGCGATGCTGATGTTGGCTGAAATGGGAATGCTGTAGTCCATTCCGGCATAGAGGCCGTTCATAACGACGGTCCTGTTGATACCTGCAGCTTCGATTTTCTGGCTGACAATGGAATATCCTGCGCCTACGCTTATCTGGGCGAAGGCGTCGGTACCTGCCAGCAGGAGTCCTGCGGCCAGTACAATTGATAATGCTTTCTTCATACTTATAAAGATTTTATAGCGTTTTTCAGTATTTCTACGGCTTCGTCGGTAGTAGCCCAGCTGGTGCATAGACGCACTGCGCCGTGCCCGTCGTCGATTTTCTGCCAGTACTCATAGCCCACAAACTGTGCCAAACGTTCCTGCTGCTCCAGGGAAAGCTCTACGAAAACCTGGTTTGTAGGGCTCCCCCCGAACAGTTTGAGGCCTTTTGCCTTGACGGCTTTCCTTATTTTCTCGGCCTGCGCCAGAGCGTGCTCGGACAGGCTGAAATACAGGTTGTCCGTGAACAGGGCGGCGAACTGCAGTCCCAGCAGCCAGCCTTTTGCCATCATTCCGCCGTTCTGCTTTATGTTGTAGCGGAAGTCCTTCTTGTAGGCGTCGTTGCAAATTACCAGCGCCTCGCCGAACAATGCGCCCTGCTTGGTGCCTCCTATGTAGAATATGTCAGCAAACTTGCCAAGGTCAGAGGGCTCGATGTCGCACTTGGAGCACATCAGGCCGTAGCCCAGGCGCGCTCCGTCGATGAAGAGGGGAAGACCGCATTTATGGCAGGCATCGCTGATCTCCTTCAACTCCTTCTTGGAGTAGATGGTTCCCAGCTCGGTGGGGAAGGATATGTATACCATTCCCGGCTGGACTATGTGCTCGTGGTTGGCATCGCCGAAGTGGCTTTCCACTGCGTCCAGGATCTGGGCGGCGGAGATTTTGCCGTCGTCGTTCTTTAGAGTCAGGGCCTTGTGGCCGGTATGCTCGATGGCTCCCGTCTCGTGGGCGGCAATGTGTGCGGTGTCGGGGCAGAGGACGCCCTGATAGGGCCTCAGCACGGAAGATATGACGGTGGCGTTGGTCTGGGTGCCACCCTCGAGGAAGTGTATGTCTGCGTCAGGGACGTCGAATACCTCGCGTATGCGGCGTGCCGCGTCTTTGCAGTAATCGTCCTGGCCGTAGCCGGGATTCTGTTCGAAATTAGCCTCCTGGATAACCTGGAGCAGGTAGGGGTGGGCCCCCTCCATATAGTCGCTGTAAAATAACGGTTTCACTAGTCTATGTTCTTTTTGTCAGCTGTCCAGCCTTCTCTCTGGGCTACTCCGCAGGGGTTGCCCTTGAACATTGCGGCGGCTTTCTCGTCGCCTTTGAGCTGCCACTGCAGCCAGGCGGTGGCCACTACTGAGAACTCTCCTCCGTGATACTGGGAGTAGGTTCCGCCGTGGCCGACAGGGAAGTTGGCGGCGAAAGCTGGTACGTGATTGATACGGTTGAAGTCGTCCATTCCGTTTGCGTAGGCTATGTCTTCAGGGCCTCCCAGAAGGTACATCACGGGAGTGTGGATCTGAAGGAGTTTCTCCTTTGCGGGCATAGGCATTCCGGGAACTGCGGTGGAAGGGTCGCTGAAGAGACCGCTGTTGCAGATCATAATGGTCTTTAGCCTGGGATCCTGGCAGTTGTCAAGGGTCTGGAGGCCTCCGCAGGACATTCCCGCGAGTGCTATGTTGCCGGTATCCAGTTTATGGTAATAGGGGCTGGAAGGATCCTGGTTGGCTTTGAACACCCAGTCTATGCCTTCGATCTGCTGCTCTGATGTGGACTGGGGACCGCGGTAGCGCTCTCCGTTCAGGGGAATGTATCCGGTGGCCACCACGATGAATCCGTGTGAGGCTATCTCGCTGAGAAAGTTGACGTGCTCCCAGGGAGAGTTGGTGCAGGCGCCGTTGCCCCATACCAGAATCGGGAGTGGATTGCTCTCGTTGAAGGGAGAGAGGTCTGAGGGACGAAGTATGGTATGCGCCTCCAGGGAGGGTTCTTCCACCATTATGGCTTTGTACGGGCCTGAGCCGCCGTCTTCAACTATTTCACTTTTAGCATAGGTCTGGGCGTTTGCGCCAATGCAAGCCAGCGCAAAGGCCAGAACTGAGAGTGTTCTGATGAATTTCATATCGTACCGTGTTTGTTATTGAATTCAAATATAATAAACTATCGTTTAAAAAGCGTATATTCGCTTGTTATGAAAAGACTTTATCTGCTTCTGTTTTCCTTCCTCGCAGCGGCTTGCGCAAAGCCTCAGGGACCGCTCTGGCTTGCAGCCGGCCCCGTTCAGCCCGAGGGAGAGCCTTATTTCGAATACAGGATACTTGACCACTGGGACAATTTGGACGACTCCGTAGAAAGGGGTTACGCAGGGGGTTCCATCTGGGAATGGACCGCTCCGGAAATACCCGCAGAGCGCATCCATACCTACGGCCAGCTGAACCAGTCCCTGGGAATCAACGGCTCCGTTCTGAACAACGTGAACGCCAACCCAAAGATTCTGGACGCAGAGCACATCAGGCGAGTGGCCCAGATTGCGGACATCCTGCGCCAATACGGCATCCGCACGTACCTGTCAATCAATTTCGCCACGCCTATGGCCTTGGGAGAACTGGCTACTGCTGACCCTCTGGATCCTGCCGTGGCGGAGTGGTGGAAAGACAAGGCAGATGAGATATACGCCATAATCCCCGATTTCGGGGGCTTCCTGGTAAAGGCCTCGTCCGAGGGCCAGCCCGGCCCGCAGGACTTCGGCCGCACCCACGTGGACGGCGCCAATATGCTGGCCGACGCCCTTGCGCCCCACGGCGGAATGGTAATGTGGAGGGCCTTCGTCTACGCCGCTACCAGCCCCGACCGCGCCAACCAGGCAGTGGAGGAATTCGAGCATCTTGACGGTGAATTCCGTGACAACGTAATAATCCAGATAAAGAACGGTCCGGTAGATTTCCAGGCCCGCGAGCCTTTCAGCCCGCGTTTCGGCCGTATGGACAAGACCGTCACGATGGCCGAACTCCAGGTGACCCAGGAGTATCTGGGCCAGAGTTTCCACCTGGTATTCCTGGCCCCTATGTGGGAGGAGTTCTTCGGGGACGTACGCAATTACGCGCGTCTTGACCGCAAGGCAATTGCCGGCGTAGCCAACACCGGACAGGAAGACACCTGGTGCGGACACATCTTCTCCCAGGCAAACTGGTACGCCTACGGCCGCCTGGCCTGGGATCCTACCCTCACCAGCGAGCAGATTGCCGACGAGTGGATCCACCATACCTTCCTCAAGCCCTGGTGGTGCTCCAAGAAGCGTTTCGAGCGCGAGTTCGTGACTCCTGTAAAGAAGATGATGCTGGAGTCCCGCGAAGCCTGCGTCAACTATACGATGCCCCTGGGATTCCACCATATCTTCAACGGAAGCCATTACGGCCCGGGACCCTGGCAGGGGAGCATCCGTCCCGACTGGTCGCCTCTGTATTACCATAAGGCCGGCCCCGACGGAGTGGGCTTCGACCGCACCGTGGCCACTGGATCCGGCAACACCGCCCAGTACCACGAACCCTTCGCCTCTATGGTGGACAACCTCTCCACCTGCCCTGACAAGTACCTGCTCTGGTTCCACCACCTCCCTTGGGATTACAGGATGAGGAGCGGACGCACACTCTGGGATGAAATCTGCCTCCACTACCAGAGCGGAATTGACAGCGTGCGCGGCTTCCTCGACACCTGGGCAGCCGTAAAGAAGTACGTGGACGATGACACTTGGAACAAAGTCCAGGAGCGCCTGGTAATACAAGAAGCAGACGCCCGCTGGTGGCGGGACGCCTGCGTCCAGTATTTCCAGACTTTCTCCGGAATGAGCGTGCCCTCTGACGTGGCCGCCCCTGAAATCCCTCTCGACTCGCTCAAGCGCCGTCGCGGCAATCCGCCTGTGCTCACGAGCGACGGGGATTCATCGTTCTAGCAGTTCCTATTTGAACAGCAGCTGCGCGAAGTTGTAAAGCGCGCGCCTCCAGCTCTGCCACTCGTGGGCGGTGTCAGGAGATATGTAGGCGTGTGCGTTGTAGCCTGCGGCCTTCATCTGCTCGGCTGTTGCCTTAGGGTCGCGGTTGCCGTTCTCAAGTTCGCGGCTTCCGTAACTTACGAATACGAGCTTGTTGTTAGCCTTGAAGTTCTTGCTGGCGGCTGCCTCTTCAGGAGTGATTTCGCCTCCGCTGAAGATTCCCAGTGAAGAGAATACCTCAGGGTACTTGAGACCGATTTCCTTGGTCTCCATTCCTCCCATTGAAAGTCCGGCCATAGCCCTGTGAGCGTTGTCAGGAATGGTCCTGAACCTGGCGTCTATCATAGGGATGATGTCCTGGATGAGGGTGTTGGCAAAGCCCTGGTACCAGTCATCAGGAAGGTTCATTCCGCCTCCCTGCCTCCGGGCGGGAGCCTGCTGTCCTCTTGGATTGGGCTCCTGAGGCCTCTCGATTCTCCAGGAACCGTTGTCCATCACTATGATGAAAGGAACGCATTTGCCTTCTGCGAGGAGGTTGTCCATAATCTGGGCGGTCTTGCCCTGCTGAGGCCAGCCGTGCTCGCTTTCGCCGCCTCCGTGCTGCAGATAGAGCACAGGATAGCGCTTGTTGGGGTTCTTGTCATACTCGGCGGGGAGATATACGTAGCAGTGGCGCATTGCGTTGTTGGTAGGGGACCAGTAGTAGATTTCGCGCACCTCGCCCTGGGGAACGTCTTTCAGCTGGTAGAAGTCCTGGTCGTGTGCAGGAACGTCTATACCGCTGCTCCAGCGGCTTACACCGTAATAATACAGGCTGGACGGATCCGGAACGTATGCTCCGTCGATGATTATCTGGTAGTAGTGGAATCCCTCGTCCTGAGGAGCGGAATCGCCAATCCAGTAGCCTTCGTCATCCCTATGGAGGTCGTAGGTGGCTCCGCCTATGTCCAACTTTACGGACTGTGCGTCCGGAGCGTTGACGCGCACTCTTACCCGTCTCTCAGAATTTACTTTAGGATACTCCTTGCCAGTCTGGGCGTTGGGAGCGGTCACGAAGTCTTCCTTCGAAGGCTCCACATTCGCGGTTTCCGGTGCGGGCTTCTTCTGGCCGCAGGAACATACTGCCAGAGCCAGCGCCAAAATTGTCAAAAATCTTTTCATTTCGCTTTAGTTTTAGTTTATGGTATAAGTATTCAGTTTCTACTTGAGGCCTTTAAGGGCAGGGAAGAGATACTTGTAGATCAGGTCCTGCTCTGCCTGGAGGTTGTTGGAATTGGCGGTAACGGCGATGACTGCATCGGCGTCAGGATAGACGATGATGTATTGCCCCCTTGCTCCGTCTGCGCGGTATGCGCCCTCGGGGCACATCCACATCTGGTAGCCATAACCCAGCATAAAGGTGCTGTTCTCAGGAGTGAGACCCCTCTCTGCAGCGTTGTCCGGGCGGGTTCCCGAAGGAACTGAAGGCACCTGGTATTTGGAAGCCTCAGCAACCCATTTCTCGCTGATTAACTGCTCTCCGTTCCATTTTCCTTTCTGGAGGAAAAGCTGGCCGAACTTGGCCATATCCTCTGTCTTGAGGTAAAGGCCCCAGCCTCCGGCGTTGATTCCCTGAGGGCTCTCTTCCCACTCAGGAACTGCAATGTGCAGTTTCTCCCACAGGCGCGGAGTAAGGAAATCGTTAATCTTCTGCCCGCATAATTTCTGGGCTATCGCAGAGAGCATATATGTTCCCATAGAGTTATAGCAGTACCAGGTTCCGGGAGTCTTTGTAACAGGATGGGCGAGGAAAGCCGTCACCCAGTCGTCCGCATTGCGGCGGTTAACTTCTGTCTCGTGGCCGCAGTTCATTGTAAGCAGGTCCTTTACGGTCATAGCCTTGAGGTTGTCTGAAATCTCCTCAGGCAGCTGGTCCGGGAAGAAGTCGATGACCTTGTCAGTCACAGAAAGTTTGCCCTGGTCGACGAGCATACCTATTGCGGTGGCGGTGAAGGACTTGCTCACGGAGTGCATTGCGTGGGGCTTGTCCGGAGCGGCGTCACCGTACCAGTTCTCATAGAGAACGTCGCCGTGCTTGAGAATCATCAGGCTCTCGAAAGTGACGCTGGGGTCGGCTTCGTCATCTGCCAGCAAGGAATTGACTGCGTCCTGGATTGACTGGGGAGTCGCAGCCCTTGGCAGGTCTACTATGTTTTGCTGTTTCTTGCTTGCGCAGGAGCAAGTGAGGATAGCGGCCAGAAGTATGGCCGGAAGGAATCTGGCGATTTTCATATAATGCGGATTATTGAATACTTCCGTAAATATATGAAAAATTTTTACTTCATCAGACGTCCGTTGGCAAGGTTGAGCTGGTAATTGAAAGTCCTTTTCCCCTTGTAATAGAAAAGGATGAGGTTGGATCCGTTCCTGAAATAAACGTTGTTCAGAAGCTGGTCGGTGTTTTTGTTGGCGCACTCCGGTTCTGCCCAGGCAAGGACGTAGGAGCCGTTGGACTTGCGAAGTACCATCACTACGGTGTAGCCCCTGATATTGAACAGCGCCGCATTGTAGTTTGCGGAGGTCTCCTTCTTGGCTTTCTTGTAGGCTTCCACGAGGGAAGATTCAGGGCTGACGGCGCCGAATGAGATGCTTCCGGCGTTGGACTGCGCCCTGGGATTGTTCTTCAGCCACCACTGTATGGCCTGGTCTGTCATCTCGTCGGCGTTGCTCAACTCCACCAGGGATGCGTCTGAAATGAGGTAAGCGCGGGCGTAGTCCAGTTCAGGGTTCAGGGCGCTGGCGACTGCGTCTATGTATGAAGAGCCCTCGATTCTTCCGTCTGAGATGTACTTTCCGCAGAACGATACTGCCTGAAGGTTCTCCTCCTCCGGGTTGAAGGTCATCACCGTGCGCTGCGCTTTCCCGGCTCCGTCTTCTCTCAACGCGCCAAGGACAATTATGTCCTTCTCTCCAATGCGCTCCACCCTTATTCCGTCCTTGAATTCCTTGAACGACGTGCCGTCGGCCTCGAAGCAGGGATAGCTTCTCCTGTTGGCCAGCGCCCACTGTCCTGCTTCCGGTGCAAGGGAAACCACGGTCAGGTTGTCGGTTCCGTCTTCAGGATAGAAGTGGAAGACTTTGGGACCTGAAGAAGTTTCTATGGGAATCGTGAGCCCGGAGGAAGGGCCCGCAAGCGATGTCACCAGCGTTTCGGCTTCCTCGATTCCGGGAAGCGGAAGTATAACTTCCGAGGTCTCGGCAACTTGTGCGGGAGTGCCGCAGGAAACAGCTAAAACAAGGCCTGCAAGGGCGCTCAGATATGGTAGTGCTTTCATAGTGTCGTGTTTTTTCAATACAAATATGCATCCTTTATGCCGAATTTCTGGCATATAATTTGATTTTATGCGGCTGTACTAAAAACTAAGCTTTTATGAAAACCATAAGAATGCCTGTTATGTTGGTTGCAGCCGCCATTGTAGCGGTTTCCTGCGACCCGTTCGGTACGGACGGAGATGATCCGTTCAGTATCGCAGATCCTTTCCAACAGGGCGGAATGGGCGGAGCGCAGATAAGCGTGACCCCCGCAGATTGTCCTATCAACACTTCCATAGAAGAATACGCCGGCCAGACGGCCGATGACATTTCCTCAGACGTAGTAGGGGAGAATGAAGATTTGTATTGGGAACTCATAGATGTAAAGGCTAAGAACACTATCTCAATCGTTTTCAACGGAGATTCCGTGGAGATAACCAACCCCAATGAGACTGACAATACGGTTGAGGCCGACGGCGCACACGTAAAGATCACCCTTGGCAAGAAATCCAGGATAAACCTGAGCGGAAGCAGCACCGACGGTTCTGTAAGGATTTACCCCAAGGACGCCGCAGATGCCAGCAAGTTCATCCTCAGCCTGAACAACCTGAGCCTCGCTTCCAAGACCGGTCCCGCCATTAACAGCCAGGTGAAGAAACGCGTCTACATCCATCTCGAGGGCGAAAACACTCTTTCAGACGCATCTTCCTACACTGACGACGTCGAGGGCGAAGACAGCAAAGGCTGCCTCTTCTCAGAAGGCAACCAGATCTGGAGCGGCTCCGGAAAGCTTACCATTACCGGCAACCGCAAGCACGCCATCGCCACCGACGGATACTTCTATATGCGTCCCGGCCCCACCATCGTGGTGCTTGACGCCGCATCCAACGGAATCAAGGTCAAGGGAGACAGCGACCAGGATGAATTCGGCCTCGAATATGGAATGTACATTGCCGGAGGCCTCATCTGGGCGCACAACTCCGCTACCGCCGGCAAGTGCCTGAGTACTGATGCCAATTTCAGGATGACGGGAGGAAAACTCATCCTGGATACCACCGGCGACGCCGAGTGGGACCAAGACGAGCAGGATACCTCGTCGTCCGCCTGCATCAAGGCTGACGGCCACATCATCATCCACGATGGTGAGATAGTTGCCAAGAGCAGCGGCAAGGGCGGTAAAGGAATGAACGCCGACAGCACCATCACCTTCAAGGGCGGAGTAATCACGGCCGCCATATCCGGAGGCCAGTTCGTCTACGGGCAGGAAGATTCCGACCCCAAGGCCATCAAGGCAGAAGGGGACATCCTGATTGAGGGCGGCGAAATCAAGGCCTGCTCCACAGGCAGGACCGATGGCTCAGAGGGTATCGAGAGCAAGTCCTCCATCACCATCAGCGGCGGTGACACCTACGTCTATGCTTATGACGACGCAGTGAACAGCGGCGTGGACTTCAATATGAGCGGTGGAAAGCTGTACGCCTATGCGCTCAACAACGACGCCATAGACTCCAACTCCAACATACGCATCACTGGAGGGGAGGCGATAGCAATCAGTTGTTCCCGCGAGGCTGCTTTCGACAACGACAACCCTGGTTCGCAGAATGTCTTTGCGATAGACGGAGGCACAGTCTGGGGCCTGAGCGGAACCACCTATTCGCCCTCGGCGAACAGCAAGCAGAGGGCCTTTGTGATAGGAGGCGTGAGCGCTGAATCCGGCAAGACCCTCGCGGTGAAGGACGCCTCAGGCAACACCCTGGGTTCAATCAAGCTCCCGTCCGCGCTCAGCGGCTACGGCGTAGTCTTCAGCGCTCCCGGCATCACGCAGGGAACCACTTACAAGCTTATGAGCGATTCTTCTGAATTGTATTCCTTCACCTGCTCCGGACAGGTGACATCCGCCGGTTCTTCAACCGGTATGGGTGGCCCCGGAGGAGGTCCCGGAGGCGGTTTCGGCAGACCATAACGGGCCGTTCTCCATGTTGATTAATTACTTCAATGTCCTCCCGGTATTCCGGGGGGACTTTTGTTTTATTATGACTTTCTTCCTAATTTTACATTAGAAAAAAGTAACATTATGCCGACATACAGAGAATTGTTCGAAAAACTCGGTCAGCTGACACCTGAGCAGCTGGATTCCGAAATCCGCGTCTTCCCATTGGGATATACAGATGCAGACTCTATGATGATACTGAACTATAAGTCCATCCCGGAGGTGCTGGAACTTACCAAGGCCGTCCGTGATATGTATCATTACAAGCCTTCTGACGAAGACGCTGACTGGACCATGGCCGGAATAATGGATTTCTCCGAGTCTGAAGTGCAGGAACTGGGAATCGCCGAGGACAGCGACTATACCCTTGTCTGCAAGAAAGGGGAGATCATCTTCAAGTTGAAGGATAATATCCAGCTTGTCCCTGAGATGCCGGCCGACGTAGGCCTTGACACAGGCATCCTGCCTTTATAATACCGGTTCAAGAACAATGCTGAAGTGCCTTGGAACGTTGCCGTCCAGGGTGTACTGTGGCTCCGTCCTGGCACCCCAGGCGTCGTTTCCTCCCACTCCGTGGATGTTGGCGTCCACATTTACTGTGATGAAGCCGGCCGGTTTCACTTCATATGGATGCTGGCAGGTTTCCAGGCAAGATTCTTCATATGGCCAGGCCCTGAAGTTGAACGGGGTGGCCGAACTTACCTTTATGGCATTTCCCAGACTGAACCAGCGCACGTCGCTGCGGTTGGAATTGTCCTGAGGGACTACATAGTCAACGGCAAATTCATCTATAGGGGCTGACCAGAGGCCAATGTTGTAGCCTGTCTTGCGGTCAGGGTAATTCTCCCACGGGCCGCGTCCGTACCATTGTACCAGACTGTAGTTGTCCGGTACATAGAAGTGGAATCCGAATTTGGGCATCAGCTGGATGTCGGATGCCGTGGGGGTATAGTCGGCAGTAGCTGTAATCTGGCCTGCTCCGTTAATTGTATAGTCCAGCCTGTAATCCGCCCCTACGGGAAGAGTCATCAGGAAGGATACGGTGACGGTGTTTCGGCCCTTGCTGATTTTCACGCTCTTGACGCTTCGGCCTGCAGCTGCTTCGCGCCAGTCACCAAGGCGAGTCTCATAGCTGTTGCGGCGCTGGTTGTCGTTTGCGGGCTTCCAGAAATATGGCTCGAAGGGGCCGCAAAGCTGCTCTGCACCCTTGATTTTCCAGGATACTATGGAGCCGTCGCCTGCATTGATCTCAAGACTGAACCCTCTTCCAGATACTCTGACAGAATTGTCTTTCTGTGACAGCCTGGGGCGGTAACCGCCCTCTTTTACTTTTACTGGGGATGATTCCTTTACCAGGAACTGTTCTTCCGCTATGCGGAACCCGGCCGGTGCCCAGATCTGGGCCTCCTTCAATGCGGCCCAGACGTTCAGTAACAGTTCTCCCGCAGTTTCAGGTGCGTTCCTGAAAGTAAGGCTGGAACCATCAAGAGTGGCGGGACCTGATAGCACTGGGATACCGTCAACGACCCATTCGTATCCATAGTCGAATGCATCCAGGGGAGTGAAGTCGAACCGGTTCTCAAGTTTCACCTTCCCGTTATCGGCTAGATGGAATATGATGTTCTGGTATACTTTCTTGGCCTCATAGTAATGAGGATGCGGGGTGCGGTCCGCGGCCAGAAGGCCGTTGGTACAGAAGGCTCCGTCGTTGGGGAAGTCCCCGAAGTCGCCGCCGTAGGCCCAGTATTCGCCCTTCTGAAGATTCAGTGAGGTTACACTGCCGTCGTAAGAGAGGGGACTACCGTCTATGGGGGCGGCTATGCCCTGGTCAACCCAGTCCCAGATGGCTGCGCCCATTATGGACTCGTCTGCATACATCACGTCCCAGTACTCCTTGAGGTTGCCCAGGGAACTGCCCATCGCGTGCGCGTACTCGCGCATTATGAACGGGCGGTCGGTAATCTTGACGGCCTCGGTACGGAGTTTCTCGGGGGAGAGGTAGCCGTCGTCGTAGATGTCTGACTGATCGCGGTCAGTGTCGCATATTATTGGCCTGGAAGGGTCCAGAGCGGCTACTGTTTCCCGCATCGCGGCCATGTTACGGCCGGTTCCGCCCTCGTTTCCGAGAGACCACATTATGATGCTGGGATGGTTTTTGTCGCGCTGGACCAGCGCTTGGGCCCTGTCGACGTGGGCCTCGCGCCAGATCTCCTGGTCACCTACCACGGTGTTGGCGCGCATGGAGCCGTGGCTCTCCTGGTTGGCTTCGTCCATTACGTACATTCCATATTCGTCGCAGAGCTGGTACCAGCGCGGGTCGTCGGGGTAGTGGCTGGTGCGGACAAGGTTTACGTTAGCCTGTTTCATCAGCTCCAGGTCCTTGCGCATCACGGCTTCGGTCAGGGTGCGGCCGGTGCGGGGGTCGTGCTCGTGGCGGTTCACGCCTTTGAGCTTGACCACCTTGCCGTTTATCTTGAATAGTTCCCCGTCAACCTCTATCGTCCTGAATCCGGTCTTATAGCGGAAACGCTCGGAGCCGTTCAGGGCTATTTCCACCTGATACAGATTAGGGTATTCTGCAGACCACAGCTTGGGCCTGTCTATGTCGAAGGAAAGGGTGACGGTCTGCTCCTTGCTGCCATCCAGTTGGGTTGTGAGAGTCTTAGTCTGGTTGTTGAAGGAAACTTCGAGGCGGGCCTCGCCGGTCTTGCCGCTCCTGTTGTCAAGGCTGATCTCCACGTCGAGATGCCCCTTTGTAAGGCTTTTGTCCAGGCTGGACTTGAGGAAATAGTCCCGGATGAAGACATCCGGCCTGGTCCACAGCCTGACGCTGCGGAAGATGCCGCTGCAGCGCCACATATCCTGATCTTCCAGATAGCTGCCGTCCGACCAGCGGTATACTTCAACTGCCAGCTTGTTGGATCCGGGACGCATGAATTCCGTTACGTCGAATTCTGCAGGCGCCATCGAGTTCTGGCTGTAGCCGACTTTCCGGCCGTTTATCCATATATACATAGCGGACTTGACGCCGCCGAATTCCAGGAAATAGTGGGATGACGGGTCTAACCTGGTCATATTTATAGTGGTGACGTAGCTGCCCACCGGGTTGCGGTGACCGTAACTGTACCATGTGTGGTCGTCCGGTTCTGAAGTGACCCGGGGCCAGTCCATCTTGTATGGAGAGGTTATATTGGTATATATAGGCTTTCCGTACCCCTGGAGTTGCCACGGGCAGGGGACCACTATGTCGTTCCACCCGCTGCAGTCATAGTCTTCTTTGTAGAAGTCTACAGGGCGGCTCTGCGGGTCGGGGGCCCAGTTGAATTTCCATTTTCCGTCGAGGGTCATCACGTCGCTCCTGTCAGCAATGTCGCACGGGAGGTCAAGGGTGGCGTGATAAGGCTCTTTGTTTATTCCTATTATATGGGGATTCTCCCAGTCGGGTGCGTCAGGGGCTACTGTTACGGTAACTGGTTGTCTTCTGAAAAAAGGCTGAGCGTCAGCGGTGGAGGCGGTGAGGGCCAGCAAAAGTAAACTGGTTACTATTCCTTGAGGTTTGTTCATTCTTAAAAAATTTGTGAATAAAAATAAAAAAATATTTGCAGATAAGAAAATTTGTCATACCTTTGCAGCGTACTAATGAACTAATACAGTAGAAAGATATGAAAAAATTGTTGATTGTTTCAATGATGCTCCTTGCTGCAATGACAGCCGGAGCCAAAGGAAAAAGTGACTGGAAGGGAAGAGTTGTGGACCAGAGGGGAGAGCCGGTAGAGTATGCGAATGTCGTAGTGTTGTCCAAGGCAGATTCGTCAGTAGTTTGCGGCACGGTTACCGCTGAGGACGGCTCGTTCAACATAGCGACCAGCGAGACTGACGGCATTATGATGGTGGCGATGATAGGCTACGGTACGCAGTACCTCGCGCCTGTAGACGGCGCAGTCATCACCCTCATCGAAGATGCGGAGATGCTGGAAGGCGCCGTGGCTACGGCCGTGATGCCCAAGACAAAGCTTACGGGGGAGGGACTGCAGACCAGCGTCCGCGGCTCCGTGCTGGAGAACGTGGGCACGGCCAACGACGTGCTGGCCAAGACGCCAGGCATTATCAAGGGTCAGAACGGTCTTGAGGTCATAGGCAAGGGTTCGCCCCTCGTATATATAAACGGCAGGAAAATAACGGACTCAAGCGAACTGGAGCGTCTTCAGAGCAACGAAATCCAGAGCGTGGAGGTGATCACAAACCCTGGCGCCCAGTACGACGCAACGGTGCGAAGCGTTGTCCGCATCCGCACTGTCAGGCGTCAGGGGGACGGCTTCGGATTCAGCCTCAACGCATCTGACTCGCAGTCCCTCCAGTGGGCAAAGGGGAACGATCCAGCAGGGGCGGTCAATGCAAATTACCGTACCGGAGGCGTGGACCTGTTCGGAGGCTTGAACTATAATGGAAACGCCTTTCGCCAGATTTCTGACTTAAGAAAGATTACTTATGGAAAGGACTATATTCTGGAAGACAAAGGAGATCTGGTTGCAGAGCAATTCCTCCCCATCCTTTCCGGCAACGCCGGCGTGAACTGGCAGATTGCAGACAATCACTTCTTAGGAAGCAAGATCGAGTGGAGCCGTCATTTGAATGACCAGACAAATACTCTTATTCACGATAACGTGACAGTCAATGGAGCGCCCTTCGACAATATTACCACAGAGTCTGAGGTGTCAATGGGAGACAAGGCCCCTCATAATCTCGGGGCAAATGTTTACTACAATGGAGTGATAGGTGAGAAACTGGGCGTAGACGTCAATCTGGATTACTTCGGCACAGACAGGACTGTCAGGACACTGGCCAATGAGACCAGCACGATGAGGCCGGACGCCCGAATCAGCAGTGAGGTTGACAACGCCTCCCGGATGTACGCTGCCAAGGCTGTGCTGTCCTATCCTGTTTGGGCAGGTCAGCTTCAGATAGGAACAGAGGAGACTTTCTCCCGCCGCTCGGACGTGTACAGCATTACCGGTGTGGACATTCCCGCATCGTCCGCTAAGATTGTAGAGGATACCTACGCAGGCTTCGCATCATATGGCTTCATGGCCGGTGCACTGGGAATGTTCAACGCTGGCATCCGTTACGAATATGTGCATTATTCCTACGAGGATGCACTGTCTCCTGAGGCCAGCCTGAAGCGAGACTATCCCAAATGGTTCCCGTCACTTTCCTGGGCTGGAGTCGCCGGTCCCGTGCAGCTGATGTTCAGCTACAGCGCCAAGACCCGCAGGCCGGATTATTCAGCACTCTCCAGCGCCATACAGTACAACAGCCGGTATATCTGGCAGAGTGGAAACGCCAAGCTGCAGCCTGAGACTTCTCATAATCTGAATCTGACCGCCGTCTGGAATTTCATATCCTTTGTAGTGGACTACGCACGTATGGACAACACCATCATCACCTGGTCCGCACCCTATAACGAAGAAGGTGTAGTGCTTGTCCAGCCGCGCAACATAGACACCCCTTACAGGGCTATGAGCGCGATGGTCAACCTCGCCCCCACAATTGGTATCTGGAATATTAACTACACCTTCGGCTTGATGCCCCAGTGGCTGAGCATCAATGCTCCTGACAACCGCGAACCCTCCGGCATCCGTGTCACCAAGTTCAACGGACGCCCCATCTGGATTGCCCAGTTGTTCAATACATTCAGGCTTGGAGGCGGCTGGCAGCTGGAACTCGGCGGAACGCTGCAGACAAAGGGTTACACCCAGAACATGTCCCTGGAGAACAACTATTTTGACCTTTCCGCCGCTGTACAGAAATCTTTGCTCAAGGACGGCTCACTAGTGCTGCGCCTCGAGGGCTCCGACCTGGCAAATCTTGCACATATCAACGTATCCTCCGACTTCGGAAGCCATATCATACACCAGACAAACAATGTGGATCAGCAGAAAGTCAAGTTGTCTGTACGCTATAACTTCAACACCACCCAGAGCAAGTACCGCGGAACCGGAGCAGGATCTGATACCAAGAGCAGAATGAACGATTAAGCTTGTTTTCGAGAAGAAATAGGTTTTGATTATTAACTAAATAAGCCTTGACTTTATTAGTCAATAATAAAACCATTTCTGATTGATATGCGAAACTTTCTCTTTGCTTGTGTCCTGAGCCTTGCAGTGCTGTTGCCTGCGGCTGCTCAGGACAAACCGTTCCTTGAGGACCTCCCTTATTATATGGAGAATACTGCTGTGTTCGAGGTCGGGCAGGAGCCCGGAAGGGCTTACCACATCCCCGCGCAGAGCATCTCCCTGAACGGAAAATGGCGTTTCCAGTACTATGAGTCTCCTTATGACGTGCCCAAGGATTTCTTCAAGCCGTCTTTCAACACCCGCAAGTGGACGTTCATCCAGGTGCCGTCCAACTGGGAGATGCAGGGCTTCGGGCAGGCTCTCTTCCGCAATGTCAGCGCTCCATTCGTAGTGACGATGCCGGAGTCGCTGCTGGCTCAGTACCGCCGCGTCCTGGAAGACCCCAACGCCAGCGAGCAGCAGAAGAGAATGGCCACCTACCGCCTCGGAGGCGGCGGAGCGCCTAATCCTTTCGCCGTGCAGCTGCCTAACGTCCCTATGGACTTCAACCCCACCGGAGCGTACCGCACCACTTTCAACATACCTTCTTCCTGGAAGGGGGAGCAGGTGTTCCTCCGCTTCGAGAAGGTGGCATCCGCATCGTTCGTATGGGTTAACGGCAAACAGGTAGGATACAACGAGGGCGCTCAGGAGCCTTCAGAATACAATATTACCGAATTCATCAAGCCCGGAAACAACACCCTGGCAGTGATGGTTACCAAGTATTCCGACGGATACTACCTGGAGGGCCAGGACTACTGGCGCCTGGCGGGTATTTTCGACGACGTGACGGTTTACGCCACGCCACAGACTCGCATCTACGACTGGCAACTCATCACAGATTTCGGCCCTGATTACAGGGATTCGGACCTCTCCCTTTCGATAGATGTAAAGGGATATGAAGTCAATAAGGATGGATACAAGGTCCGTGCGACTGTGTCCAAGGACGGACGCGAAGTGGCCTCTATGGCCAGCAGTTCCTTCTCCCTTACGCCTCAGAGCCTCAAGACGCTCAAGCTGGGCCAGAAGGTCAGCGCTCCCCAGAAATGGTCTTCCGAGACACCTGTTCTCTATGATCTTAAGATGGAACTGGTTGACGTATCGGGTAAAGTTATAGACGCTGTTTCAAAGAAGATGGGCTTCAAGAAGACCGAAATCAGGGAAGGCGTGTTCTACCTCAACGGCCAGCCTCTCAAGGTGAGCGCCGTGAACTCCCATATGCAGCATCCCGATATGGGACATACTATGACCGAGGATGTAATCCGCAAGGATTTCGAGATACTCAAGCAGTTCAATTTCAACGGGGTGCGTACGTCGCACTATCCTCCTGTAAACAAGTATCTGGATCTGGCTGACGAGTACGGCATCTTCATAATTGACGAGACTGGAGACGAGGCCCACGCTACTGAATATGTCAGCGATATGCCGGAGTTTACCGAGATGTATCGCGAGAGGGTACGCAGGATGGTCCTGCGCGACAGAAACCACGCTTGCGTGCTGTTCTGGAGCGCCGGTAACGAGAGCGGCGAGGGCAATAACATTACAGAGGTGGTGAAGACAGGCAAGTCCCTGGATCCCACCAGGTTCTGGATGTATGGAGGCAACGCCGCCAAGCACCCCGCAGAAGACATAGTAGGCCCCCGTTATCCTTCCCCTCTTGAGTTGGAAATGGGCTATGGCCTCGACAGACAGGATCTCAGGCCTTCGTTTATGGACGAGTACATATCTGTGGCAGGTAACGGCGGAGGCGGTGTGAAAGATTACTGGGACGTAATATATTCGCATCCAAAGACTATGGGCGGAGCCCTCTGGGACTTCGTCAGCGTAGGTCTCAACCAGCCTGTGAGAGCCTTGAAGGACAAGTCCGGCAATGGCGTGCCCGCCCATATAATGGGCAACGCCCGCCTTGTGAAAGGCCCTACTGGCAACGCCATCGACCTTAACAAGCAGGACCAGTGGATACAGGTATACAGGGCTGACGCAGTGGAGATATCCGGCAATCAGCTCACGCTTACCCTTGACATCCTGCCAAGGCATTACAATGCCAGCGGAGGATACCTCATCACAAAGGGAGATAACCAGTTCGGCCTCAAGCAGCAAGGCGCTGACAAACTGGACTTCTATCTGGACAACGGCAGCAGGCAGGTGCTTACTGCCGACCTGCCATCCAACTGGGAAGGCAAGTGGCACAATGTCACTGCCACTTACGACGGAGAGACTATGCGCATCTTCATTGACGGTGCCGAGGCAGCCTCTAAGCCGATGACGGGCAGAATACGCAATCTCCCTCTCTCGCTTTGCATAGGACGCAGCGAGGAGGCGCAGGGCCAGGATACCAATGTCTATATCTGCGATGCCCAGATTGACAACGTGGGCGTGTTCGCAGGCGCCTTCGGGCCTTCCGCATTGGATCCTTCAAAGGCGGCCCTATGGCTGGACTTCGAGGAGGAGACAGACGAAGGAACGTTCTGGACCTATGGAATAGGCGCCAGGACATACGGCTGCATCTGGCCGGACCGCACTCCTCAGCCGGAGATGTGGGAACTTAAGAAATGCACGCAGCCTCTGTCTTTCACTCTTGTGAATCCGGAAGATGGAACGGTTGAAGTATGGAACAGGAACCATTTCCTGAATGCTTCTTATTACAAGACTACGTGGATGTTGACGGCAGATAATGACGTAGTTGCATCTGGCGTGATGAACCTGGACGTGGCTCCGCTGAGCCGCAAGGTTGTCCGCATCCCCCTGACTCATCCCAACGCCGTTCCAGGCAAGGAATATCGCCTGATGATCAGTTCCGTTCTGGCAAATGACGAGATCTGGGCCCCCGCGGGACACGAAGTGTCATGGGATCAGTTCGAACTCGAGGCCTGGAACGTCCCGGCAGCGCCTAAGCCTGCTTCAGGCGGACGCGTAAGGCTGTCAAAGGACTCCAAGTTCATCGTCGCCGCAGGCGAAGGGTTCGAGTATCGTTTCGATGCGAGTGATGGCGCCCTGGTTTCTGCCAAGGTCGGCGGCCGCGAGCTGCTCACGGAGCCTCTCCGCCTCAACGTATGGCGCGCTCCGCTCGCCAATGAGCTTGACGGCTGGAACGGCAACAGCGCAGGCGCCGCCGCATCATCCGGCTACGGCTCCATCGGCCACCGTCAGGTGCTGGCCTCCCACTACTATTCGGCAGGGCTGGACAAGCTCAACGTCATTCCCGTATCGGTGCAGGCCAGTGAAGCCGGAAACAGCATTCTGGTGGAAGTGCGTGACCTCTCGATGCTGGGAAGGGGTAGTATGAGGGAAGCACAGCTGGATGCATATATCAGCGGACGCTCCTACAACGGCTTTGACGAGACCTACAGCTGGCGCGTGTCCGGCGACGGTACCCTGACTCTGGACCACAAGGTCCATCCTCAGGGACAGATGCCGGCCTGGCTGCCGCGCATAGGCCTCACGCTGAGCCTGGACAAGTCTCTCAGGGAAGTGGAGTGGTACGGCCGCGGCCCTCAGGCTTCATATCCCGACCGTAAGACCGGCTATAAGATGGGCATCTGGAAATCTGACATGGACGAGATGTACGAGCCCTATCTGATTCCGCAGGACTACGGCCTGAGGACTGACAACCGCTGGGTTCGCCTGACTGACGCTTCAGGCGTAGGCCTCGAGTTCTCTATGGACAGTCCTTTCGCCTTCAACGCCTACGACTGCACAACTGACAATCTGACCAGGGCAGTATACCAGTACCAGCTCGTAAGAGGCGGAGACATCACGCTCAACCTGGATTACGCCACCTCAGGCGTCGGGGACACCTCACGTGGCATCTTAGCTGCATACAGGGTTTATCCCTCCGCTTATGAGCGCACCCTGACTATACGCCCAGTACGTCCATAGTGGTGCGTAGTCAAGAAAAAGTTGTATATTTGAATACATACAAGAATAGTAATATAATCTGATCATGGACGACAAGATGACTCGCAGAGAGGCTTTAAAGGGCCTCTTCTTCGCCGGCATGGGAATCGCCGCCGGTGGTATGCTGCTCAAATCGCAGGCCGCTCCCGCCAAGGCCGGGACGCTTCCTGCTCCCTGGAAAGAGGCTCCTGAGGGATCCAAGATTGATACCAGGACCTGGAGCAAGCTGGGGGAGACCCTGGGAATGCTCGGTCTGGGATGTATGCGCCTGCCGGCACTTACAGGAGGCGGAGGCGGCTACGGCCGCAACCAGCCCCTTGACCTGGAGGCCGTCAACGCTATGGTGGATTACGCCATAGCTCACGGTATCAACTATTTCGATACCGCCCCCGCCTATGGCCAGTCCGAAGTGGTGACGGGCAAGGCTCTGAGCCGCCACCCGCGCTCTGCGTACAAGATTGCCACCAAGATGTCCAATCAGAATGGAAGGCCCACGCTGGAGGCAGGAAAACAGATGTTCGAGACCTCCCTGAAGAACCTCCAGGTAGATTACGTGGACTTCCTTCTGCTCCACAACGTGCAGAATATGTCCGGATTCAACACCCGCTTCCGCAACAACGGGCTCTTCGACTGGATCCTGGAGCAGAAATCCAAGGGCAGGATCAAGCACCTTGGATTCTCTTTCCACGGCTCCAATGACGACCTTCCCGGCCTCGTAGACCTTTACGACTGGGATTTCGTGCAGATACAGTTGAACTATGCAGATTGGAAGGACATGTCGTCAGGATGGGGAGGCAATTCCGGTACGACAAGTTCAGAATTCTTATATAACTATCTCGTAGGCAAGGGCATCCCTATTACTGTGATGGAGCCCATCAAGGGCGGAGCATTGGCTAATGTCAGCGACGGCGTAGCCAGCGTGCTGCGCGAGCGCCATCCCGACCTGACCCCTGCCGCAAACGCACTAACATTTGTGGGCTCTCTCCCCGGTGTCATGGTTACGCTCAGCGGTATGTCCAATATGGAACAGCTCAAAGAGAACGTATCCCTTTTCACTGATTTCAAGCCCTTCGATGACAGCGACATGGCTTTTATGCACAATGTGGCCGACCTCTACAAGTCCAGGGGACAGATTCCCTGTACGGCCTGCGCATACTGCATGCCTTGCCCCGCAGGTGTCAACATCCCTGGCAACTTCAAGATATTCAACAGCGCCAGCGATGCACTCCTGTCGTCCGATACCAACCGCAAGGACCTTGACGACAAGAGGAAGGCCTTCCTCAAGCTTTATAATGCTCAGGAGAAGGGCGTCCGCGCAGATGCCTGCGTCGGCTGCAACGCCTGCCTGCCCAAGTGCCCTCAGCACATCAGCATTCCTCAGCATATGGAGCGTATCCGCACCCTCGCTGCCAAGATTTAATGTTGATTATTGAAAAAGGAGAAGTATATGACAAACGTACAATTGAAAGGATTCATTGCCAAGGCCTTGGAGGATATGAAGGCAAAGGCGGAAGAAATGGGTATCCAGGGTGTGGCCACCGCCTCTGTATTGAACAAGGGCGAAACCGTGGACTGGATAGGAGAAATGAAGGTTGTAGGAACACCGTACAAACTGGAAGAGGGATGGAATCTGGTTGCTATAGCCTGGTCCAAGTGTGGAGAAGTGATTGCCACAAAAGCTGACAGCGGTAATCCTGACCATAAGAGAATTATGGGCGAACTTGGATTTGTAGGCGGTGCCTATGACGAGTACGAAGGTTGCAAGATGGCGTTTGCTTTCAGCGGGGCAACCTCTGAAGAGGACCTGGAGGTGGCCAAGTACGGAATTGAAAAGATGAAGGGCTATATGTCTGAAGAGAAGGGAATCATCAACAAGGACCAGTTCATACAAGTGGCTCTCGTGGTGGATGACATTCAGAAAGCCGCCAAGGCCTGGTCCAAATTACTCGGAATCAAGCAACCTGAGATATGGATGAACCATATGCGCAGCAACCCGGGTTATCCTTATCTATACAGGGGACAAGATGTTCCTTGTGACGTTCAGATGTGCGTCATCAATATGGGCAGCTGGGCGCTGGAACTTCACCAGATAGACAATACTCCGAGCACGTTCCGCGAGTTCCAGGACAAGCACGCATTCGGTGTACACCACCTTGGCTTCGAAGTAGGGGACGACCGTGATAAGGTAATCCAGTTCCTGAAGGATATGGGCTATGATGTTGACCGCACTTTAGGAGTTTACCCCGGCAGCAGCTGGACCATAGTCGATGCTGAGGACGAGTTGGGAGTGAACCTGAATATCAAGCCCGTACGATAGAATAATTATAATACTACAGGATATGAGTTCTAATAAAATATCACGCAGGTCTGCCATCAAGAGGATGGCGGCAGTAGCGGCAGGTGTCGCAGTAGCAGACAAAATCCCTGCCCTGGCTTCTGTATTGTCTCCTGAACTTCCTCAGGATGATCCTACAGTATCGACTCTCCAGATGGAAGACTTTCCTGAGGTTTACAAGGATGATGACGTAGTATTCCACCAGCTTAATCCGCATCTTTGGATAGGCAACGGCCATCTGATGTATAACGAGTCAATATACCTCGTGGAAGGCAATGACAAGGCGTTACTCATTGACACAGGTACAAGGATTGCCAACCTTGACAAGATAGTGACCAGGCTCACCAAGAAACCTGTCACCGTGGCTCTTACTCACACTCACGGAGACCATGCCGGTTCTGTGGGCTGCTTCGACAGCATTTGGATGACCCAGGCAGAAGGCATCCGCGTCCCGCGCGGCTATACCGGCAAGGTGAATTATATGAGCAATCATCAGAAGTTCGACCTTGGCGGCCGTGTCCTAGAGGTTTTCTATGCTCCGGGACACACTACGGATTCGGTGCTGTTCATTGACGAGGCCAATCACATAGGTTTCAGCGGAGATGCTTTCGGCAGCACCAACCTGCTGATGAACCTGAATGTATCTACATTCATCAAGTCTGCTGAGGAGACCCTTCAGATGATGTACGACAAGCAGATATACTATATGCTTCCAGGACACTTCGACGGCACCAATGCAGAGACCACCAAGCGTGTCTACGACCTGAGAGAAATCGCCCAGGGCGTGCTTGACGGAAAACTGGTGGGAGAGAAGACGAGTGACAGCCAGACTGCCCTCAACCGCAGGTTTACATACCAGGGTGTCCGTTTCAATTACAACGCCGGAAAGGTGCTGTAATCCTGTTTGAAGGATTGGATCCTACCACTTGTTGTAGTGGATACGCTCAGGTTTCCACTTGTCCTTAGGCTGGTCATTACCTGCTGGGAAGCCTATAGGCACTACGCATAGAGGCCGGGCGTTCGAAGGGATTCCAAGCACTTCTATGACAGCGTCGGCGCGGGCGTCATAATCTGCCGCTGTCCATACTGCGCCAAGACCCAATGCCTCTGCTGCAAGGAGAAGGTTCTCCGTTGCGGCGGAGGCATCCAGTTTCCAGTTATTGTTAGGTCGGCCTTCGCCAAGCATCGTCTCTCCGCAGACTACTATTGCCAGAGGGGCGGTTTCAAGCATACGGTTAGGGATTGCCTTCGCGAGCCTGTCCAGCATCTCGCGGCTGTTGACTACGACGAAGTGCCAGGGCTGGACGTTCATTCCCGAAGGGGCTGCCATCGCTGCACGGAGGAGGGTTTCAACCATCTCTTCCGGAACTGGCTGATCAGTATATGAGCGTACGCTCTTACGGGAGAAGATATTGTTCAGGACCGCCTGTGCAGCGTCATTTGAGGTTTCCGGCGCTTTCTGCCCGGAATTGCAGGCGGTGAAGAAGGCTATGGAAGCCAAGGTTAGAAGTATGAGAGTCTTTTTCATATGGGGTTGAATTATCATTATCATGGTGTGACGGCAACGTAATTGAAAATGCTACGGCAGACTTCTGCCGAGAATTTCCCGGCAGTGCCGATGAGGGCTGCCCAGGCCTCCCCGTCCAGTCTGGAGATGTCTGCACGGGTGATTCCATTGCTGATCAGGGAGTATATGAATCCGGCGTTGAAACTGTCTCCGGCGCCTATCGTTGATACTGTTTCCGCTCTTTCGACTGGGAAGACCATATGGGATTCTCCGGTGAAGACGTGGACGGGTTCAGCTCCGCAGGTACAGATGAAGTTCTGGCAGAGCGGGGATATGAAGTCCTTGTAAATAATTACCGGGTCTTGTGTCCCGAAGAGGTATCCGAAGTCTTCGTCAGAGCCCCTGACAAAGTCGCTCAGGCGGCAGTTTTCCTGGATGGATGGAAGGATTTGCTTTAGTTCTGATATATGTGACTTTCGGAAGTTGATGTCGTAGTAGATTATGGCTCCTGCTTCCCTTGCTTCGTTGAGCAGTCGCGAGGTGAATGGCCGGATGACGGGGTTGACGGCGAAGTATGAGCCGAAGAGAACAATGTCATCGGGCTTGAAGGTGATCCCTTCCAGGGTTCCGGGGTTCAGCTCAGCGTGTGAGTGATCTTTGTAGAATTCGTAGTCGGCGTTGTTGTCCTTGTCAAGGAAGGCCATTGAAACGTGGCTCTGGCTTGCGGGCCTTCGGGTAACGGCTGAGGAGGATACACCGTTCTGCTCCATGAAATTGGTTATGATGTCAGCTATGTGGTCGTCACCCACCTCGCTGACCATACGTATGCCTACCTGAGGGAATTGCCTGCCCACAGTCCTGCCTATGGATATCATTGCATTGAACGTGGAGCCGCCGGGTACGGCAGCCATTGGCTGGTCATCCTTGAAGATCACATCCAGTACCGTCTCTCCTATGCCGGTGATAGTTCTCATATTGTAAATATAGTAAAAGAACTCGAGATGGGTATTATTCCGTACGCTTACAAAGAATATTTCTACAACTGGAATCTAGCCAATTGTGCGAGGTTTTTTTCTTCATAATTATTGATCTGTGACATAAATTGACAAATTGGAACCATACCTTTGCAACAGCTAAACAAAAATGACAAGCATTATGACACAGCAGGAAATCCAATTCATTAGCGCCAGTGAAGAGCTTCAAGCACTAATCAATGACCTGGATCTTGAACCGATTGCATAATTAAAGAATATTGGATATGTGGAGAGTTTTTATAGTGGTAGGCTTCCTATGCCTGATTATTGACGCCATCCAGGTTGACGGCAAGTACAAGTATTAGTTTATAAACTAACCTTATATTTGTAGAGAAAGCATCAAGAGTCCCCCTTGAGGGGCGCCAACCGAGCAGGCCAGATGCCACGGTGGCAAAACGATGCGGATGTTCAATCAAAAACAAATCTGTATCATGAGCAAGTACAATTACTTCAGACAGGGCTTTCTTTGCCCTGACGAGGAGCAGCGTCTCCTCACTAAACAGTTCTACAACAACGCTTTCGAGATCTATGCTCGTTTTGATGACTGGAAAGACGATGACAGGTTCTATTTCATCCCCTTGTATATGAGGATGACTTACTCCGTTCAGGGCATGGTATTAGAGATGGCTCCGGACCCGGTGTGGATGGGATCATTCGTCCGATGCAGCCTGGAGCACCCAGAGCTTTTCCAAATCACGTGTCCAAGATGCAAGAGGAAAATATTTCCATACCACTGTGTCGGCTCACCTCTCAGCGGCAGGGTGGATCTAACATATAGATGCAAGTGTGGAAAGAAGGGGTACGCGGTTGTATCCGGATGGCAAATTCGGGCCGATGCTTTGCGGGACCAAGTGGAAATGGACAAGGTTAGGAACTGTGAGTTCATACAGGAAAATCTTGGAGGAGATCAAACTGCTGATATCAATGAATTGATGAGTTTTCTAAGGAAGGAGAGGATACCCCAGAGCGGATAATACTCTTTTTGAGCCAACACGAAATTCGGAAGCCCAGGCAGGGTGCATTCTATAGCACTGTAGGGCATGTTTGCGGGGCTACTGAGGCGAAATTGCCTCGGAAGCCCAGGGGAAGACCATTGCAGGGTGGTACGATGCCTATTGGGTGGGCTTCCGATTTTTGGGTTCGTTTGATTTGAACTAGGGAGATGCTGTTTGCTGGGATAGGGGAAAGGATACACTCTAATTTTTGAGAAAGAAATCCAAACGGTATACTATTGCGGAATGCGATAAGTAATCATCCAGTTTATTCTTTTGCGCCTGATTGACAAATACTTTGGCTCTACCTTGTTTTGGTTCCAGTCCTCCCAAATCCATAGATTGGTCACCCATGATCCATTGTGTCATGGACAAATCCATAGTATCTATCATATTTCCTCTGCAACTAATTGTGTGCAACTGGGTGTTCTGTGCTAAATCTATGGATTTCAACTGATTGTTGCCACAACTGAGATATCTCAGCATGGAGAGTGACGATACATTCAGAGAAGTCAGTTGATTGCTCCTGCATTCCAAACCCGTCAACCGTGTGTTATTTGACACATCAAGTGAAGTCAACTGGTTGATGCCACATTCAAGCAGCTCCAATAGGGGATTATTAGAGACATCAAGGGACTTCAGTTGATTATTGGAGCATTTAAGCGTTTTTAATTTCTTATTACTTGAAACATCCAAGACAGTCAATTGACATTGCCGACAATCAAGTTCCTCCAGATTAGGGAAGTATTCAAGTCCATTAAGGGCTTGGATCCTATACCCCAATAAGCCTATATAGGTAACCTCGGCTGCCTCCTCCATGGAAACTTTCATGTCATGATTGAAATCGAAGTTCCGGTAACAATACTCCTTGAAATCGTCATTAGCTATCACCGAGCACACATCTTCCACATATGGAAGTTGCTCTTCCTTCTCACAAGAAACCATTACAATCAGACCAAGCAGGAATATTACAGCATAGAATAACCGTTTCATAATAATTGTCAAATCTCGTAGCAATAATACTAATTGCATCAATTATTACCAAATAACACTTAACAATGTTACAGTTTAGACTTACGGGCACGAAAATGGGTCTATTGGTGCCCGGAGAGGTGAAAAATGGGCTTTCGGGCACAAAAAGGGGCTTTCTGGTGCCCGAGAGAATCTTGAATGGAAGGGCTCCTACAGGATTAGCCATCGCTGCGCGATGCCTCTTCCTGGACGTCGTCACGGCAAAGCATAAAGCGCAGAAAACGCACGTGGTCGCTTCGCTCCCACTCTGCGTTTCCCATAAGTCCCCCCTTACAAAAGCAAGCTTTTGACGGGTGTCCTTACGTGAAACGCCCCGCAAAAATGCGGGGCGTTTTCTGCGCTTTTTGGTGTTTGCGCTGGTGACTCCTACAGGATTCAAACCTGTAACCTTCTGATCTGTAGTCAGATGCTCTAGTCAGTTGAGCTAAGGAGCCGTTATGCGGGCAGTGCAGCCCGCGATGTTACTATTCGGCCTTCTTGGCGACGAACTTCTTCTCCTTGATGCGGGCCTTCTTACCTGAGAGGTCGCGGAGGTAGAATATGCGTGCGCGGCGAACTTTACCGTACTTGTTGATCTCTATCTTCTCGATGCTGGGGGACTGGTAAGGGAAGATCTTCTCGACTCCGATACCACTTGATACCTTGCGCACGGTGAATGTGCGGGTGTATGGTGTAGCACCGCTGATCTGGATGACGGTTCCCCTGAAATTCTGCAGGCGGAATTTGTCACCTTCTTTAATCTTTGAGGTCACGGTGATGGTGTCACCGGCCTTGAAATCGGGGTAGGAGGCAACTTTCTCGTTTGCGAAAGACTGCTCTACAACTTTAATCAAATCCATAATGCTTGTTTGCTCTAAAAGTGCAGCGTCATTGACCCGTTCAAAGAGAGGCTGCTGAAATGGACTGCAAAGGTATAAATAATTTTTTAGCCAGCAAATATTTAAAAGATATTTTTTTCCTTATCGAACCAGGCTTTGTCCTCCCTGGACAGATCTGGTTTGAAGGAACTGCTGGAACGCATCTCTTCAAGCTTTTCCTTTTCTGAGCGGGACAGCTTGCGGGGCATCCATACAAGGATCTTGACATACTGGTCGCCTCTGCCGTAACCGTTCAGGGAAGGCATTCCCTTGCCTCTAAGTCGTACGATTGTTCCTGACTGGGTGCCGGCTTCTATCTTGAGGTTCTCGCTGCCTCCCAAGGTAGGAACGCTGATGGTTGTGCCAAGCATAGCGTCCATCGCGGAAATGAGAGCAGTGTAATACAGGTTGTTGCCGTCGCGTTTGAGGTACTGGTGCTCTATGGCCTCCACTATCACCAGGAGGTCTCCGTTGGCGCCGTTATGTGGCGCTGAATGGCCTTCTGAGCGTATCGACAGCTGCATTCCATCCTCTACTCCGGCGGGAATCTTGACCTTCACGGTCTCGCGCTTGCGTACCAGTCCCGTGCCTCCGCAGTGGCGGCAGGGGTTGGAAACCACCTTGCCCTCTCCGTTGCACTGCGGACAGGTGGTGTACGTCATAGTACGCCCGAACAGGGTGTTAGCCACGTGCTGCACCTGGCCGCTGCCTTTGCAGGTAGGGCAGGTCTTTATGTCGGATGCGTTCTTGGTGCCCTTGCCGTCGCAGTCGGGGCAGGGGCGGTTGCGCTCAATGCTCACCTCCTTCTCGGCGCCGTTGGCCATCTCTTCCAGCGTGAGTTTCACGCGTGTGCGGATGTCGCGGCCGCGATAGGACCTCTGTCCGGAATTGCTGCCGCTGGAGCCGAAGCCGCCGAAACCGCCGAACCCTCCGAATCCGCCGAAGGCTCCTCCGAACAGATTGTTGAGGATGTCGTTGAGGCTGCCGAAGCCCTGGCTGAAGTCGAAACCTCCGCCGGCTCCGTCCACGCCCGCGAAACCGAACTGGTCGTACTTGGCCCTCTTGTCAGGATCGCTGAGCACGGAGTAAGCCTCGGAGGCTTCCTTGAACTTGTCCTCCGCGGTCTTCTTCTCCTGCTCGGTGCCGTCGACCCACTTGTCCGGATGCCATTTGATGGCAGCCTTGCGGTACGCGCTTTTTATTTCGTCTGCCGAGGCCTGCTTGTTTATACCAAGGACTTCGTAGTAATCTCTTTTTTCTGCCATTGTTTATGCTCCTACTACAACTTTAGCATACCTGATGACCTTGCCGTTGAGAGTGTAGCCTGTCTGGACCACCTCCAGCACGGTGCCTTTGTCCTTCTCCTCAGGAGCGGGGAACTGGGACACGGCCTCGTGGAAATCAGTGTCGAATACCTTTCCCTTTGCCTCGATTACCTCCAGGCCCTTGCCTTTGAGGTATCCCATCAACTTATTGTAAATGAGAGAGGTTCCCTCTTTCGCGGCTTCGTCGGAAGAACTTTCGAGCATCTTGATAGCCCTTTCGCAGTCGTCCAGGACGGGAAGCATTCCCTTGATGGTGTCTGCCGATGCGGAGCCCACCAGGTTCAGCCTGTCTTCGGCGGTGCGGCGCCTGAATGTCTCGAACTCTGCCAGGAGCTTGAGATTGTCTTCCTTGAGTTTATCTATCTGTTCGTTTGCTTTCTTCAGTTCCTCTTCCATCGCCTTGATTTTCTTTTGGGATGAGGAGGCGTTTTTCTTTACTGATTTCTCTTCAGTCTTCTCTTCGTTATTGGCCATAGTGATGAAGTTTTCAAATATATACCGATAGCAGACCATCAAAGAATCTGCCATCCGGCTGAATATGACAAAGTGGCAGTAATCCTACGGATTATTCCCTGAAGAACTTGTCAACGGCAGACACAGACGCGGGGAGCGCGAACACGGCCACGCGGTCGTATGCCTCTATCTGGGTGTCTCCCACGGCTATCATAGACTCGCTTCCGCGGATGACGCCGCCTATGATGGCGTTCTCCGGGAAATTGAGGTCCTTGAGAGGCTTCTTTGTGATGGGACTGCCCGGAGATACGGTGTATTCCAGGATCTCTGCGTCGGTTCCGCCCATATACTTGACGAAGCGGGCCTTTCCGCTGAGGGTGAACTTGAATATCCTTCCTGCCGTGATGAGTTTCTTGTTGATGACGGTGTCGACTCCCATCTCCTCTGCAAGGTGTATGTATTCTATGTTCTCCACCTCGGCAATGGTGCGGTTGACTCCCAGTTTGTGAGCCACAACGCAGCTGAGGATGTTGGTCTCGTCGCTGTCAGTTACCGCCACGAACGCATCGTAGTCCTTGATTGACTCGTCTATGAGGAAGTCCGAGTTGCGTCCGTCTCCGTTGGATACCAGGATGCTCTCGGGTAGCTCTTCTGACAGTTCAATGCAACGGGCCTTGTCCTTGTCTATGATCTTGACGTTGGACATTTTCTGGTACAGGGACTTTGCCAGCAGTTCTCCAATCTCGGAACCGCCGTAAATCATCACCTTGTCAATCTCCACCTTCTTGCAGCCGAAATACTCCATCAGGGGAGCGATACCTTCACGCTTGGCAATGGTGAAGACCAGGTCGTGATACAGGAACTTGGTGTCGTATTTAGGGATGATTGTCTGGTCGTTGCGGGTGATGGCGATGGCCCTGAACTGGATGTCGTTCTCCTGGGCGAGAGCCGCAAACTCTGCCAGCGTCATATCCAGGAGCTGGGACTCGTCTTCCATCTTGAAGGCTGCGATCTGGAGCCTTCCGTGGGCGAAGTCAAGGGATTCCGAGCCAGCAGTATGCCTGAGCTGTTCAGTTATCTCGTCGGCGGCAATCTTCTCAGGGTAGAACATCAGCTCTATGCCCATCTCCTTGAAAAGGACCTTGTTCTCCGCGTTGAGGTATTCCTCCTCGTTTATGCGGACGGTCACTTTCTTGGCGCCGAGGTTCTTGGCAAGGATGGCGCTGACGATGTTGATCTCCTGGATCATTGCCGGATATACGGCAACGAAGAGATCGGCCCCGGGGACTCCTGCCTCACGCAGGACGCTGATGGATGTGGGGCTGCCCTGTACTGTTGCCACGTCCGCGAGTGTCACCACGCGCGCAAGGCGCTGGGGATCCTTGTCCACAACGGTGATTTCGCTGCCTTCGTTCGCCAGCATTTTTGCTAGGTGTGAGCCAACTTCTCCGGCTCCGACGATAACTATTCTCATATGTTTCTTTTTAAGAATTCGATAAACATTATTCTACCCGACAGGCCGTCTATGCGGCAGCGTCCGCTGCGGCCATCGGCAGGCTTGCGCATCTTGCGGAACTCATCGTGGGCCTCGGACACGGCCTTGACGTATTCTTTCTGCCCTTTCAGCCAGTATACCATCTGCGAGCAGCGGTCCAGCAGCAGCCTCCATCTGATTACCATAGCCGCTCTGGTCCTGCCTTTGCTCAAGGCCAGGTTGTTGTCCAGAAGCAGGAGGTTGTTGCGGTAGTTCAGCTTCAGCTTCCAGGGCGAATTCTGTGGCAGCGTGCCTCCGCCGAGGTGGTAAACCACGCTTTGCGGGACCACCTGCACCTTGTATCCCTGCAGCTGGAGCCTCCAGCAGAAGTCAATCTCTTCCATATGGGCGAAGAACCTGTCGTCCAGGCCTCCAAGTTTCTTCCACAGGGCGCTTCGCACCATAAGGCAGGCTCCTGTCACCCACATCACGCTGGCGGGGGAGTCGTATTGGCCGGAATCCACGGCCGTTCGGCTCATTATCCTGCCCCTGCAGTATGTGTATCCCCAGCGGTCCATCAGGCCTCCCGCGGCTCCGGCGTACTCGAACCTGTCCCTCTGGTAGTAAGAAAGCAGCTTGGGGCCGCAGGCTCCGCACTCAGGGTGGCTGTCCATCCACTGCACCAGCGGGCCCAGCCATCCTTCAGTCACTTCTATGTCAGAATTGATCAGGACGAAGTACTCCGCTTCAATCTGCTCCAGGGCCCTGTTGTAGCCTCCAGTAAAGCCGTAATTCTTGTCCAGGGATATGCATCTTACCTGAGGGAACTGCTCCCGGACCAGGTCCAGGGAACCGTCGGTGGATGCGTTGTCCGCCACTACCACTTCCGCATCCATTCCGGTGACGCTTTGCGTCAGGCCGGGAAGGAACTGCTGCAGGTACTGCCTGGTATTCCAGTTTAGAATTACAACCGCAGTTTTCATAACTTACAAATATATTAAAATATTCGTAACTTTGTGATATGAAACCTCCCAAGGACCTTGAAAGGTACAAGGCATACTACAATGCCGACAAGTTCTGGAAAAAGATAAAGAAGTTTGCCAGAAGGATAGGCGCCAAGGCTGTCTACTATGCCCTGGTGCTGTACTATGCGCTCCAGAGTCCCACCATTTCCAAAAAGGACAAGCTTATTGTTTATGGAGCACTGGGTTATCTCATACTCCCCATAGACCTTTTACCCGACTTCCTTCCCGGCGGCTTCACTGACGATATTGCCGGCCTTGCCCTGGCAATATACAAGATTGCCCGCAACATCACTCCGGAAGTGCGGGACAAAGCTAAAGCCAAGGTGCAGGATTGGTTCGGGGAAGTAAGACCCGAAACCTTCGACATCACTGACTATCAGAACCGTTCCTAGGAATCGTGGTGATGGTGGCAACCCTCGCCGTGGTGGTGGCCGCCGTGGCAGCATTCGCCATCATCGTGGTGATGCCCTCCATGGCAGCATTCACCGTCATCGTGATGATGTCCGCAGCAGTCTCCCTCGCCGTGGTCGTGTCCGCAGCAGTCACATCCTTCGTCTCCGCAGTCGCACTGTCCGGCTGTCTTGATCTCGTTCTCCGTGGCCTCGCGTACAGATACCACCTTCCCCTTGAAATTGAGCGTCTTGCCTGCCATGGGGTGGTTGAAGTCCACCGTCACGTCATTGTCCTTTACCTCGACTATCTGGGCGTGGCAAACCTGTCCGGCAGAGTTGAGCATAGGGATCACCTGTCCTATTATCAGGAGGTCCTCGCGGATTTTCCCGTCAACAGCGAACGACTCTTTGGGGATGTCGAAACGAAGCTTGGGGTTGCGCTCGCCATATCCATCCTCGGGAGAAAGGGTGAATGCGAAGTCCTCTCCGGGCTCCTTTCCTTCAACTTCTTCCTCGAAGCGGGGTATGAGCATATTGCATCCATGGATGTACTCCAGAGGCTGCGCCTCGGTTGCTGAATCAACTATCTGTCCGTCTACGGTGAGCTCGTATGCAAGCGCTACGGCGTATTTGTCTTGAATCTTCATGATGTTCTATGCACTGAAATCTACGTTTGAGAATGCTAAGGTAGGAATAAGTTTTGACATACAGCTGCGCGCATCCTCTCCCGCAGCCGTCAAGTTGTTCCAGAGGGTTAAGAAATTGCCCGTTATGAGCATCTCCCGGACCGGATGGAGGATTTTTCCATCCTTGAAGGCAAAGCCCTCGATTCCGTATGAAAAGTCGCCGGTGGAACTGTTGGAGTTGCCTCCGTTGAAGCCGGTTACAAGTATGCCGCTGCCGCACATTTCAAGGATGCTCTGCCTGTCAAGACCCGGCTGGGGCCATCCTTTCACTCTGGGGCGTATGGCAGACTCGAGCGTCGGCTCCATATCCATCTTCCCGGCCATATAGGTGTTGATGAAATACTGCTTGACAACGCCGTTTTCAATGATGGGGACGGTTTTGGTGGCGACCCCTTCGGAGTCGAACAGGCGGCTTCCGCTCTGCCCGGCTATGCGGCAGTCGTCAATTATAGTCAGACCATCAGGGAACACTTTCTGCCCCACCTTGCCGGTAAGGAAAGAGTTGTTCTGCTGTACCGCGTATGCGCTCAGGGCACTCAGGACGGGACTTACAACGCGTGATGCTACTTCTGAGTCAATGACCATATTGTATTTGCCGCTCTTGAACGGCCTGGGATCCATCTGTGCCCTGGCCCTTTCCAAAGCCTTGGGGCATATCACACTGGTATTCAGTTTGTTGCGCCATACGGATGCGTCCCACCAGTAGCCGCTGAACTTGTTTCCCTGCTTGTCTTCTACTGTCATCTCCACTCCGTAGTCGAAACCTGTTTCGGTATGGCGGCAGTACAGTCCCTGAGAGTCTAGGATCAAGGTGTCAGATATAGTCTCGGAATACTCCGCTTCCTCTGAAACCAGACCTTCCGGGCGGCTCTTGAAGATGGAAGCCTTTAGTGCGGTCTCTATGCGCCTGTCTGCGTCCGTATTGGGGTAGTCGGGGTCGCAAAGGCCCAACTCTGTCCCGGTCAGAGCGTCTTTGGCAGTACGCTCCGGGGCGGGGAGGTCCCGGTACTGGTCTTGTGCCAGCATCCTGACCTTCTCTATGGCTTTGTCCAGGAAGCCGTCGGTGTCCTCTATCCGGTTGGTGGAGAAACTTCCGAACCTTCCGTCAACTATCAGGTTTATTGAAAGGGACCTGTCCAGGCAGTGGCTGGTCTTGTCCAGTTCTCCGTTGAGTGTCCCGGCAAGGTCCATTATGTTCTTGTTAAGGGTGACGCGGACTTTCTGCGCCCCTTTGGCCATTGCGGATTCAAGGCATTTGCGCGCCAGTTCTATTTCTCTGCTGTCTATCATACTCATTCTCCTCCCACTGTCAGGTTTTCAACAAGCACCGTAGGGATGCCGCACGACACCGGAACGCTCTGTTCCTTGCCACAAGTCCATGTTCCGGGATCTATTATCAGGTCGTCCGCAACCATCCGCATGTCCGCCAGGGCGGCGGGGCCGTTGCCTATTATGTTTATGTCCTTGATCGGGGCCGTCAGCCGGCCGTCCTCGATGAGGAAACCGCTTTTGACATAGAACGTGAAGTCTCCTTCGCCAATCTTTACCTGGCCGTTAGAGAACTGGTCCACGAAGACACCTTTCTTTACGGACGCTATTATGTCTTGGGACTTGGCCTGACCGCTTTCCATATAGGTGCAGCGCATACGCTGGATAGGGTGATAGCGGAATGACTCGCGCCTGCCGTTGCCGGTATGGGGAACTCCGTAGAATTTAGCGCTGATGCGGTCGTGCAGATACGATGTGAGTACGCCGTCTTCCACCATTACGGTACGCTGTCCGGCTACGAGTTCGTCGTCGAAATTTATGGAACCGCGGTTGCAGCGGATTGTGCCGTCGTCCACTATGGTTATGCCCTTGTCGCAGATGCGCTTTCCCATCTTGTCGCTGAACACCGACTGCCCCTTGCGGTTGAAGTCGGCTTCGAAAGCATGGCCCATAGCTTCGTGCAGAAGGATTCCGGAGGCTCCGGCGCCCATCACCACGCTCATCTTCCCACCTTTGGGGCGGATGGCCTGGAAGCGCTGGTCAATGCCGGAGACGACCTCCGCGGCAAGCTCTTCCAGCAGGGCGTCGTCCATCATCTCGGCGCCGATGCGCCAGCTGCGGGAAGCGGACTTGTTCTCCACCACTTCTCCCTGCTTGAAGATGACCGAAACAGACAGGCTTCCCATAGGCCTGGTATCGTACTTCAGTTCTCCTAAGGAATTGAACATCAGGATGTCGCTCACTTGCGATCCCAGCATGGCTATGACTTTGATGACGCGGCTGTCCTTGCTCTCTATGAGCCCCTGCAGCTTCTCCAGCATAGGGACGAAAGCCGATGCGCTTGCCTGCCGCCAGTCCTGCTCCATAGGGTAGCGGTCGGCGGCGGGGTTGGGCTTCCCGCCGTGGCGTCCGACGGACGCCTCGGCTTTCGCCGCCCCCACGCCTCCCTGCAGCGATATGGTCGCGGCGGCCTTTGCCGCCTGCATCATCTCGGCAGGGTCGGTGCTCTCCGTGTACGCGTAACCTGTCTTGTCTCCCTTGAGGACTCTGATTCCCACGCCGAAGTCTGTGTGGAGGCCTCCTGAGGCCACCTGGCCGTCGCGTAGGAGAAGGTCGGAATAGACGGTGTTCTCGAAATATAGGTCCGCGTAATCTCCTCCGCTTCTGAGAGCACTTGATATGAGGCTCTCAAGCATAGGTTCCGTCACGCGGAATGTGTCAAGGTAGTATTCTTTTTGGTTGATCATTGTCTGTTAATGCGCCTGTTGCCAGATGATGTCGTATTTTACGGGGTCGTAGATTGTGGTTCCGGAGCGGGACCCCTCTGCTATGGTGGTGAAAGGCGATTTGGAATTGTCTGCCAGCAGCCAGAAATCGCACGCCGGCATATAGTCCTTGAAGAAGTATTTGAGTCCCATATAGTAGCGTCGCCGTATGGTGTCTTCAGGGATATTGTGCCCTCCGGCGTCCACTCTCTGCTTCACCCTCTTTATGCCCAGTTCGGGAGACTCCAGCCAGAAATACAGGATGGTTATCTCGTATCCGCGAGATTGCGCTTCCTGGATAGTTTTCAGCAGTGAGCGCGTGGCAAGGGTAGTCTCCACGCAGAAATTCTGTCTCCTGTCAAGCAGGTACCGGCATTTCAGCAGCATATAGCGGCTGGCCGACACTGAGGCGGCGGACGGGTCGAAAGGGGAGAGGCTCTTGGCAAACTCGTCGGAGTTCACGAATTCCTTGCAGTCAAGGATTTCCGGAAGCAGCGAGTAGCTTGCGGTGGTCTTTCCCGAGCCGTTGCAGCCCGATATGATATACATTTTAGCCATCCTGTCCTTTGTCTATTCCGTAACCGAACAATGCAAAATCTCCCATACAGGGGTCCTGGGGCCATATTTCCCTGAAAGCGTCAGTGATTTCCAGGGCGGTGGCAAGGTCCTTTGACCTGCGGGTAGTGAGGCCCAGCGCGGTGGCCTCGTCATAAACGTGGACGTCCAGGGGGATTACCAGCGACGCCGGGTCAGTGCCTTTCCAAAGTCCCAGGTCCACTATGCCGTCGCGGCGTACCATCCACCGGCGCATCATATGGATTTTCTTGTTTGTGGCCTTGGCGTCTTCCTTCTGCCCGAATATCCTGGTCCTCATCTGCGAGGCGTCAAGCGCCTCCAGGGACGACGCCTGGCCGTAAAAGTCCTTCAATCTGGAGCATATGGCGGCGACCTCGCTCCAACGCACCGTACGATGCGCAGAGGAGCTGTCGCAGCGCCAGTTTCCACGCATCACGTAGTCGTACGGCTTCCAGGACATTTCGTCAAACAGCCTGTTGCAGTCCCGCACGATCATGACACGCCTGCCCCAGGCGAAGTGCGCGGCGAACACCGCCGCCACTTCTATGTCCTGCAGGCTTGCGCCTCTCTGAAAGAACAGCCTGGGGAAGGCCACGGGGTCTTCCTTGAAATATTCCGGGTTGTCGTATTTTATAGCCCACGAGCGGAGCTTTCCTTCCAGAATTGCATCCATCAGTGCAAATATAGGAAAATACTTGGAGCTTATTTTTGCAAAAAATCTCAATAATTGCTATTATTGAACAATAAAAACTTAATTAACCACGTACATGAAAAAACTTATGCTGATTCTGGCGCTTGCCGCATTCTTCATTCCGGCCGGCGCGCAAAGGCGTACTGCCGATCTTCCCAAATGGCCAGGCGTATGTGAAACCCCTCAGATGGGCTGGAGCTCCTGGAATAAATTCATGACCGACATCAATGAAGACATCATAAAGGAAACAGTCGACGCAATGGTCGAGCTGGGTCTCGTGGATGCAGGATATGTATACGTTAACATTGACGATGGCTGGCACGGAGAGAGGAACAACCTCGGCTTCGTCCAGGGAGATCCCAAGAAATTCCCTTCCGGAATGAAGGCCATCGGCGAGTATATCCACTCCAAGGGCCTCAAGTTCGGTATATACAGCGACGCTGGAGATTTCACCTGCAACGGCTGCACCGGAAGTCGCGGCTACGAATATCAGGACGCCCTCACCTATGCATCCTGGGAAGTGGATTACGTCAAGTACGACTGGTGCTCCACCCAGAACGTTAATGCTAAAGACGCATATATCACAATGCGCAACGCAATTACCAAGGCCGGACGCCCTATGGTATTCAGTATGTGCGAATGGGGAACCAGCAAGCCCTGGGAGTGGGCCGAGGACGTAGCACACTCCTGGCGTACCACCCACGACATCGGTCCCGCCTTCCTTCCTGCAGAGACCTCATATTTCCCTGACGGACGCCGCAGGTGGAAACCTCAGAGCGTATACGAGATCATAGAGCAGACCGAGCCCCTTCGCAAATATGCAGGACCCGGACATTGGAACGACCCTGATATGCTGGAAGTAGGCAACGTCATCACTGTGGATGAAATCACCTGGGCGATGACAGAGAGCGAGGACCGCGCACACTTCACAATGTGGTGCATGCTCGCAGCTCCCCTCATCCTCGGAAACGACCTCAGGGACATCTCCAAGGAGACCCTCGCCATCATCACCAACAAGGATGTCATCGCAATAGACCAGGATCCTCTCGGAATCCAGGGTCTGCGTCTCAAGAAAGAGAATGACCTTCAGTACTGGTTCAAGCCTCTGGTAGGCGGGGACTGGGCATTCTGCATAATGAACACCGGCCCCGACGCCGCAAACATCGCCCTAGACTGGTCCGCACTTGAGGTGGACGACGACCTCAGCGGCCGCAAGACCGACTTCGCAGGCACCACCTATACCGCACGTGACCTCTGGAACAAGTCGGCCAAGCCTTTCAACACCAAGGTAAGGAAGAACAGGCAGATGGTGAACAACGTGGTAAACGTCACCGTTCCTTCCCACGATGTCCTGGTTTACAGGCTTTCACCCGTGATGTAGTATAAACCTTATTAAAACATAATTATGAAAAAAGCACTTATTCTGATTGCCTCAGCAGCAATGATTCTTTTGTCTGGAAACGCTTTCGCTCAGGGCAGACGTTCCGCTGACATCCCCAAGTATCCGGGACTGGCCGACACCCCTCAGATGGGCTGGAACTCCTGGAACAGGTTCATGACCGATATCAACGAAGACCTCATCAAGGCCACCGCCGACGCAATGGTGGACCTTGGCCTAGTAGATGCAGGATACGTTTACCTCAATCTGGATGACGGATGGCACGGAGAGAGGGACGAGCAGGGATTCATCACCTGCGATCCCGTCAAGTTCCCTTCCGGAATCAAGGCTCTTGCAGATTACTTGCATTCAAAGGGAATGAAGCTTGGAATCTACAGCGATGCCGGAAACTTCACCTGCGCCGGCTATTCAGGAAGCCGCGGACACGAGTATCAGGATGCCATCACATATGCTTCCTGGGGAGTTGATTACCTCAAATATGACTGGTGCGCAACCCAGAACGTCAACGCTAAGGGCGCCTATATCCTTATGCGTAACGCTCTTGGAAAGGCCGGCCGTCCCATCCTCTTCAGTATGTGCGAGTGGGGAACCAGCAAGCCTTGGGAGTGGGCCGCAGACGTAGCGCATTCCTGGCGTACCACCCACGACATCGGTCCTGCCTTCCTCCCGGTTCCTATCACCTACAACGAGCAGGGAAGGCCCAACTGGCGTCCTCAGAGCATCATAGACATCATCAACCAGAACGAGCCCCTGCGCAAGTATGCAGGCCCCGGCCATTGGAACGACCCCGATATGCTTGAGGTTGGCAACAACATCACCGTAAACGGAATCTATTACGAGATGACTGACAGCGAAGACCGCGCTCACTTTACCATCTGGTGTATGATGGCCGCCCCGCTCATCCTCGGCAACGACCTTACCAAGATCACCCCTGAATCACTTGCAATCATCACCAACAAGGATATGATCGCAGTAGACCAGGATCCTCTCGGAATCCAGGGACTCCGCCTCATCAACACAGAGACCCTTCAGTACTGGTTCAAGCCCCTCGTCAACGGAGACTGGGCATTCTGCGTGATGAACATCGGCGAGGAGCCTGCAAACATCGCCCTCGACTGGTCTGAACTTGAGGTTGACGACGAACTCAGTGGCCGCAAGACCGACTTCGCCAACACCAACTACACCGTAAAGAGCATCTGGACTCCTACCGACAAGCCTTTCAACACACTTAAGAAAGGCAAGGGCAAACAGCGCAAGCAGATGGTTACCAACGTCGTAAACGTTACGGTTCCCGTACACGACGTGGTTGCATACCGTCTTACACCTGTCAAATAACCAAACCTGATTCATATGAAAAGAGTTTTAATGATTTTAGCAGCAGCGCTGGCTCTGGCCGCCTGCGCCGAAAAGAACCCTATACTGACCATCGACGGTGGCCAGGTACAGGGCGTCAAGGGAGAACTCAAGGGCGTGTACATCTATAAGGGAATCCCTTATGCTGCCCCGCCAATCGGACAGCTCCGTTGGAAAGCTCCTCAGCCTGTAGTTCCCTGGGAGGGCGTAAAGGTATGTGACACCTTCGGACATCCTGGATATCAGGTAGTACACTATCCTGGCGGATACACTACTGAATGGGGATACGGCGACGAGCCCGCATACAGCGAGGACTGCCTGTATCTGAACGTATATACAAAGGCTCCCGGCCAGACAGACAAGAAACTCCCCGTGGCAATGTGGATTCACGGAGGCGGTCTTCGTGAAGGCTGGGGATTCGAGCCTGAGTTCGACGGAGAGGAGTTTGCAGCCAAGGACATCGTCCTGGTTACCATCAACTACCGTCTTGGAATGTTCGGATTCATGTGTCATCCCGACCTCATCGCAGAGGATCCCAACGGTTCATCCGGAAACTACGGTATTATGGACCAGGTTCAGGCCCTCAAGTGGATCAAGGCCAACATCGCCCAGTTCGGAGGCGACCCTGACAACGTGATGATATTCGGACAGAGCGGAGGCGGAAGAAGCACCCGTACCCTCAGCGAGTCTCCTATCGCAAGGGGCCTCTTCCACAAGGCTGTCATAATGAGCGCCCAGGGATTCTCCACCGCTCCTGCATATTCTGCATCAGCCGTTACGCTCGAGGAGCAGGCCAATATGTACAAGACCATCATGGACTGGGCCGGACTTGACAACCTCCAGAAGATGCGCGCTGCCTCTACTGAGGAAATCTTCTCAGTTGTTAATATCTACAACCGCGTAAACGGCCTCAGGGCTGCGGGAATGTTCGCTCCTATAATCGACGGATATGTAGTAAAGCAGGATTTCGACACAGCCGCAAAGACCGGCAACCTGGCCAACGTGCCTTATATGATAGGATATACGCTCAACGATTCAGGTGATATGTCTCCTGGAATCAAAGCTTTCTGCCTTGACCGTGAAGAGAAGGGCGGAAAGGCTTACGCATATCAGTTCGCACGTCCTCTTCCTGATGACGGAAAGCATCCTGAGGTTACCCAAAGGCTCAGGGGAGCATTCCACTCTTCAGACCTCTGGTTCGTATTCAAGTCCCTCAAGCACTGCTGGAGGCCTTGGACTCAGGGAGACTGGGATCTTTCAGAGAAGATGATAACCGCCTGGAGCAACTTTGCCAAGAACAGCGATCCTGGTCTTGGCTGGGAGCCCTGCACTGCGGCAAAGCCTGACTTCATGGTATTCCGCCTGGACGAGAACGACGCCGAGGCTTCATTCCTCGGGCAGCCTATCAAGCAGTAATCATCAAAGGCCAAGCAGCTGGCGGAGATGGGGCACGTCCCTGGCGATGAGTTCAGGACTGTGCCCGATTTCAAGAAGCGCCGAAACAGGCCTCAAACCCCAGCTGACCCCTATGCCGGTGACTCCGGCGGCGGCAGCAGCCTGGATATCAGTGACAGCGTCACCCACAAGAGCCGTGTGCTCCCGCAGGGTGGCGCTGTTGCCGTATTGTTCAAGAATGAGGTTGACCATAGCTGGGTCCGGTTTCAGGGGCAACCCCGGGCGGTCGCCTACAATAGTCTCTATGGTAGGGTAGAAGTGGTGTATGAGGGTGTCGGCTCCTTCCTGGAACTTGTTGGATGCGACGGCTACAATTACTCCTGCATCCTGAAGGTCCTTTACAAGTTCAGGGATTCCTGGATATGGCTTTGTGTTGACTATCAAGTGGTCGGAATAATACTTCCAGAACTGGGCAAGGCATTCCTGGTGCAGGTCTTCATCTCCCTTCAGTTCATCCGGCATGGCCCTGCGTACAAGTTTCCTGACGCCGTTTCCTACCATATATCGGAATTCATCCAAAGTATGGGTGGGAAAGCCGTGCTTTGACATAGCGTAGTTGACTGCATCGCCTAGGTCCTGCAGCGTGTCTAGGACGGTTCCGTCCAAATCGAATAAGACCAGATTGAATTTCATAATCGCAAAAATAGTTATATTTGTAGATAATAGAATAATTAGTGATGAAAGGCATCGTACTGGCCGGAGGAAGCGGCACCCGTCTATACCCCATAACAAAGGGAGTCTCAAAACAGTTGCTCCCCATTTATGACAAACCTATGGTTTATTACCCGATAAGCGTTCTGATGCTTGCCGGAATCCGGGATATACTCATTATCAGTACGCCGCAGGACCTGCCAGCTTTCCGCCGCCTCCTGGGCGACGGCTCCGACTATGGAGTGTCTTTCAGCTATGCAGAACAGCCGTCACCTGACGGCCTGGCACAGGCCTTCATAATAGGTGCAGATTTCGTAGGCTCCGATTCAGCCTGCCTCGTTCTGGGAGACAACATCTTTTATGGAAGCGGGTTCCGCTCTAAGCTCAAGGCAGCGGTGGAAGCTGCAGAAAAGCAAGGAAAGGCTTCCGTCTTCGGATATAAGGTAAGCGATCCGCAGCGCTACGGTGTAGCTGAATTCGATTCCCAGGGCAACTGCCTCTCCATAGAGGAGAAGCCTGAGAATCCCAAGAGCAACTACGCGGTGGTGGGTCTTTATTTCTATCCCAACAAGGTGTTGGACGTGGCCCGTACCATAAAGCCTTCCGCCAGGGGAGAGCTGGAAATTACTTCCGTAAACCAGGCTTTCCTCGCTGACAAGGAACTGCTGGTGCATACCTTCAGCCGCGGCTTCGCCTGGCTTGATACCGGAACGCACGACTCCCTTGCAGAGGCTTCCATCTTTGTTGAGACTATCGAGAAGAGGACCGGACTCAAGATCGCCTGCCTCGAGAGCATAGCATTTGAGAACGGCTGGATCACTTCTGAAGACCTCATCCGTCTGGCTCAGCCTATGATAAAGAACCAATACGGACAATATCTGATTAAACTGGCTTCTGAATGAAAAGACGCATACTTATAACGGGTGGTGCCGGATTCATCGGCAGCCACGTCGTCCGCCTGTTCGTTAACAAATATCCGGAGTACGACATAATAAACCTTGACAAGTTGACTTATGCCGGCAATCTTGCCAACCTGAAGGACATAGAGGACAAGCCCAATTATTCGTTCGTCAAGGCAGACATAGCCGACTTCGACACGGTTTATTTCCTGATGAAGGAAAAGAAGATTGACGGAGTCATACACCTGGCCGCTGAGAGCCACGTAGACCGCTCCATAAAGGACCCGTTCACCTTCGCCCGCACAAACGTCATTGGAACGCTCTCCCTCCTCCAGGCCGCCCGCCTCTGCTGGGAAGAGACTCCTGCGGAGCCTGATTCCCCGCGCCGCCTTTTCTATCACATTTCCACGGATGAAGTATACGGCTCCCTCAAGATGGATTCACCTCTTTTCAAGGAGACCAACAAGTACGAGCCACACAGCCCGTACAGTGCTTCCAAGGCATCCAGCGACCACTTCGTGCGTTCGTTCCACGACACCTACGGCCTGCCTGCAATTATAACAAACTGCAGCAACAATTACGGTCCGTATCAGTTCCCTGAAAAGCTTATTCCATTGTTCATCAATAATATACGTAACCGCAAGCCGCTTCCTGTATACGGGCAGGGTCTCAATGTAAGGGACTGGCTGTATGTGGTGGACCACGCCAGGGCAATAGATATCATATTCCACAACGGCCGGGTGGGGGAGACCTACAACATAGGCGGTTTCAACGAGTGGAAGAACATAGACCTTATCAAAGTTCTCATAGATACTACAGACAGGCTTCTGGGCCGTCCCGACGGTGCCGACAGGGACCTCATCACTTTTGTGACTGACCGAGCCGGACACGACCTTCGCTACGCAATTGACTCCACAAAGCTCAAGAACGAACTGGGTTGGGAACCTTCCCTCCAGTTTGAGGAGGGTATTGAGAAGACTGTCAGTTGGTATCTTCAGAACCAGGACTGGCTGGACAACGTGACATCCGGCGATTACCAGACGTATTACGAGTCCATGTATAAGGGAAGGTAATTTTTACTACATTTGTTAACACTAAAGCTATATTAACTTTTAATCATTCACTATTATGGCATCACTTACCGATATCATTGCCCAGCAGGTTCTCGCATCTACCGGCAATATCCAGATTCCTTCAGACATCAAGAAGAATGTCCTCGGAGGCCTCTCAGACTCCATTCTCGGTTCTCTTACCCAGACAGCTACCAAACCTGGCGGACTGGATCTCGTGAAGAGCCTTCTTACCGGCAAGACAGCCGCAGAGGCAAGCCCTATCACAGCTCTCGCTGGCAAGTTGTTCACCAACAACATCCTCAGCAAGCTCAATCTCAACAATGTCCTCAAGGGCTCCCTTCTTGCAGCAATCCCTCTGGTATTCTCCAAGATGTCAGGCATCCTCAAGGACCAGGACGGTGACGGAGACGTTGACCTGAATGACATCCTCATCACCCTCAAGGGTGGCGGACAGAAGCAGCAGTCAGCTGCAGGATCCATTCTCGGTAACGTAGGAAAGAGCATCCTGGGATCAATTCTCGGAAAGAAATAATGAGACTTATACTTCTATCGGGCGGTTCTGGAAAGAGGCTCTGGCCTCTTTCCAACGAAGCCCGTTCAAAACAGTTCCTGCCGTTGCTCCAGGGCCCCGACGGGAATCGTGAATCTATGGTACAGAGGGTTCTGCGCCAGGCCTCGGAGGCCGGTTTGGGCAATGACATAGTCCTTGCCACCAACGCTTCGCAGAAGGACATCATACAGAACCAGCTGGGAGAGAACATAGAAACAGTCCTGGAACCTGAACGCAGGGACACATTCCCTGCCATTGCCCTTGCCGTCAGCTATCTTGCAAAGGAGAAAGGTTGCGGCAGGGAAGAGGTGGTAGTGGTAATGCCGTGTGACCCTTATACTGAGGCGGGGTACTTCAATACCGTCGCCCGTATGGTCAAGGCTGTGGAAAACGATGCGGCCAGTCTGGTCCTGATGGGAATTACCCCGGACTGCCCGTCAGAAAAATTCGGCTACGTGGTTCCCTGCAAGGGAGCCGAGGCCGTATTCGGCGCCCTGCCGGTAGAGCGTTTCACTGAAAAACCGGACACCGCAAAGGCTGAACTCCTTCTCAAGGAGGGCGCCTTGTGGAACGGAGGCGTATTTGCCTTCAGGCTCGGCTATGTGCTGGATATAGCCGAGAAGTACGTAAAAGAGGATACTTTCAGCGCTGTCCGCGCCAAGTACTCGGTTTTCCCCAAGATCAGTTTCGACTACGAAGTGGCCGAGAAGGCCGACAGCGTGGCCGTGGTGCCCTTCACCGGCCAGTGGAAAGACCTGGGTACCTGGAACGCCCTGTGCCAGGAACTGCCCTCCAATGAAATTGGAAATTCGCATCTGGGCCCCCAGAATGACAATACACATATAGTAAATGAGCTTTCGCTGCCAATCTTCTGCGACGGCCTCAAGGACATAGTGGTGGCGGCCAGTCCCGACGGAATCCTGGTCTGCTCCAAAGACCGCTCCGAGTTCATCAAGAAGCACGTAGACAGTCTTGAAAGCCGCCCGATGTATGAAGAGCGCCGTTGGGGTACTTATCGCGTGATAGACGATACCACCTTCAGCGACGGGTACAAGTCCCTCACCAAGTCCATCACTCTCAAGGCAGGAAAGAACATCAGCTACCAGATTCACCTTCACCGTTCAGAGGTATGGACCTTCGTGAACGGAGAAGGCAAAGTTATGATAGATGACAAAGAGATACCTGTAAGCAGGGGTTTGGTAGTTCATATCCGGCAGGGTCAGAAGCACGCCGTCAAGGCCACCACGGACCTGACTTTCATAGAAGTCCAGTCCGGAGACCTGCTCACGGAAGAAGATATAATAAGACTTAAAATGGAATGGCCCGGAAAGTAATCCCGGGCCATTTCCTTGTTATGTGGAGAGGATGTCCAGGACATTCCTCAGTTCCGAGTCGATGGGCTTGTCTATCTTGACTGCCTTGCTGATGGGGATATACACTATGGTGTCATCCTTGATTCCGATCATTATGTTGCGCTGGCCTTCCTTTAGGGCCTCGATGGCGGCAACACCCATTCGGCTTGCCAGGATACGGTCGAAGGCGGAAGGGGAGCCTCCGCGCTGCAGGTGTCCCAGGATGGACACCCGCACGTCGTACTGAGGATACTCCGCGCGTACGCGTTCCGCGTAATGCATCGCTCCGCCGTCCTTCTCAGAAACCAGCACTATGCTGCTGTTCTTGCTCTTGCGAATTCCGCGTCCGATGAAGGAAGCGAGCTGGTCGATGTCTGTGTTGGCCTCGGGGATGATGGCTGCCTCCGCTCCGGCGGCGATGGCGCTGTTCTGGGCAAGGAATCCGGCGTCGCGTCCCATCACTTCCACGAAGAAGATGCGGTCGTGGCTGGTGGCGGTGTCACGGATCTTGTCCACGCAGTCCATTATGGTGTTGAGGGCGGTGTCATAGCCTATGGTGTAATCTGTGCCGTAGAGGTCGTTGTCAATGGTGCCGGGCAGGCCTACTATGGCTATCTCGTGTTCGCGTGCGAGTTCCTGGGCTCCTGACAGGGAACCGTTGCCTCCTAAGACGATAAGGGCGTCTATCTTGTACTTGCGAAGGTGCTCATACGCCTTTGTGCGGCCTTCAGGTGTGCGGAATTCATCGCTGCGGGCGGTCTTGAGGATAGTTCCGCCCCTCTGTATGGTGCTGCTCACGCTCTCGTTGGTGAGTTCCTTTATCTCGCCGTTGATGAGGCCTTCCCAGCCCCTGTAAATGCCGTATACCTTCCAGCCGGCGAAGATGGCCGAGCGGGTCACGGCCCTGATTGCGGCGTTCATTCCAGGGGAATCTCCTCCGGACGTAAGTACACCAATTGTCTTGATATCTTTCATTTATGGACTTTGTTTTTTGATTGACAATCAAAATTACTAACTTAACGCGATTTTTGGATACTAATTTTATAAAAACTTCGCCTTCAGGCCTAAAAAATGACACAAGCTGTAGAACAGGCAATTGACAGTATACAGGTTACTCTCAATGCCGGTGGAATGAACACAATAAACATCGTTTTGGCTTTTGTGATGTTTGGAGTAGCTCTTGGAATAAAGCCAAGGATGTTCGTAGACGTCTTTAAGAATCCTAAATCAGTTATACTGGGAGTCATTTGCCAACTTGTCATCCTCCCGTTGTTTACCTTCCTGCTTACACTGGCCCTGGGGCCGTCAATATCCTGGAGCATGGCTCTCGGAATGATTCTGGTGGCATCCTGCCCGGGCGGAAACATATCCAACTTCATGAGTTCCCTCTCAAAGGCGAACATTGAGTTGAGCGTTTCACTTACGGCAATCAGCACGGCCTTGGCAGTTATTATGACTCCGTTCAATTTCTGGCAGTACGGTAACCTTTACCTTAAGCTTGCAAACATAGCGGGTGAGGTGCCTGCCCTCAGGATTCCTCTCTGGGATGTCTTCAAGACCATATTCATCCTCCTTGGAATTCCTCTCACGCTGGGAATCCTCACCTCTCACTATCTGCCTAAACTGGCGGATAAACTAAAGAAGCCTTTCCAGTATGCCAGCATACTTTTCTTCCTGGTAATGGTAGTCCTATCCTTCGTGGGAAATATGGAAGCATTCCTGAAGTGTATCAAGTATATCTTCCTGGTTGTCCTGGTACATAACCTGCTTGCCCTTGCCATCGGGTTCAGCGTGGGAAGCATATTCAAGGTACCATACAAGGACCGCCGCACCCTTACGATAGAGACGGGCATACAGAACAGCGGCCTTGGACTGGTGCTTCTCCTAGGAACACAGATTTTCACGAACCTCCCGCCTCACGGAGGAATGCTGGTCATTACGGCGTGGTGGGGTGTATGGCATATTATCAGCGGACTTGCCGTGAGCGCAGTCTTCAACCGCAGGGAATTTAAACTGTTGAGAAATGCATAAACTATGGGAAAAGAGCACGGGTTACAACCTTCTCTCGTTGTATTCTTACGCGTGCATATGGCGGAGTTACAGTTCCATCAAAGTTGAGGGCAGGGAGCAGTTCCCTACAGACGGCCCCGTCATCTTCGCATCCAATCACTGCTGTACGATGATGGATCCCCTGGTCCTTCTTTATGCATTCAAGAGCAAGGTGGCTTTCGGAGCTCGGGCGGACATATTCCGCAAGCCCAAGGCCAACAAGGCTCTGCGCTGGCTGCGAATAGTTCCGCTGGCGCGTGAGCGCGACGGAATGTCCGCAGTAAGCGGCAACCAGCAGATATTCGAGGAGATTGTGGAATGCCTTGACCATCAAGTTCCTTTCTGCCTCTATGTAGAAGGCACTCACAGGCCTCAGAGGGAAATCCAGCGTCCTATCAAGAAGGGCGTTTTCAGGCTCGCAGAGCTCGCTGAAACTGAGACGGGAAAGAAGATATACATTATGCCGGTAGGCCTCACATACGGCGACTTTTTCCGTTATATGAAGCCGGTCAAGATCCGCTTCGGTAAACCTGTTCCGCTGGACGAAGTCCGGTATATGAATTCCAAGGACAGGCTGGAGTTTCTGGGTGACAGGATCCAGGAACTGGTTGATACGCAGGAGCCGGTACGCAACCACGGCAACATCCTGCTCCGTTCCTTCCTGGCATTGTTCCTGCTTCCAATCTTCGCGGTATGCGCAGTACTGAGCAGTCCCATCCTCATACTGACTGCTATCTTCCTGCGCAATTTCAAGGATCCTGCCTGGAACAACACCGTACGCTTTGCCTGCAGCCTCATCTTTTTTGTCCTGTGGCCTTTCCACAGCGTTTTCTACCTTATTTTGAATTATTACCAAGATCTAATAGAAGATATAAAGCGATGAAACGTCTTGTTTTCTCATTGATGGTATCCCTGGCCTGCCTCAGCGCTGCAGCGCAGGACATTGTAAAGACTGGTCTCAATTTCGGACCTCTTCCGGTTGTCGCATTCGATGCAGACAAAGGCCTCCAGTATGGAGCCCTCCTGAACATTTACAATTTCGGAGACGGAAGCAACTATCCCAATTACAATTCCAAAATCTATGCGGAGGCTTCCTTCTTCACCAAGGGATCTTCATTGTTCAACCTTTCATATGATGCAAAGGAGCTGATTCCCGGCATCCGCTGGTCTACCGCAGTGTCCCTTGCTCTTGACAAGGCTATGGATTTCTACGGTTTCAACGGATATCAGACATATTACGACTATCAGAGGGTGGCTGACGGCAAGGCAGGTGATTCTTTCATCTTCACCCCGTTCTACAAAGTTTCCCGCAAGCAGCTCCTGGTCAAGACCGACTTCATCGGTGATATCACCGAGCATTTCAAATGGGAAGCGGGTTATCACGCCAGCTGGTTCAAGGAGGGTGCGATAGACCGTGACAGCATAAACAAGGGCAAGGAAGACAGTCAGGTGTTCCCGGCAAGTATGGAAACTCTCTATGAACTGTACAGGTATTCCGGCGTTATTACAAATGATGAAGCCGGTGGAGGCCTGTCCAGCGGAATCCGCCTCGGCCTGGTATACGATTCACGTGACAAGGAGGGCGCTCCTACCCGTGGAATCTGGGCTGAAGGTCATATCCACGCTGCTCCCAAGTGGCTCGGAACCAAGAATCCTTTCTATCGTTATTCCTTGACTTTCAGACAGTACCTCCCTCTTATCAAGAACGATGTCCTGACTTTTGCGTATCGTCTCAACTATGAGGGAACTTTCGGAAAGAACGCCCCTTATTACGTGCTTCCGTACATCACTGTAATGGGAGAGAACTATGACCGTGACGGAATGGGCGGATACCGTACCGTCCGCGGTATGCTCCGCAACAGGGTAGTGGGCCTGGATATGTTCACCTATACCGCCGAAATGCGCTGGCGCTTCGTAAGTTTCAAGGCTTTCAACCAGAATATCGCCCTTGGCCTGAGCGCTTTCAGCGACGGTTCCGTAGTAACCCGTGGAAGGGATCTGTCTGCTGTAGAGCATCTGGCGGCAAATCTGAAACCCTTGGTTAAGGGCCAGGAGAAGGACAGCCTTCATATGACTATGGGTGCCGGATTCCGTTTCATCATGAACGAGAACTTCATAGTTGCCTTCGAATATGGTACCCCTCTGAGCCATTTCAGGAAGAACAGTCCGGTCTACAACCAGGATGGTACCGGGGCAATGTACATCAACATTGGCTACTTGTTCTAAATTTCTCTGATTTAATTTGGATATTTAAGAACAAAACTATACCTTTGCAAACCCTAATCGGGCGGAGGACTTGTTAGCTCAGTTGGTAGAGCATCACACTTTTAATGTGGGGGTCTCGGGTTCGAGCCCCGAACAGGTCACAAAAGAGATACCAGCACTCTTAGCTCAGCTGGTAGAGCAGCTGACTCTTAATCAGCGGGTCTAGGGTTCGAGTCCCTAAGAGTGCACAAAAGGCCGCAGCAATGCGGCCTTTTTCCGTACCCAGACCTTCCCCGCCAGAGGGGAGTGAAGTAGTCTACTAGTTGGAGAAGTAATTGAGGGTGTCCTGGATCAGGCGTTCCATATCGTTGTAGTCCACGATGGTTTCAAGCGGGAATCCGAAAGAGGCCACCTTGTAGTTCTTTCCTTTGAACCTTACTGCGGCAGGCACGTTGTTCCCGGAGTACCTCATCGTGGTCACGCCGTTCTCGTTGGCTGGCACGATGCCGTCAGGATTCTCTACCTGATATATGACCCTGTTGCGCTTCTGGTGGAAGGATATGGCTTTGCCACCCTCTATTGGAACAACCTCTCCGGTATAGGATCCGTGCCCTGTGTGCCACTTGTAACCCAGGACACTCTGTACGAACTCTTTGTCGAGTTCCCTGCGCTCCTTGTCAATCTGGATGGGGAAGACCCTGTCCCAGACATCTGTTGCTATGTTTGCGCCTGATATTATCACATTGCCGCCTCCGGAAGTGTAATCTTTGATGACAGTCTGAAGTTCAGAAGGGAATACAGAGTAACGCGTGCTCTCCTGACCCGTCGGTACGGTAACCTGCTTTCCACAGATGATATCCACGATTGAGGAGCCCTTGCCCAGTGAAGGATCTGCTTCCCAGGCCTGGACCGAGACACTGTAGAAAGGCCTTCCCGCCGCCATCAGCGCGCGCCCGTGGACTATGGCGTAGTCGAATGTATTGCCAGGGACGATGGTGCCAGCGTGCTCTATGCTGCTGCCTCCGAATCCGGGGTTGTCGTCGTCAATCCACTCGAAGTCACGCCTGAATTCATATACATCTCCGCTGAAAGAAAGGTCATTGACATAGCCTACACCTCCGTCTTCCTGATAGAGGAAACCTCCGTACATCTCGGAGTCGAACCAGGTGGGGCCGGAGACGCGGTCGAAGTTGTTTACTACCAACACGGAACCTCCCTTAGCGTTTTCAGGTATTCCTATGCTTACTATATGCGAGGGGAAGCTCTTGCCTCCGTCATTTACCGCAGCCACCCTGAAGCTGTAGATGTGGCCTTTCTCGCAGGTTACAGGTACCGACAGGAACCCGTCGTCTCCTGCCGTGGCATCCACCGCCTTGCCTCCGTCGAATACTCCGTCGTCAACCCTTGTGTAAACTATGTAACTCTTTGCCACGGCGGTTGGCTCGAAAGGATCTTCCGTCGGTTTCCATTTAAGGACGGCATTACCGGACAGTCCGGGTGAAACAGCCAGGGAATTGACTGGAAGAGGCTGTACCACGTATTCGCGGCTGTATTCGTTGCTGAGGAATTTGAGAACGCCTTTATAGATGGCACGGGCCAGATCAAACTTGAAAGTGGGGTTGAGGCCGTACTGCATGTCGGACAGGTTCTGGTGTGACAGGCTCTCTATTATGATGCCCGGAACGGAGGTAGTGCGGCTCTCGCTGTACGAGCGGTCGTAGGTCTCCCTGCGGCTCCAGTCCTTATTGTAGCGTCCGCGGATGTCATTGCATATCTGGCTCTGTACCAGGTCCGCCAGTGTGCGGCAGAGGTAGCGGCTCCTGCCGTCAGGAAGGGTAGTCTTACCGTCTGCTGTGAGCGTGTATATTGCCAGAGTGCCGATTGTGGAATCGTTGGGGGCAAGTCCGGCGTCTGAATGAATGCCCAACGATACGTCAATGGGTATTTTGAGACCCTCTTTCTGAGGATTGAAACTGCTGCCTCCAGTAAGGTGGGTTACCCAGGCGCCGCGCCCGGCAAGGTCCTTTGTATAGTCTCCGGTCCAGTTGTCAGTGAGTTCAGGACCCTCTCCGGCCCACTGAAGCCAATAGAGAGCGCCTTCCAGGTAACTGGCAAGTCCGGAAGTGGTATAACTGCTCTGGGGAGCGCTGCTTAGCCCTCGGGCCGTCTTGCCTACGCCTCCGCCAATCTTCACGGCATCTGCCGAGACAATGGCGTCAGCGGGCTTAGTCCTGCCCTCCGGATAAACGTTGTCCAGGGTGACGCTGCCTTCTTCGCCAAAGTCGAAGGTTCCCAGATAAATCCAGGTCCCTCCGCCCATCCTCTGGTTCACGTAGAAATCAGTCTTGCCGGCTGCGTGATTGACTGTATAGTGAGCAGCATCTGTGCTGTTCCTCTGGGTCTTGTATGAGACATAAACCGCATAGCTGCCCTTGACGGGAGGGTTGAAACTCCATTTTGCCGTCCGGACCTCTTCTTCGCCGTAAGATACGCACAAAGTTTCCTTGGCGGTTCCTGCCTTGAACGGGTTGTCCCCCAGCATATAGATTCTTTTTGAATCCGCGAATCCGGTGCCGGCGTTGCTCCAGAGTCCGCCTTCCTCTGAATAGAAACCTACCCTGCGGGTGACGCCGCTGCGTTCCCCGGTAAAGGAAGGATCGTTGTCTATGATTATCTCATATGACTGCGTATCACGCTCGCGCGGGGTCATCACGTAAGCGCCCGCATTCTCCAGCATAGGTATGAGGAAGGGGAGGACGATACTCTGAGTGTAAATGTCCTCTATGGTGCCGTGCATAGGCGCACGCTGCCACTCCCATCTGTCCGTCTCTTCCTCGAAATAGCGCCCGTGGCTCTGCCAGAGCGCGATATGGCGCCCGTCGAGCCCCTTGGGGGCCTTGACGGCATCCTTGCGCGTCACCAGAGGCGTGTTGCGTGGAGCGGGGTAGTGGTATGTATCCTCGGCTGGCTTTCCGTCAAACCCTAGTTCTGGCGTCACATAGGCAGTAAGGTTGTTGCGCCGTACATAGATGATGCCTACGGTGCAGTTGGAATACTCTGGAGGGAACAGGCTGGTGAGTGTAGCCTTGAACCAGTTGATGTCGCGGCTGTGCCAGGGGTAGTCGCCCAGCTCCACGCTGAAATAAAAATCCAACAGGGAAGAGCGCTTCAGGACGCGGTCTATGGACATCTTGGTGAAGACGGTGGTGCGTTCTTCAAGCAGCGTCCTGAGAGAATCGCAGACGGGCTTGAAAGCATTTTTGGAGACCTCCTGAGCCTTGACATTGAAGCATACGAGGAACAGGGCCAGCAGTATAGTCCAAATACTTTTTCTCATCTCTTCTTACGGGCTTTGAAAGAAACAAGGATGTAATTCAGGATAAGGGTGAACACTGAGCTGATGCCCAGAGCCATCGAATCTGCCTTGAAGTCCATCAGGTCGCCTGTCCTGTATTTCAGGTGGGTCTGAATCACTTCGGTACCTGCGGCAATGGCGCAGCCTATTCCGAAAATAATTAGTATGTGCAGCAGTGCCTTTGGAAAGTGCCTGGTTATGGGGGCGAAGGTCAGGTACATCAGGAAGGGGAAAGGCGTGAACATCACGAAATGCACGAACTTGTCTGCCGGGAAGCCCCAGATCTTCCTTATATGCGGGAGGCTTTGGAACTTATAGAAACACAGATACATTACCGCTGCCAGGTATACCAGCAGCAGGAACCCGAAGAATATGCGCCAGCCTTTTTTCATCCTTTACAATGCCTGCATGTCGTAGAACTTCTTGTAATAGCCGTCTTTCTCTATCAGCTGGTCGTGCTTGCCGCGCTCCACAATGCGGCCTTCGTCCAGGACGATTATCTCGTCGGCATTCTTTACGGTGGAGAGGCGGTGGGCGATTGCCAGCGTGGTGCGGTGGCTCATCAGCCTTTCCAGGGCCACCTGTACGGCGCGCTCTGACTCGGTGTCCAGCGCTGCCGTCGCCTCGTCCAGGATGAGGATGGGAGGGTTCTTGAGCACGGCGCGGGCTATGCTTATCCTCTGGCGCTGGCCTCCGCTGAGCTTGACTCCGCGGTCGCCTATGTTGGTGTCGTAGCCTTCTTCCTTCTCCATTATGAAGTCGTGGGCGTTGGCTATCTTGGCGGCGGTGATCACCTGCTCTCGCGTGGCGTTCTCTACGCCGAAAGCTATGTTGTTGAAAATGGTGTCGTTGAACAGGATGGGATCCTGGTTTACGTTACCCATCAGAGAGCGCAGAGACGCTATGGTTATGCCACGGATGTCCTTTCCGTCTATGCTGATGCTGCCCTCGGAGATGTCGTAGAAGCGGGGGATGAGGTCCGCAAGGGTGGATTTGCCAGCACCGGAGGAACCCACTATGGCTATGGTCTTGCCTTTCTCTATCTCCAGGTCTATGTCCTTGAGGACGTCGCGGTTGCCGTCGGGATACCTGAAACTTACGCCCTTGAAGCTGATTCCCTTGTCGAATCCCTGGATGTCCACTGCGTCAGGAGCGTCCTTTATGGGGTTCTCGCTCTCCAGTATCTTGTTTATCCTCTCCATCGAGGCCATACCCTTGGGGATGCTGTAAGCGGCCTTTGAGAGGTCCTTGATAGGAGCTATGATACTGTAGAGGATTACCATGAAGAATATGAATGTAGGCGCGTCTATGGGGGCGTTGTCCTTGAGGATGAGAGTGCCTCCGAACCAGAGCACCACCGCTATCATAAACGTTCCGAGGCATTCGCTCACTGGATGTGCAGATGCCTGCCTGGTGGCCACGCGGCTGTTCTTGATGCGCATGTTCTCGATAATCTTGTAGAAGCGCCTGCCCATCTTCTTCTCAGCAAGGAAAGCCTTTATAACGCGGAGACCGCCAAGGGTCTCGTCCACCTGGCTCATCGTGTCGCTCCAGAGGGCCTGTGCCTCCAGCGACTGCTCCTTGAGCTTGCGCCCGATTGCGCCCATAAGCCAGAGCATCAGGGGTGCGAATACTATAGTGAACAGCGTGAGCTGCCAGGATATGATGAGCATAGCGGCAAAGTAGCCTATGATGAGGATGGGGTTCTTGATGAACATATCCAGAACTCCGGTGACGGAGTTCTCTATTTCCTGGACGTCACCGCTCATCCTGGCTATGATGTCGCCCTTCCTTTCCTGGGAGAAGTATCCTATGGGCAGGGAGAGGATCTTGTTGTATATCTTCATCCTCATATCCCTTACCACGCCGGTGCGGATGGGAATCATCACAGCGGCTGCGCCAAAATAGCAGGCGGTCTTGAAAACGGTCATCACGCAGAGGAAGAGGCAGAGGAAGAGAAGAGTCTTGGAAGCTCCGTGGCTGCCGGTGAACTGGGCCACGTAGTAATACAGGTTGTTTATGAGAGCCTGGCTGTCGAATGCCTTTACCTGGCTCCAGGGAATGAGCGCATACTCCTTGCCGTCCAGATTGAACAGCATCTTGAGTATGGGCATTATCATACTGAAGGAGAACAGGTTGAATATCACCGAAAGGATATTCAGGACGACGCTCCATCCAAGGTATTTCCTGTAGGGAGCCACGTACTCCCGAAGCATTTTCCAGAAGGCTTTCATCTTGACGTCAGTCTATAGTGTGAACAGACGGGAAGGCAGCTGCCGGGGGAGCGTCACAAGCCGAACGTCCTGCCTTCCGGCAGAGTCCAGGGCGTTCCTGGCGCTTTTGTGCGCGGCGTCGGGCGTATTGTTGTTCTCGCTCAGGTGGCATAGGAAAACGTTCCTTAGCCCCGGATGGACGAAACTGGATATGGCCTGCGCGCATTCTGCGTTGCTCAGGTGCCCGTGACCGTCGCGTATCCTGTCCTGGAGGACTTTGGGATAGGGGCCGTGCTCCAGCATATAAGAGTCATAGTTGGATTCTATGACAACCGCGTTTGCGCAACCGGCGTATTCCAGGGCTTCCGGCGTAATCCTTCCGGCGTCTGTTATTATTACAAATTTAAAATTATAATTGATAAAATCTATATAATATCCCACAGTCTGGGTGGCATCGTGAGGAACGACGAAATACCTGGCCCTGATCTGCCCTGGGACGACCTCGTTCCATCCATCCTGGAGCACTCTCCGGTTGGCCGCTATATAGTCTTTGGTAAAAAGGTTGCTGGAAAGGGCGCGGTGCAGGGTGTCTGTCGAATAGACCGGCTTGCGGAGATATTTGCAGTAGGAACCCAGGGCGCGGATATGGTCGTAATGGTCGTGTGTTATGAGGATGGATTGGAAGTCGTCAGTGCTCATTCCCTCGGCGGCCAGTTCTTTCCTGACCCTCCTGAGGCTCACTCCTGCGTCAATCAGGATTCCTGTGGGGCAGGCGCCCTCCTCGGCCGTTCCAAGATAGTAACAGTTGCCGCAGCTTCCGCTGGAGAAGGACTTGAACTTTATTTCACCCATTTACTCTTGCTCGCAGTATTTTCCGATTACGCTGTATGCGTCCGCAACTCCCAGCTCTCCAGCCCTGGACAAGTCTATGCAGCCCTTTTCCTGGTCTTTCAGGTAGATCAGCACAAGTCCGCGGTTGAAGTACGCGTCTCCCATATAAGGGTAGAGCTGTATGGCCTTGCCGTAGTCTTCTATGGCCTCCACCATCTGGGATGACAGGGTGTGCAGGTTGCCCATATTGAAGTATATGTAAGGCACGTCCTGCACTATCTGGGCGGCACGCTGCATATCGTTCAGCGCGTCGGTATAGTCATAGGTGTGGCTCACCTGGTCGGATACCCTGGCCCTGGTGGTGCCCTGGTCATCCATAGTGAGGGTCTGCACGTTGTTCTGGATGGAGTTTATGAAGTCTATCATCTCCGCCCTCAGGACACCGCGGTTCATATAGTAGAAGGCACGGTAGTATTCGGCGTAGCGGTCCCGGGCCGCGTCAGTGGGAGCGGCCTGGATTGCGCTGTCAAACCAGTTGAGCGCCGCATTATATTGCTTGTTCTGCAGTTCCAGGAGGCCCTTGAGGAAGTATACCTCCGAAACCAGTACCTCCTCGTCGTCCAGTTTTCTGTACATCTCCTCTTCGAAGTCGCTTCCCAGGTCCTGTGCCGTTCCCTGTCCGCTGGAAATCTCCACAGGGACCGGAAGGCTAGACCTGAACCTGTCTATCAGGGAGTGTTCTATCCTGTGCTCCAGGGCATAGTTGGTGTCGTCGGAACTCTCGGTGAGGTTGAACTTGTACAGAGGCTTCAGCCTTATGTCAATATCCCTGTGCTGGAGCAGTTCGTCGTCGAAGTCTTTCTTTGCGAAGTCTGCATCCAGGGCTATGAGGGAACTGTATTTCTTGGTGGTGTCGGCAAAGGAGCTTTCGTCGCTCTCGTTCTTCTCCCGGTATTCGCGTATCTTGTCCTGGGCCAGGTCATAGTCTCTCTTGGAAGCGCTGGTCTGTCCCAGCATTCCCAGGACGTAGGACCTGTTCATATAGGCCTTGGCAAAGTCCGGATACAGGGATATGGCCTTGTCATAATCTTCCAGGGCGTCTTGCCAGCGTTCCATCTGAATGAAGAAAGCAGCCCTGTTGTAGTAAGCGAGAACATTGTTAGGGTTTATGTTTATTACCCTGTCCATATCCGAAAGGGCTTGCTCGAAGTTGCCTACCTGGGCGTTTATGAGACTCCTGTTGTACAGCGTGAGGGCGTTGCCTGGCTCCATCTCCAGGACCTTGTCCAGGTCCCTGACGGCCTCGTTGTAACGGTTCTGTTCGTAATAGATAAGGGCCCTGCTGAAGTGGGCGAGGGAGCTGGTGGAGTCCAGCCTTATGGCCGCGTCCATATCGGAGAGGGCCTCCTCGTACTGGCCCTGCTCTGCATACAGGCGCCCGCGACGGATGAAGCCTTCGGCGTCGAAGCGGTCCAGGGATATGGCTTTGTTGTAGTCGTCAAAGGCCTTGAGGGTGTCGCCCAGGAAGAGGTAGGAAGCTCCGCGGTTGAGGAATGCGCCGGGGTCGCGAGGCTCCTGGCGGATGTAGCGGTCGAAGTCCTTGACGGCGTTCTCGAACTGCTGCGCAAGGAAGTAGGTGACTCCGCGGGAGTAGTAGATGCCGCTGAGGCCGGGGCGGAGTTCTATTGCCTTCTGAAGGTCTGCAAGGGCCTCGTCGTAGCGGCCGAAGCGGCTCAGGGTGATGGCCCTGTAATGGTATCCGTTGGTGAAGACGGGGTTGATGACCACAGACTGGTTGAAGTCCTGCTGGGCGCCGCGAAGGTCTCCCAGGTTGTATTTGGCTATGCCCCTGAAAAAGAACGTCCAGTAGTCGGAAGTGTCCAGCTGGGCAAGGATGTTGAAGTTCTCGATTGCCTGGGCATATTTGCCGTCAGAAAGGGCTGTGCGTCCCCTGTAATAGAATACGTCCTTGTCGTACTGGGCAAAGACTGCCTGTACGGAACATATTACTATCAAGAGAGAAAGTAAGGCCCTTCGCATTTTTTAGTTATGCCTTATTTTTTTAAATTTGTGGGTAATTATACAAATATAATCATAAATCGAGCCTAAGAGGTGATTCAAGCCAAAAAAATAGCCCTCTTTCTTGTGCTTTCAGCCATCATTTTACCGGCTATTCCGGCCCTGGCCCAGCAACGCGACCAGCTGCGCAGGGACGTGGAATTCCTAAGCAGTGAATTATGTGCGGGGCGCGCCACGGGTACCGTCGGCGCAGGGGAGGCGGCTCAGCTGGTGTCGCGCCGTTTCGCCCGGTTCGGGCTCGTTCCCTGTACTCCCGGCTATATGTCCAGTTTCTATACGGGAGGAAAGGTAGGCCGCAACGTCATAGGTATACAGCCCGGCTGGGGTGACAAATACATTATCATCGCCGCCCATTACGACAACTTGGGAATCCTGGAGGGGAATATGTACCCAGGAGCGGATTCCAACGCTTCAGGCGTTGCTATGCTGCTTGGCCTGGTGGCCGAACTTGCCGGCAACAACTACCCTCAAAGCATCATATTCGTTGCCCTGGATGCCCATCAGACAATGGCGGGGGCTACCGATCTCCTTGAGAAGATACAAGGGGAGAGGCTGATTAATCCCACTACAGGCAGGCCCATATATGCCAGGAGCATTACCTCGTTCGTGAACCTTGATATGCTTGGCGGAACCAGCGCCCCTCTGCACCAGGGCCGCCCTGATTATCTGATAATGCTGGGATCCGAGAAACACCGCTCCCTGCTCCATCGCCTCAATCTGGACAACCTGGACCTGGGTTTCGATTACTACGGCAGTTCTTCATTTACAGATATGTTCCTTTACAGGGTGGGGGACCAGAAAGTCTTTTACGACGCCGGATTTCCCGTAGGCCTTTTCACCTCAGGAATCACAATGCTCACCAATAAGCGTGAAGACGACGTGGACACCCTGGATTACGATGTGATGGAAAAGCGTTTCACCCTCCTCTACCACTTCTTCGACCACTCAATCCCGCTGCTTTAGTGGACTTCAATCAATTCGTTCCAGTCGGTTGAGAAAAGGCGTGAGCAGTGCTCGCGGCGGATGCCTTCGGCGTAGTGGCCGGGGCGTTGCGTGGCTATCCTGAGCATATTGCTGCCGCTGGAGTTGAACTTGTCCATCAGCAAGGACACCTTGTCCGCTTTCTCGCGCAGTTCACCTTCCGTGTCGAAGATGTCTCCCTGAACGGCATCGTCCGCAATGATATTGGCGATGATGACGCCCGCGCGCTTGTACTGGTAGCCTTCTTTATAGATGCTTTCCAGCGCGCGGAGGGCGGCGGCCACAATTTGGGGGGTGTTGCTGGATGGCATTTCCAGGCGGGTCGTGGCGGCAGGGTAGTACTGCGGCAAGTCCTTACGGAAGGGATTTGTCTGGATGAAGGTGCATACCTCGTAGGCCAGGGAGTGCTCCTTGCGGAGTTTGTGTGCGCAGATTCCGGCGAAGTCCGATACCCGCAGGGTCAGTTCTTCCAGGTCGGGGATAGTCTCTGCAAAAGAGCGGGAGGTGCAGATGGTCTGGCGTCTCTCGTGGCTTTCTTCCTCTATGACATCGTCGCCCTGAAGTTCCTGCCAGGTGCGCACGCCTGTGATACCCATATGTTTATGTACCCAGGCAGATGGTCTCTGGACAAAGTCCAAAGCGGTGTTCACACCCATTTTCTGGAGTTTGGGGGCGCTTCTCCAGCCTATGCCCCAGACATCGTCTATGGGGGTTAATTCCAGCGCCTTGTCCCTTTTTTCGTCAGTGTCTATGACGCACACTCCGCGGTAGCCGGAGTATTTCTTGGCAAAGTGGTTGGCTATCTTGGCCAGCGTCTTGCTGGACGCTATGCCTATGCTTACCGGAATGCCCGTCCAGCGGCGTATCTTGCGCACCAGGCCCCTGCACAGGTCCCGGGCCTGGTCAAGGCTCATACCGTCCAGGACCATAAAAGCCTCGTCTATGGAATATACCTGCAGCTCGGGGCAGGCCTCGCGCAGTATTCCCATAACTCGGCGGGAGAGGTCCCCATAAAGGGTGTAATTGGAAGACCTTACCTCTACGCGCCTGCCGTTGGAACTCTCCAGCAACTGGTAGTAGGGGACGCCCATCTTCACGCCCAGGGCCTTGGACTCGTTGGAACGCGCCACCACGCAGCCGTCATTGTTGGACAGGACCACCACTGGGCGGCCCTCCAGCTGCGGCTGGAAGGCTCTTTCGCAGGATACGAAAAAGTTGTTGCAGTCTACCAGGGCGTACACGGGGCTATTTTATCTTCTTGATTACGTAAGTGACTATGCCCCAGACGGTAAAGTCGTTGCCCTCGGTAATGTGGATGGGCTTGTATTTAGGATTGCCGGACAGCAGCCACAAGTCCTTGCAGCCCAGGATGTTGTATGAGACACCTGGCTTGGGGGCGTTGGAGCCGCCTTTGCCGGGATCCTTGAATGAGATGAACTTGAGGGCGAACTCGCCGTCTATGAAGCATACCGCCATATCACCTTCCTGGGGCTCGAGGGACTTGTCTATCACAAGGACATCGCCTTCGTCCACTCCGGCATTCACCATCGAATCTCCCACCACTCTTCCGTAGAAGGTGGCGGCGGGATGGCGGACCAGTTCCTTGTTCAGGTCCATTATGCCGTCCATATAGTCCTGGGCAGGTGAGGGGAATCCGGCGTGGATGCCTGCCTGCGCCATTGGAACGCCCTGGATATGGCTTTCTTCCATCTAGATTCTCTTTAAGAGTTCTTCGGTCTGCTTCTCGTAACCGGGCTTGCGCAGAAGGGCGAACATATTCTTCTTGTAAGCCTCTACTCCCGGCTGGTTGAAAGGATTGACTCCCAGTACGTAGGCGCTTATGCCGCAGGCGAACTCGAAGAAATAGAACAGGGCTCCCAGGTTGTATTCGTCAATCTGCTCTATGCTCAGGCCAATCTGGGGCACTCCGCCGTCTATATGAGCCAGCTTGGTGCCCAGCTGGGCCATCGCGTTGCAGTGCTCCACTCTCTGGCCGGCCAGATAGTTCAGCTGGTCCAGGTTCTCCTTGTCTTCTCCGATCACTACTTTGCGGCGGCTGTTCTCTACATTCACCACTGTCTCGAACATAACCCTGTCACCCTCCTGGATGAACTGTCCCATTGAATGGAGGTCTGTAGTGCAGACTACTGAAGCGGGGAATATGCCCTTTCCGTCCTTTCCCTCGGACTCGCCGTAAAGCTGCTTCCACCACTCGCCCAGATAAGTGAGCTTGGGATTGTAGCTGACAAGTATCTCAACCTTTTTGCCGAGGCCGGAATACAGCAGGTTGCGCATTGCGGCGTATTTTACGGCAGGATTGTCAAGGCTGCGCTCCTGAAGGGCCGCGCGGGTGTCCGCGGCGCCCTTGAGCATTGCGCGTACATCGAATCCCGCAAGCATTATAGGCAGCAGGCCCACCGGGGTGAGAACGCTGAAGCGGCCTCCCACGTCGTCAGGAACCACGAATGTGCGGTAGCCTTCCTGGGTGGAGAGCGTCTTGAGCGCGCCGCGTGCCGCATCTGTAACTGCTACGATGCGCCTTGCTGCCTCGCCCGGATACTTCTGCTCTATATATTGCTTTACAATCCTGAAAGCCACTGCCGGTTCGGTGGTGGTGCCTGACTTGGAGATTACCACGCAAGCTACGTTGCGCCTCTCCATCAGGTCAGTCAGTTCTGCCAGGTACTCCTCGCTGAGGTTGTTTCCGGCGAACACCACCTGCGGGGCGCTGCCCGACGGCAGGAAACTGTGCGAGAGGGCCTCAATGGCGCATTTGGCGCCGAGGTAGGACCCGCCGATGCCTATCACCACTACCAGGTCGGCGCCCAGCGCCTTCCAGTCGTCGCGCACGGCCTCGCAGTCCTTAATCAGCTGCTCGGGAGTGTCGCAGGGGAGAGTCTTCCATCCCAGGAAGTCGTTTCCTGCGCCGTTGCCTGAAACCAGGGTGTCGAATGCCTTCAGGGACTTGGCGGCGAATTTGTCATAATCGGCTGCGCTTACGAATGACTTGCAGCCGTCCAGATTTATCTTGACCATATCTTAGTGCTGTTAAATTACAGGGTAGGGTATTTCCACAGCGGATCTTCCCTCCAGTTGGTGGGGAAGCCCATCTTGGCGGGATCCACTATGGGGTAGTTGTCCAGCAGGGCCTGAAGGCGCACACTGAAGGTATTCGTAGGCTTGACTGTGTCCTGCAGGAACTTTATCATACACAGCGTGGCGTACACGTGTGCTGTGTCGTCGGTTGTGAGGGGAGGGAAGTACTTGTCCGGTTTCACCGGGACCATTGGCCTTATGCTCAGGGTCTTGTTCCACAGGCGGTTGTGATGCGCGCAGTTGTTGCGTATGTAAACCAGGTGGTGGAGCCAGGAGATGAATACGGTGTCGGAGACTCCGTAGTACTCCGCAATGCTGCGGCGCAGCTTTCCGGGATTGAGCTCGGAATAGATGGTGGAGAGGGTACCCATGGAAAGGGCCTCCAGCGCAAGCCAGCAGGGAGGGAACTCGTTGGAATATTTCTCCTGGAAGTTCTTTATTCCGTCGTTGTCGGTACGGTTGATCTCCCCCTTGATACGGTACATTATGCTCTTGTGCATTGCGTTGTTCTGGAAATACTTCCGGTTGGTATACCAGTATCCGTGGTCGCTGCCGGCGGACACGAAAGCCATCTGGGTGCGGATGGAGATCTCCACTTTCTCCATCTCGTGGAAGATGAGTTCGCGGAAACGGCGGTCGAATCCGTACAGGGCGTAGACCTGCTCGAATGTTGCTCCGTATTTGAACTTATGGGATTTGCGGTCCTCCATGAACGGGACCATATAACTCTTGAGACGCGTGTAGCTGACGTTCTTGAGTATGTGTGCGGCGCGGTCTTCGTCTTCTATAAGAAGTCCTTGACGTTTAAGCATTTGGAGAATTTCTTCCGTAGACTGGAACTTCCCCTTGAAAACTTGTTTCATATGTTTTAAAATAATGCTTGCCCTGAGCGCGCTGATCAACGGGAAGCGGGGCAAGCGTGTTAATGCAAATATAAGAAATATTTTTGTTAAATTCGCAGGTTATGAAAATTTCTCAACGTGCCAGCAACATGCCAAGTTCTCCTATCCGGAAACTTGCAAAATATGCCGATGCTGCCAAGCGCAACGGTATTCACGTGTATCATCTTAACATTGGACAGCCGGACATCAAGACCCCGGCCTGCGCCCTGGATGCAATCAGGAATATGGACAGGGACATACTGGAGTACAGCCCCTCGCAGGGTTACCACGCACTCCGTACAAAACTGGTTTCCTATTATGCAGAATACGGCATAGACCTGAGCCCGGACGAGATCATCATAACCACAGGTGGTTCCGAGGCTGTGATGTTCGCCTATATGGCCTGTATGGATCCCGGTGACGAGATCATAGTCACAGACCCGTCCTACGCCAACTATATGGCTTTCGCCATAAGCTGCGGCGCAGTGGTGAAGCCTGTCAAGACCAGCATCGACAACGGCTTCCGCCTGCCCCCCGTGGAGAAGTTCGAAGAGCAGATAACACCCCGCACAAAGGCTATCCTCATCTGCAACCCCAACAACCCTACGGGATACCTCTACACCAAGCAGGAGATGCGCAAGATCCGCGACCTCGTAAAGAAATACGACCTGTATCTCCTTTCTGACGAAGTCTACCGGGAGTTCATCTACACCAAGCAGCCTTATATCTCCGCCTGCCACCTGGAGGGAATAGAGAACAACGTCATCCTCATTGACTCCGTCTCCAAGAGGTACTCCGAATGCGGAATCCGCATCGGAGCCCTCATCACCACGAACAAGCCGGTTCGCGACGCCGTGATGAAGTTCTGCCAGGCCCGCCTGAGCCCGCCTCTCGTCGGACAGGTGATAGCCGAGGCCTCCCTCAGCACCCCCCAGGAGTATATGGACGAGGTTTATGAAGAGTACCTCGACCGCCGCAACTTCCTCCTGGACGCGCTCAACAAGATTCCCGGAGTGTTTGCCCCTACCCCTATGGGAGCGTTCTACGCAATGGCCAAGCTGCCTGTGGACGACGCCGAGAAATTCTGCGCCTGGTGCCTTACAGATTTCTCATATGAGGGACAGACCATAATGATGGCCCCCGCCGCCGGCTTCTACACCGACCCCGAAGACGGCCGCCAGGAAGTCCGCCTTGCCTACGTCCTCAAGAAAGAAGACCTGGCAAAGGCGATGGAAGTGCTTGCGAAGGCCCTGGAAGAATACAACAAGAAATAACCACTAACTACGCATAATGGAAATAACACGAATCTTTGACCTGCTGGAAAACCTCAAGACATATCCTCCCAAGGACGATATGCTTGCCCTGCGCAAGAGCAGCGGATGGGTGAAGTACAGCATTGACGACTATTACCGTATTTCCCACGACATAGCCTACGCTATCCTGGATGCCGGACTTGAAAAGGAAACGAAAGTAATTTCCATAACCCCCAACCGCCCGGAATGGAACTTCCTGGATATGGGACTGGTGATGGCCGGGATGGTCCACGTACCAGTATATCCAACTTCCAGCGAAGAAGAATTCCGCCATATCTTCAAGCACAGTGACGCCAAATACATCTTTGCAGGTACACAGAACATATACAAGAAGATAGCTCCCATCGTGGCCCAGATGGAGGATGCTCCCGAAATCCTTATGATAGAGGACAATTCCTTCGACCCCAAGCTCAGGACCCTGACCCAGATAATAGAGAAGGGAAGCACCCTGCGTGAGAAGTATCACGACAAATTGGAGGAAATGAAGGCTGCCACCAGCAAGGACGCGTTGGCAACCATCATATACACATCCGGAACCACGGGAATCCCCAAGGGAGTGATGCTGTCGCACTACAACCTGGTTTCCAACTCTCACGGTCACGCTATCCGCCAGGTCAAGGGCTACCAGCACAGGATGATCAGTTTCCTGCCCCTGTGCCACGTATATGAGCGCACTATGAACTACGAGTTCCAGGAACTGGGAATAAGCATCTGGTATGCCGAGGGTCTTTCCACAATTGCCCGTGACATCAAGGATTCGCATTGCGACGGCTTCTGCGCCGTTCCACGCGTGCTTGAGATGATGTACGGCAAGCTGGAAGGTGCAGGCAAGAACCTCAAGGGCATAGCCGCCACCATATACAAGATGGCCTGGAAGTTTGCCAACAACTACGACTTCTACAACCACAAGCCTCTGTACATGGCTAAGTTGAGGCTTTTCGACAAGCTCGTTTACAAGAAATGGAGGGACGCCCTCGGAGGACACGATATGATAGTTGTGAGCGGCGGCTCTTCCATCCGTGCAGACATCATCCGTACCTTCAACGCCGCCCAGCTGCGCATATTCGAGGGCTACGGTCTTACCGAGACCTCTCCTGTGATTGCCGTGAACAGCCCTGCTGACGGTGTTAACATGATTGGAACCGTAGGCCTCAAGGCATACGGCACCGAACTCTCTTTTGCAGAGGACGGAGAAATCCTTACCCGCGGCCCTCACGTGATGCTTGGCTACTACAAGGATCCCGAAGCCACCAAGGCTGCAATTGACAAGGACGGATGGTTCCATACCGGAGACATCGGTTATCTCGTGGACGGAAAGTACCTCAAGATCACAGACCGTAAGAAGGAGATATTCAAGCTCACTGCAGGCAAGTACGTGGCCCCTCAGTCAGTTGAGACAAAACTCAAGGAAAGCCGCTATATTGACAACGCATTCGTAGTTGGCGCAAACCAGAAGTTCGCCTCCGCCATCATAGTTCCCGACTTCTCGCACCTCAAGGACTGGGCAGCCGAGAATGGAGTAAAGGGTAGCAACGAGGAACTCATAAAGGATCCCAAGGTAATAGCCCTGATCCACAAAGAGGTAACCAAGGTCAACGAAAGCCTGGCCCCGCACGAGCAGATAAAGCGCGAGCAGCTTGCCGCTGACGACTGGTCCGTTGCAAACGGACTGCTGTCACAGACCCTCAAACTGAAGCGCAAGGCGCTCAACGCCAAGTACGCTTCCCTGATTGAGTCTATTTACGAGAACGCCTAGTCGTTCAGGAATTTACCCAGATAGGGCAGGACTTCGTCGCCGCGGGTAACCCTTCCGTCAATGACGCAGATGGTAGATACCTGGGCGCTCACGCAAAGGCGCATGTCAGACTTGCGGTAGATGTCCTGGTCAAAGATGAAACGAGGCCCGTCCCTGTGCAGGTTCAGACAGGAAATGAATTCCTCCTGGCCGTGCAGGGACGCCTTGTATTTTATGTTTATCTCGGAAACCATTGTCTCGATGCCCTCCTCGTGCCATTTCCTGAATGATACTCCGGTTGAAACCAGCCATTCGTGCCTGGTGGCTTCAAGATAATGTATGTAGTTGGCATTGTTGACCACGCCCTGGATGTCGCACTCGTAATCCCGGGTCTTCATTTCCAGTTTGTACAGATACTCTTTCATCTACCTTTGTATTTGACCCAAAAATACAAATAAAAATCCGTAAATTTGCCGGGTAATGCCAGACAGCAACTTCATAGACTACGTAAAGATCTTCTGCGCCTCGGGGCACGGGGGAGCGGGTTCCGCTCACCTTCACCGTGCCAAGTACGTGCCCAAGGGCGGCCCTGACGGGGGAGACGGAGGCAGGGGAGGCCATATCATCCTCCACGCCAATCCCCAGTTCTGGACCCTCATCCACCTGAAGTACCGCAAGCACATAAAGGCCGACAACGGAGGCCCTGGCGGAGCCGCGCTTCAGCACGGCAAGAATGGCCAGGACATAGTCCTGGAGGTGCCTGTAGGCACGGTTGCCAAGGACGCTGAAACGGGAGAAACCCTGTTCGAGCTGGTTGAGGCCGGGCAGGAGCGCATTCTTTGCGAAGGCGGCCGTGGCGGCTGGGGAAACGACCATTTCAAGTCCGCCACCCTGCAGACGCCGAGATTCGCCCAGCCGGGCGAGGAAGGCCGCGAGGGCTGGTTCATCCTGGAGCTGAAACTGCTTGCGGACGTGGGCCTGGTGGGCTTCCCCAATGCGGGCAAATCCACTCTGCTGTCGTCCATCACCGCGGCAAAGCCAAAGATAGCCTCCTACGCGTTCACCACGCTGGAGCCAAGCCTCGGGATTGTGCGCTATCGCGACGAAAAATCCTTCGTGATGGCCGACATCCCCGGCATCATTGAGGGTGCCCACGAGGGTAAGGGCATTGGTATACGTTTCCTCAGGCATATTGAGCGCAACTCGGTACTGCTGTTCATGATCTCTGCAGAAGAAGACGACATTGCCGCGGCATACAAGACCCTCCTTTCCGAGCTACGGGAATTCAACCGGGAACTTCTGGTAAAGGAACGCGTCCTTGCAATTACTAAATGCGACCTCATAGACAAGGACATCGAAAAGGAGATGCTTCCTTCATTGCCCAAGGACATACCGCACGTATTCATTTCTTCAATTACCCAGGAGGGTCTGAACGAACTTAAGGACCTGCTTTGGAAAGCACTCAACAAATAATGGACATAGTTAGGCTTGATCAGGACATTACACTGGCTGTCAATGGTTTGCATACAAGCTTCACAGATATTGTATGGCAGACTTTTTCCAACAGGTTCGTCTGGCTGGTGATGTATCTGATAATAGCCGCATTCATTATCTGGAAAGCGGGATGGAAGAAGGGACTCATCTATATTGCGGCAATGGCTCTGTGCCTAGTTGCCTGCGATCAGTTCTCCAACCTTATAAAGAACTATGTATGCCGCCTGAGACCTTGTCACGACCCCTATATGCTTGAGAGGGGAGTCAGGTTGCTGGAAGAAGCAGGCGGACTTTACGGATTCTTCTCTTCACACGCGGCCAACGCCTTCGGCTTTGCAGTGTGTGCTACTCAGGCTGCAGAAGCGTCCCTTAAACGCAGTTCCAAATGGTTCACCTGGTTTATGTTCATTTGGGCCGCACTGGTCTCTGTCAGCCGGATATTCGTGGGGAAACACTACTTGGGGGATATCCTTGTGGGAACTCTGGTAGGTCTGGTCCTGGGCTTCGTCTTTGCATCCCTGGGCCACTGGGTTTGCTCAAAGCTTACTGATAAATAGTAAGATACCTTCCTGCGCGAATAGAATCGCTCCTCAGGTTGTTCCACTTCTTAAGATTGCTGACGGTAACGTGATAGCGCCTGGCTATGCTGCCCAACGTGTCGCCGCTCTTGATCTTGTAGCGTATGGAACTGCCGTCGCTGCTGGTTACCCCGTCAGCAATGCTGGTCATCACTTTTGCGCTGAGCAGGGAGTCCGCCTTGTGGGTATAGACAGAGTCTTCTACGCTTATGAAGGCGTTGGTGTACTGATATGGGATCTTTAGCACGTATTCGCCTTCGTTGCCGGGAATGATGTCGTGGATGTACTGGGGGTTGAGTTCACGGAGTGTTTCGATGGGAATCTCCGTCAATTCTGAAATCTGCTGGAAATGCAGGTTCCTGTTCACCATTATAGTGTCGGTGTAGTGTGGAAGGGCCACTGGCTCTGGGACAAGGCCGTATTCCTTATAATAGGTCATCGCATACATCGCTCCGACGAAAGCCGGAACATATCCTCTTGTCTCTCTTGGCAGGAAGGGGTAGATGGACCAGAAGTCCCTCTTGCCTCCGCTGCGCTGTATGGCCTTGTTCACATTGCCGGAACCGCAGTTGTAGGAGCATATTGCCAAAGCCCAGTCGCCGAAAGTATTGTAGGCGTCCTGAAGGTAGCGCGCGGCCGCATCAGCGGCCTTCTCAATGTCCAGGCGCTCGTCTACGTACGAGGTGATCTTGAGGTTGTATATCTTGGCCGTATTGTACATGAACTGCCACATTCCCGTGGCTCCCGCCCTGGACTTGGCCAGGGGGTTCATGGCCGACTCTATGATTGTCATATACTTGAGTTCCAGCGGCAGGCCGTACCGGTCCAGCACCTCCTCGAAGATAGGCATATAGTAATTGCTTACGCCAAGTATGTGCTGCATCTTCTCGCGGGATTTCTCGGAGTAGAGTATCATATAGTTCTTGACCGTCTCGTTAAACGGGAGGTTGATGTAGGAATTCATCTTTTCCAGTCTCTCTACGAAAACGGAATCGGGGACGTTGGACGTGTATCTGGCAGAATCCGGTATCTCTTCAGGCAGGTAGGCCTTAAGGCGGGTGCTTATGTACCATACGCTCAGGAGGCTGTCGGTAGGGTCTGGCATTACCTCACCGGGAACTATTTCCTGTGCTCTTGCAGGTATGCAAAGGGCCAGAACGGCCAGAAGGATCAGCAGTCTCTTCATCGTGTCAAAAACTAATGCCCAGTTTGAACCCTAACCCGTATGGGTTATAGGCAAAGTGGGTGTCAGGGGTTATTACTGTCGGCTGCAGGTTCACGGACAGGTCTTCCGAAACCTCAAAGTCCCTCATATAGGCGAAAACGTTGGCATCTATCACCTGAAGCAGATAGCTGACGGCGATGGCCAGTATGGAATAGTCTCGCCACTCCCTGTACATATCCCTGTAGTATTTTGCGGTCTCGGCCGATATGCGTCCGTCGTATCCGCTGTCAGGGTCGGAAGCGTCGATGTAAATCTGTCTGAAATGATTGTATTTGATTGTATTGTCGTTAAGGTAGTATATACTGCCAATCATGAAGCCCCAGTAGATGGGGATTTTCCAGGGTTCTCCGTTGTAGCATTGTCCAAGCCCCGGGACTAGCATTGACAGCAGCGCGGCGCGGGTAGGATGGTGCTCTATGTCAGTCTCGTAGCATAGCATTCCGTCCATAAGGGATGCCCAGTATACAGTACCGGCCGCCGCGAACATCAGGTTCCTCATCTTCTTGGCGTCATTGTCCGGCAGTCCGGCCTCTATGCTTTGCTGGTATGTCTTGTTGTATTTGATGCCCATTCCTACGCCGGCCCCTATGCCGCCGTATATGATAGGGAGTTTCCAGTAGTCGCGGTTGTATATTTGCTGGCCGCCCACGAACACCATTGAGCCGAAGAAGTTGTTGCCCATCCTGGAAGTCCTCTTGTGGGCCATTCCTCCAAAGAATTCGGAAATGGAGAAGGTGAAGGAAGAGTCCCGCTTGGCGTTAGTCTCCTCCTGGGAGGCGTTGGGGTCGTCGTTATAGTTCTGGGAGAAGGCTTCAGAGCGGAACTGTGCAGACGCCTTCTGGTTGGTAGCCAGAAAGCAGAGCAGAGCGCTGATTATAAGAAGCCATCTTTTTGCCATAGACTAATGTTCCAATAGGTCCAGGAGGCGGTTCATTTCTTCGTCAGAGGAGAATCGCAGGGTTATGCTGCCCTTGCCGCCGGCAGACCTCTTCAGCGAGATATTGTCTCCAAATACCTTGCCCAGATACTCCAGAACCTTGTAGTATTGTTCGGGAAGATCCGGAGAATTGTCCTCTATCAGTTCCATCGGGCGGGTAAGCTTGTGGACACGTTCTTCCAACTGGCGTACAGACAGGTCTTTCTGGATTACAAGGTCGCATAGATGCTGCTGAAGGGATGCGTTGTCCAGGGCCAGCAGGACTTTTGCGTGTCCCACGCTTATGAGTCCCACCTTTAGGTCGTGCTGGACTTTTGCGGGAAGTTTGAGAAGGCGCAGGTAATTGGTTACCGAAGCCCTTTTCTTGCCCACTCTCTGGGCCATCTGCTCCTGAGTGAGGTTGCACTCCTCTATGAGCCTCTGGTAACTCATTGCGGTCTCTATGGGGTCGAGGTCTTCGCGCTGGATGTTCTCCACTATGGCCATTTCCAGCATCCCCTGCTGGTCGGTCTCCCTGATGTAGGCGGGAATCATATCCATACCGGCAAGCCTGCAGGCGCGCCAGCGGCGTTCTCCGCTTATTATCTGGTAGCGTCCGTTGTCCAGGCGCCGCACCGTGATTGGCTGGATGAGGCCGAGCGCCTTGATTGAGTCGGCGAGTTCCTGGAGGGATTCGGCGTCGAAATTCTGCCTGGGCTGGAAGGGGTTGGGTTCAATCTTGGAGACAGGTATGCGCATGATGTCGGCGGAATCGCCCGTAGGGGCGTCCCCGGCAATCTCCTTGTTAATATAGCCCACGGGCTTGCGCAGGCTGTCTATTTCAAGGTCGTCTCCCAAAAGGGCGCCGAGGCCTTTACCGAGGCCTCTAGGTGGTTTGTATGCCATAATCAGTTGTTTTTCTCCAGTAGTTCTTTGGCCAGGCTCAGATAATTGGATGCGCCGTTGCACATCACGTCATACAGTATGATGGGCACTCCGTGTGAAGGGGCCTCGCTCAGACGGATGTTCCTTTGGATTATGGTGTCGAACACCATATCCTGGAAGTGCTCCTTGAGTTCTGCCACCACCTGCGCGTGGGCCTTGGTGCGGCCGTCGAACATTGTCACAACGAATCCTTCTATGGTGAGTTCCGGATTGATGCGGTTCTGCACCAGCCTGATGGTCTGAAGCAGCTTGCCCAGTCCTTCCAGGGCGAAATACTCCGGCTGTACGGGAATGATCACGGAATTTGCGGCCGCAAGGCTGTTGACCGTGATAAGACCAAGGGAAGGGGAGCAGTCAATGATTATGAAGTCATAATTGTCCCTGATTTCCCGGAGGGCCTCCTTGAGTATGCTTTCCCTTTCCGGAGCCTTTACCAGTTCTATTTCGGCTCCTACCAGGTTGATATGGGAAGGAATCAGGTGCAAGTTTGCAATCTCTGTCTGCACCAGGGCGTCAGACGCCTTGATGCGGCCTATGAGAATCTCATAGAGGGTGCGGCGGTTGCTGTCCGAAGGAGAGAAGTTCAACCCTGAGGTGGTGTTTGCCTGAGGGTCTGCGTCTATGATGAGCACTTTCTTCTCCAGTACGGCCAGCGAAGCGGCCAGGTTTATGGCCGTGGTAGTCTTTCCGACGCCTCCTTTCTGGTTGGCTATTGCAATGATTTTCCCCATTTCAAAAAGTCGTTATTCAAACAAAGTTACAAAAAGATTTCTATAAAAAGATTGATGGCGGGAGGAATATGGATTCCAACCCGCCATCAATAATTGAATTTGTTAAGATTCAGTACGGCAATTATACCATGAATGAAGCAACCAGTGCAAGAATTGCGTAGAACTCAGGAAGAGCTGCGTAAATCATTGTGTTGGTCTGTACATCGTGGCCCTGTGACATACCGATGATACCGTTGGCGCAAACCTGGCCCTGACGGATGGCTGAGATCATACAAACTACTCCTACTGCGATACCTACCCAGAAGAGCTTAACTCCGTCTGTTGCGAAGTCTTTACCTACCCAGGTAAGGAAAGCTACGAATCCGTAAAGTCCCTGTGTTGCAGGAAGAGCGGAAAGGATCATATAACCTGAAGCTTTCTCAGGATTGAGTTTTAATGCACCTTCGGATGCGTTGCCGGCGATAGTTGTTCCAAGGCTGCTTCCGATTCCGGAGAGACAGAGCATTGCTGCCAGTCCAAGGTAACCGAGAATAATTGTAAGCATAATTGTAAAAAATTTGTTATTTGTTTGTTATTTAATTGGATTTCAATGGATTGTACTTGGCTCCCTTGCCCTCGTATCCGCTGTTCTTGAAGAACTCCACGAAGGTGAGTCGCAAAGGGTGTACAAATGCTCCCAGGCAGGACATGGCAAGGTTGAGCGCGTGTCCCAGAAGGAGTATTAAAATGAAGCCGAGCCAGTTGACGCCGGGCACCGGAAGTGCCTTGATCATGCCGGCTACGTTGTTGAATGCTCCTCCGAGCATGCCGCCTGCAAGTCCGAGGGCGTACAGACGGATGTAGCTGAGAGCGTCACCAAGAAGGCCGCTGGCCATATTGTAGGTCTCCCACAGACCGGATCCGACGTTGATCAGAGGGTTGCGGCCGGGAGTGTTGAACAGGTAGATGCTCAGCGCTGCGAGGACGCCCACCACTATTATCGCAATCTTCGTGATGGAAGAATCTATTACTTTCAGCAGGGAGAGGGCTGCGATGATAATGCCTCCTACGATTACCAGGAGCCATCCCCAGCAACTGACGTTGGCCCTGAAGCCTGTCTGCTTTGTCTTGCAGATGGCCTTGATGGTCATTGCCACAATGAGGTGGAATACTCCAACTGCAACCGCAAGTACCATCTGGGCGTCGAAGCCCATAATGGTGCCCTTGACCATAAACTTCTTGACTCCCTCGGGAACCCAGGCCTGGTCAGGCAGGGTGATACCGAAGAACGTACCCAGGATGAGACCAACCACGAAGGTTACGAGTCCCAGGAAGAATACCAGTTTGTGGTGCTTGTTCAGACCCATGTTCAAGATGTCGTGCTTCTTGAGATATAGGCTGAGCAGCATCAGTATTATTCCGTAACCCGCGTCTCCCATACAGAAGGCGAAGAACAGCAGATAGAAGGGACCCAGGATTGCCGTAAGGTCGAACTCATTGTATACCGGCATTCCGTACATTCCCGTGAATGTCTCGAACAATGAGGAGAACTTGCTGTTCTTGAGCTTGATAGGAGGGTTGTCCTCCAGTTTGGCAGCTTCCTTCATATAGTAGACGTCCATCTTGTCCAGAGCCTCGCAGAGGGCCTGCTCATTCTCTTCCGGAGCGAATCCGGTGAAGACGCAGATCTTGTTCTCGGCGGCTGGTTTTCCCGCTACGCCTGCAAGATACAGGTTGAGCCTGTCCATCAGCGAAGAGTACTCCTGCTCAAGTTCTCCCTTGCGCTCCTTGAAGTTTGCAAGGTCAGCCTTGAGTCCTATGATCTCTTTCTGGATTTCGTCCATCTTGGCTTCTGAGCACAGATAATCGTGTTCGGGAGCTTCCAGCTCGTTTGCCGGAATGTCATTGTCTCCCACGCCCACGAAGTATACTGCGTCGTCGGACTGGTGGATGACCTCGATGGGCCACTGTTCCATCCAGGCAGGATTCCATTTCTTTGCGGTAACTGCATAGAAATGAAGCTTGATGCCCTTTTCTGCCAGATCCTTCACTGCCTCCGAGTCGAAATGTCCCCAAGGCTGGAGCAGGTTGCGCTCCCTTGTGGCGTCTGTCAACTTGGCCGTGAGGGCGTTGATTGACGCACGTGCCTGCGGGATGAGGGATACCAGGTCTCCTTCGCGTACCGGAGCGGCCGCGGCAGCCGCGGCGATGGCTTCGGCGTCGGGATCCTCGCTCCAGTCTACCTTCTCAACTGCGGCGAGGGCGGCCTTGATGCGGGAGATTCTCTCCATCATCTGGTCCGATTTCTCGTCCACTGGTTTTACGGAGCGGGTGATGTCGACAACACCGAGTTCCTTAATGCTCTCAAGGAACTCTTCTTTGCCCGAATTCATCAGGACAAAGTTGTATTTTGTCATTTTAGTAATCATGCCTGTTCCTCCTCTTCTTCAGCTTCGTGGCGGGTCTTGACAATCTTGGATGAGGCCTTGCTCAGGTTTTCCTCGTCCTCCATAAAGCGCTTTATCTTTCTGATGGCCTCCTGGTAACCGGGAATCTGGACCTTCTCGTAAAGGTTCACTTTCTGGGTGGTCTTCTTGCGCTGGTAGTCCAGCAGTTTCCTCTTGTACTCGTAGACTTCGGATTCAATCCCAAGCCTTGAGAGCTCCTTGAGGATGGCCACGCCGTCTGCATACCAGGCCGGTTTCACGAAGGCGTTGAAAGGGCGTATCTCGTAGTGGATGTCCTTGAGTTCCGGCGTCTTGACTCCCGCTACCTTCACGGTAGCCAGGTCTACGTCCGTGATGGAGATAAGGTCGGACTCGAATTCGTTCCACAGCGAAGCAAGGTAATCGTATTTTTTAAGTGAGGCATCAAGATCTTCAATAAGCTTCTCTGCCTTTACCTTGGCTTTCTGCACCTCGCCACGGAGAGCCGCCTCCTTATTCTTCAGAGTAGGGAGCGCATTCTTACGTACCTTAAGCTGCTTGTTAAGGTTGTTCAGAGA
>JAFRXC010000039.1 GCA_017437825.1 Bacteroidales bacterium
CGTAACGCTCGATTGAGGTGTTGGTTCCGATAGTGAACCAGGGCTTGATCTTGTAGTCGGCGTTGATCTGTGCGGTGAGACGCTTGTAGAAGTCCTTGTTACCCTTTACCATACCGTCCTGGTCTACATAGGTGAGGGCTACGTAATATGAACCCTTCTCGCTTCCGGCCTGTGCTCCTACGGTCGCACGGTGGTTGATACCGAGTCCGTATACTGCATCTGCCCAGTTGGTGTCGGTCTTGCCGTCCCATATGCCGCTTGAAATGAGGTCCTCTTTGGAGGAAACATAACCGGCCTGGGTCATCCAGTCGATGTACTGCTCGGCGTTCATTACTTTTGCACGGTGTCCGAGACGGTTGAAATCTATCTGATACTGGAAGAATACGTTTCCGTCAGTTGCCTTGGAACCGTTCTTGGTGGTTACGAGGATAACACCGTTACCAGCCTGTGCGCCGTAGATGGCGGCTGATGCGGCGTCCTTCAGGACCTCGATTGATTCGATCATTGAAGGATCGAGGTACTGGATGTTGTCTACTTTAAGTCCGTCTACGATGAGGAGCGGGCCGAGTCCGTACTGTCCGTTGGATGACACACCACGTACGCGGATGTCCGATCCCTTACCAGGAGCACCTGATGCGTTGGTTACCTGGATACCTGCTGCCTTTCCCTGGAGGGCTGCAGCTGCATCTGAGGTTGAACGGAAAGAGAGGTCAGCTTCCTTAACGGATGCTACGGAACCGGTGAGGTCGCTCTTGCGCTGAACACCGTAACCGATAACTACGGTTTCCTCAAGGAATTCGTTGTCTTCTTCCAATGTGAAATTAATAACTGACCTTCCTCCTACTGCTACAGTCTGTGAGGTGTAGCCGATGAAGGAAACGGTAACACTTGAATTGGCAGGAACTGACAGGCTGTAGTTACCGTCTAGATCGGTAATAGCTCCCACAGTTGTGTTGCCAACGAGTACTACGGAGGCGCCGATTACGGGTTCTCCGCTCGAGTCTGTGACTTTACCTCTCAGGTTGACGTTCTGAGCGTTAATAGTAACGCCCAAAAGAATCAGAGAGAAGAAAAGAGCAACTCTTTTAAGAATCGTCTGTTTCATTAGTGTGGTTAATAAATTAAGGTATAAAGTGAAGTTAATTTTGGCAAATATAAGCATTTTGGGCAAGAAATTGAATACTTTTTAAGGAAAAACGCAAAGCGGGACTTAACACGTGCAAATTGAAAAGATTTTTAATATCTTTGAGAAGATATTTATATTATGGGCAACATTAACGGCAAATTATCCTGGCGCGAGAGGATAGGACTTAGTTCCGGAGAACTGGCGCAGAACCTCATTTACCAGACGGTCAGCATTTGGCTGCTCTTCTTTTATACTAATGTGTACGGACTGAAGCCCGAGGTGGCTGCAGTGATGTTTCTGGTAGTGCGTATCATAGACATTATATGGGATCCTATCGTCGGAGCATTCGTGGACAAATCAAACCTGAGATGGGGTAAATATCGCTCCTGGCTCATCATTGGAGGAATCCTGCTGGCGACCTTCGCAATACTGTGCTTCTGGAACGGTTTCAGCGGCTCGCTCTTATACGCGTACGTAACTTATGTAGGAATGAGTATGTGTTTCACGCTGGTCAACGTGCCCTATGGATCCCTTCAGGCTTCTATGACCCGTGATCCGGAAGAAATAACGTTGTTGACAACCATCAGGATGCTGTTCGCCAATTTCGGCGGCCTGGTCATCAAGACGCTCCCGCTGGTGATAGCCATATTCGCGCCCAAGGTCCTGAATCCCGACACGGGCAAGATGGAGGCTGTTTACAACACTCCCGAGGCAGGTTCTGCCTGGTTCATTACAATGACCATCTTTGCCCTGATCGGACTGGGCTTATTCTTTTTCTGCTTCGCTGAGAGCAAGGAACGCATCGCTATGGGCAAGGAGCAGACAGAGACCGTAAAGGTCAGCGACCTTTTCAATGAACTTAAAGTCAACCGTCAGCTGCGCATACTGTCATTCTTCTTCATAATAGCGTTCATTACTATGAGCGTCAGCAATGCGGCGGATTCGTATTTTATGACTTATAATATAAATGCCACGCCTTTTATGACAACTGTGTTCATGTGGCTGGGAACAATACCGGCATTCATCCTTCTGCCCCTTGTTCCTGCCATGAAGCGCAAGTTCGGCCAGAGAGGGATGTTCCGCCTCTTCCTGGTTATTGCTATAATTGGAATGGCATTGATGTACCTCTTCGTCTCCATCCCTGCCTTGAAGGCATGTTTCCCTCTCCTCTGCCTTGCACAGTTGGTAAAGAGCTCTGGAATCCTGGTGGCTACCGGCTATATGTGGGCCTTGGTTCCCGACGTGGTGACATACGGAGAATACATAGGAGGCCGCCGTATTGCCGGTATCGTCAACGCAATAATCTGTTTCTTCATGAAACTTGGAATGGCGCTGGGAGGCGTGATCCCGGGACTGGTACTTTCCTGGGTGGGCTTCAAGGCCGCCAGCCAGACCCAGACTCCGCTGGCGGAGCAGGGAATCCTGTGGCTCGTCACCATTGTCCCGGCCCTTCTGTTCGTACTTGCAATATTTATTATCAATAAGTATGAGCTTGACGACAAGAGGATGAAAGAAATAATCAACGAAATTGAAGGCCGAAACAACTAAAGTTCAAATGAAATCCAATCCTGACGAAATAACACGCGATTACTTCGATTCGCTTCTCCTGAAGACCCGCTATCTGGATTCAGGACTTCCATCTACCAGCCTGACGCTGTTCGGGGAGAAGTTCGACACCCCCATTATGACTGCCGCCTTGTCACACCTTCACAACACTGCGGAGAACGGTATGGTTACATACGCCAAGGCCGCGGCAATGAGCAACGCCGTGCATTGGGTAGGAATGGGGGAGGATGAGGAACTCGAGGCCATACTGGCCACGGGCGCCCGCTCCATCAAGATAATAAAGCCTCACGCGGACAACGCCGAGGTGTTCAGGAAAATAGAGCACGCTGTCTCCCACGGATGCTTCGCAGTGGGGATGGACATTGACCACGCCTTCAACTCCGAAGGAGGCTATGACAACGTTTTCGGCCTGCCTATGAAGCCTAAGTCCACTCAGGAACTGGCCGAGTTCGTGGCTGCAGCAAAAGTGCCTTTCATAGTAAAAGGAGTCCTCAGCCCCGAGGACGCCGAGAAGAGCGTGAAGGCTGGAGCTGTGGGACTGGTAGTGTCCCATCATCACGGAATGATGCAGTACAGCGTGCCGCCGCTCAAGGTGCTGCCTGAGATCCTTTCCGCAGTGGGCGGCAGCGTCCCGGTTTTCGTGGACTGCGGTATCGAGAGCGGAATGGACGCATATAAATGCCTGGCGCTGGGCGCCGCGGCCGTTTCAGTGGGGCGGCATCTGATGCCGCTGCTGAAACAGGGCCCGGAGGCCGTAGCGGCCAGGATAAAGGAAATGACTGCGGAACTGGCCGGAGTAATGGCCCGGACCGGAGTGAAGTCGCTCAAAGAAATAGACCCTTCTGTAATAGTTAAAAGAGATTTCTGATTATGTATCTTGGAACTTCGTCACCGCTGCAGCACACCACTCCTGAAGACTGGGCGGCAAAACACAAGGCACTTGGCCTCAAGGCAATCAATTTCCCTGTGAATTATCTTGAAGGGGAAGAGAAGTATATGGCCTACAAGAAAGCGGCCGACGCTGCCGGCTTGAGCATATCGGAAGTGGGAATCTGGCGCAACACCCTGGCCTCCGACCCTGAAGAAAGGGCAAAATGGATAAACTATGCCATAGGGGAACTGCAGATGGCCGAAGAAATCGGAGCCACTTGCTGCGTGAACGTAGTGGGTACCCCGTACGGCCCGCGCTGGGACGGTGGGTATCGCGACAATTTCAGCAAGGAACTCTGGGCGGATGCCGTAAAGATGATCCGTCAGGTGATTGACAGTGTCAGGCCGCGCCATACCAAATTCTGCATAGAATCAATGCCCTGGATGATTCCCAGCAGTCCGCAGGAGTGCCTCCGCCTCCTTGAGGACGTCGACCGCGCAGAATTCGCCACTCACCTGGACGTGGTCAATATGATAACATCGCCCCAGAGATACTTCTTCAACGACGACTTCCTCAGGGAGTGTTTCTCGGTACTGAAAGGCACCATTGTCAGCTGTCACCTGAAGAACATAAAACTGAAGGAGGAATATACTTTCCAGTTGGAGGAGTCTGCCTGCGAGGACGGTGCGCTGGACCTGGAACTATACGCAAGCCTGGCCAGTGCCGAGAACCCTTGCATGCCTATGATAATAGAGCATCTCGATACTGACCAGGAATACTTTGACAGTGTAAGATACGTCAAAGAGAATCTTGGCAGGTTTATTCTATAACCTTGTAATCAAATGATTTGAGAGTGGCGTCTCCCTTGAGGAGATATGCCGGGCGCAGCGCGAAGAAGCCGCTGTAGGTGTTGTGGTGATAGGTGGATACGTCGGTTATTGCTCCGTCACTTATCCACTGTCCATCTGCTCCGCGAACCTGTACGGAGGCTTTGTTCTTCTCGTTGCGTATGCGGATTGTCAGGTTGGAGTCAGTACCTGTCTTGCCGAAGAATGCGTTCTCGTTGTAGAAGAGGAACAGTCCGGCCTCGCTTCCTTCAGGCACGTTGAATTCTGCCGTAATCTCGTAGGATTCGTCCACGGCGGTGGTTGTCCAGAGGGTTCCGTCCTGGAATCCGCCGTGCCATTTGGCCCACATTATGGGGTTCTCGTAATGGCGCAGGTAGCTGTAATCCTGAAGGCCTCCGTTCTCCCAGAGGGCTCCGTCAGGCTGGGCAAGCACCGGCCATCCGTCATCGGTCCAATTTACGCTTTCGATGATGGTGCTGCGGCCGAGTGTATGGTAGCCGTTGCGGTATGCGTGATATACTATGTACCAGTTGCCGTCGGGGTCGTCGATGAGGGTCCCGTGTCCCTTGGACCACCAGGCCTCATCTCCTGAATAGGTGTGGACGAGAGGGTTGTGAGGGCTGTTCTCCCAGGGGCCGAGCACTGACTTGCTCCTTGCCACTACGCACATATGGCTGGTGACGGGGCCGGCGGTGCCGCCTTCTGCGGTAACCAGGTAGTACCAGTCTCCGCGCTTGAGAAGCTTGGGTGATTCCAGCCACATTCCCTCGGTTTCCCATTCTTGGGGGTATTCCCACCCGTCGTAGGCTTTCTTCCTGGCTCCGTTGGCTGCAAGTCCGTCTGCAGTAAGCGGTGTAACAAAACCGTTATTTGTGTAGAGGTAGCGGTTTCCGTCAGCGTCCATTACGTGTCCGGGGTCAATTCCGCCTACGTCCAGTTTTATAGGGTCGCTCCACGGTCCTTCTATCTTGTCTGCGACTACCACGTAGTTCTCGCCGCGACTGGTAGGATAATAGATGTAATATTTCCCGTTTACTTTGCACAGGTCGGGAGCATAAATCGAATAATCTCCGTCAATTACCGTACGTACTACAGGCTCCCAGTGAAGGAGGTCGGTGGAATGCCATATCAGAAGGGCGGGGAAGTACGTGAATGAAGAGTGCGTGATGTAGTAATCATTGCCGTCCCTCATAATGGAAGGATCAGGGTAATCTCCCGGGAAAATGACCGTCTTTATGGTCTTGGCAGGTTTTGTACAACCTGCTGCAAGCACCAGGGCTGCAGAGAGGATTGCGATGAGGCGAGTTTTCATTGTTGCATTACATATTTTATATGTTCCAAATATATGATTTTTTTATCTAACTTAGCATAATTCATTTACAATCACAGATAATGAGAAAAATATTATTGATAGCTTCTGCGCTGCTTTGTCTGGCAGCTTCAGCCGCCCTTGCTCAGACTTACAGGTCTGAAGCAGCGGTACGCGCCCTTCAAGAAGACCGCACCAGGGCCGGTAACAACCTCAATTCCTACGAATTTCCCGTAATAAAGGATACTAAACCTCCAAGAGGATATAAACCATTCTATATCAGCCATTACGGCAGGCACGGTTCCCGTTCCAACTGGGGTGGTACGGCATACGAAGGCGTCATTTCCGTACTGGAAGCCGGCAAGGCTATAGGCATCCTCACCCCTGATGGCGAGATGGTCCTGGACGGAGCCCGCAAGGTTCTGGCAGGCTGGGACGGAATGGACGGACGCCTGTCCCAGAGAGGCTCGCGCGAGCACGCAGCCCTTGCCAAGCGTATGTTCAACAGATATCCTCAGGTTTTCAAGGGACAGAAGAACGTTCGCGCTTTCTCCAGCACGGTGCAGAGGTGCATCATAAGCATGAACTCTTTCACCAATTCCCTGGTACGCCAGAACCCCAAGCTGGAAATCAGGCTCGACACCGGCGAAAAGTTCATGGATTACCTTGACAACGAGAAAGGATGGCAGCAGAAGACAGCCAGGGCAATGATGAAGAGCCGGGACTATATGAAGAACGTTCCTGACGATACGCTCGGCGTACTTACGCGCCTCTTCACAGACCAGGAGGCCGCCCGCAGGATCGTCACCAGTCCCCGTCATTTCACCGACGACGTTTTCAACACAGCCGTTGTTGCGGAGGACTTCGACATAGAGAACGATATCTACAGCGTGTTGCCTTTCGACGCAGTCTACAACCGCTGGGCATCCAACAATATGTTCCTTTATCTGGGTCACTGCAACTCCGTAGATGCCGGCCTCGACCGCGTAGAGATGGCAAAGTCCTGCGTGGAAGACATCGTAACCAAGGCTGACGAGGCCATCAGGACGGGCAATTACGCCGCTGACCTTCGCTTCGGCCACGACTATCCTCTTATGGCCTTGGTGAGCTATCTTGGTATCGAGGGCGTAGGCGACAGGCTGGAAGTGGACGAGATTTGCGACAAGTGGCTGGGTTTCTGGAACATTCCGATGGCCAGCAATTTGCAGATGATATTCTACAAGAACAATGATGGAGACGTCCTCGTAAAGTTCCTATATCAGGAGCAGGAGAGGCTTCTCCGCGGCCTTGAACCCTTCTACGGTCCCTACTACAAGTGGGAGACCGTAAAGGCCAATCTGGAGGGTTATAAACGCTTTTAATTGACTTTTATACTTAGACAATATGAATAGGAATATTATTATCCGCTCCTTCCTGGCATTGGCCCTGACGGCAATGTCTTTAACCGGATGCTATGTCCAGAAGAAAACCGGCGACTCCTTAAGCACTAAAGGTGTTGAAGTCCCCTCCACTGCAAATCCGGATCCTACGGCGCCAGTTGTCTATTTCACTTCAGACATCAGCCCCGAAGGCCTCATCAAAGTATACGAGGCTCTTGGAATAACCCCTTCAGGACGCGTAGCGGTCAAGATATCTACCGGTGAATCAGAGAAGAGCAACCACTTGAGGCCGGATTTCATAAAGGATTTCGTACACAAGGTCAACGGCACCCTGGTGGAGTGCAACACCGCATATGGCGGAAACCGTACCGATTCTGAATCTCACCGCAAGGCAATTGCCCAGCGTGGCTTCGAAGCAGTTTCCCACGTGGATATTATGGACGAAGAAGGGGAGATGAGGCTTCCTGTAGTCGATGACAAGCATATCAAGTACGACATCGTGGGTTCCCACCTCCAGAATTACGACTTTATGGTGAACCTGGCCCATTTCAAGGGTCACGAGATGGGTGGATTCGGAGGCGTTCTGAAGAACCAGAGCATCGGCGTAGCCTCTACTTCAGGCAAGTTGTACATCCACTCAGCCGGAAGGAGTACCACCCGCTGGATCAGCGACGACCAGGACGGATTCCTCGAGAGCATGGCCGCAGCTGCACAGGCTGTCCACAACTACTTCAAGGCTGACGGAAGGAATATCATCTACATAGACGTAATGAACAATATGTCCGTTGACTGCGACTGTAACGGCAATCCCGCCGCCCCTCGCCTCAAGGACATAGGCATTCTGGCTTCGATGGATCCCGTCGCCTTGGACAAGGCCTGCACAGACCTGGTATTCACACACGACGATACAGCCGGTGACGACGCCAAGCCTCTTCAGCAGCGCATCAACCGCCAGCACGGCCTCCATATCCTGGAATACGCAGAGGGCCTCGGCCTGGGTGTAACCAAGTACAACCTGGTTAACATAGATTAATACTGTCATCGTTAAATGGCAACCAGAAGGGAATTCATAAAAAGCGCGGCAATTGCTGCAACGGCAATAGCGGTCTCTCCGCTGGTAGAGACCGCCTGCGCCAAAACCACAGACAAGAAAATGAAGGTATTGATGATAAATGGCAGCCCGCATAAGAACGGGAACACTGCAACTGCACTCGAAGAAGTTGCCGCGCAGCTCAAGACGCACGGAATCGACAGCGAGATATTCTGGATTGGCGTACAACCTGTCCACGGCTGCATAGCCTGCGGCAGGTGCAATGCGGACGGGAAGTGCGTTTTCGACGACGATCCTTGCAACCAGATAGCCCAGAAAATGACGGAGTCAGATGCTCTGATAGTTGGCTCTCCCGTGTATTACGGCCAGCCTAACGGAGCCGTCCTGGCCCTTGTGCAGCGCCTCTTCTATTCTAACGGCGCGGCTGTTATGGGCAAACCCGCGGCGGCTTTCGCCGTATGCCGCAGGGGTGGCGCTACGGCATCTTTCCAGACGCTCAATATGCCTTTCATGATGATGAATATGCCAGTGGTGACTTCCCAGTACTGGAACATAGGCTACGGACAGTCCCAGGGGCAGATATCTGAAGACCAGGAGGGCATGCAGACAATGCGCACCCTGGCCAACAATATGGCGGCGCTCCTCAAGGCCACAGGCGGCAAGCCTATGCCTGGTTCCGAAGAGCGTCACCAGTTCACAAATTTCATCCGCTAGGTTAAACGATCCTTATCAGATGTTCCCTAAAACAATCGTCCTTTCCGCCCTGTTGTTATTCGGATTAAGCAATGTTCCTGCTCCCGCGCCAAAAGCCGTTCCGGCAGAGGCGCTGGGGCCTGTAAAATACGAGGTCCGCTACATACTCAAGGGCATCAATACAAAGGTGGCTGACGTTGCCATTTCCTTGGAGGATTCCAAGTGGAACGGACTGAACGCCCTGCATTCTCACGCCAAGATCAACGCCTCGTCTGTATTCCGCCTTTTCATGGCTGCAGAGTACATTGCAGACGCGTATTTTACAACGGGCAGTCAGGAGCCTCTTTACTCGATTAATCCTATCAAAAAGGGCAAGAAGGAAGGTAAGTTTGAGTGTATCTACGACCGGGATGCCAAAGTTGTAACCTCGGAGTTCGCTCCTCCTTCTGCCAAGCCTGTGACTGGGACATATCCGTTGGACGGCCGCACTATGGACCTGTTGTCCTTACTTCAGTACGTGCGTTTCCACGATATCCCAGTGGGTTCTACCCTCGATATGCATTTGCTGATGAAAGGGAAGTGCGTGGCGGCAACCCTTGTCAACCAGGGCCCGGACAATGATAAATTCCCCGGACAAAGTTCAGAGAGGCTGTTTCTGAAGATGCTGGAGATGGGCCTTATGGAAAACGGCAGCGGAAACGAAATCACCGTATGGCGCTCTACAAATGAGAACCGCCTGATCCTCGGGTTGGAAACAACCCTCAGTTCAGGCGCCATCTCAGTTTCTTTCGCAGAGTAATTTTTCTATCTGCTCAGAACGAATATCGTGAAGCTCAGTGCCGGGACTTCTGCTTTTATGCTCTTTCCGTTTCCGGTGAATGAAGCCTCTATGGGTACTATGGCATCCGGGTTGTCAAGAGTGTTGTCTTCGTAGAGTTCTTCGCTCTTGAGGTCAATCCTCTTAACTGCCTTGAGGCCGGATTCTTCGTTAAAGTTAAGTGCAAGACTCTGGTCCTGTTCAGAAGTGTTGGCTACTTTCACATAAACCAAGTCTCCGTCCTTTACTGCGCTTGCAAAGAGACCGTTCTGTCCTTCAGCACCGGTAACTGCCTTTCCGTCCATAGTAAGCTTGAGAACATTCTCTCCCTTGTACTGACCGTATAGCTGCTGCACGTGCCAGCTTACAGTCCTCATAGAGCGGAGGTTGTCGTACCAGATGAGGTCAGGACGCCACTGCCAGCCCTCGACGTGGGCGAAGAGGGGAGCGTAGGTGGCCATATGCACTATGTCGGCGTTGCGCTCGAGACCTGTCATGAAGGCAGCCTCAAGCAAAGAGGCGTAGAAGTGATTCCACTTCTTTCCTGTGGCGTGGCAGGCGTATTCTCCTGCGAAGACCTTTGGACCCTGGCGGTCATAATTATCGTAACGCGCGCCCTGTGACAGGAACCACTCGTATGGACGATAGAAATGCTCGTCAACCAGGTCTGCGCCCAGACGCTTCATCTCAGGCCAGAGGAAATCGAACTGCTTTCCCTCTGAATCAGGTCCGGAAGAACCGACTATCTTGATTTCGGGATGAGCCTTGCGGAGGGCTTCTACGAATGGCTCAAGGTGGTCAGGATAAAGCTGGTCCCACTGCTCGTTGCCGATACCGAGATACTTTAGGTTGAAAGGAGCGGGATGGCCCATTTCTGCTCGGAGAGCGCCCCATTTGGTATCGGTTCCGCCGTTGGCGAACTCAATCAGGTCAAGAGCGTCCTGAATATATGGCTGCAATTCTTTCACGGGGACGTGAGCCTCAGGATTGTCATTTTGGAACTGGCAGGCCAGGCCGCAGCTCAGGATAGGGAGCGGTTCGGATCCAATTATTTCGCTCAAAAGGAAGAATTCGTAGAATCCCAGGCCATAGCTCTGGAAGTAATCCGGGAAGAAACGGTGAGGGAAAGTATACTCCCACCTGTTTTCATTTATAGGACGGTTCTCTACGGGACCGACGCTGTTCTTCCAGTTATATCGGGTTTGCAGGTCTGTTCCTTCGACGATGCATCCGCCAGGGAAGCGGAATATGCCGGGATGGAGGTCTGCGAGTGCCTGTGCAAGGTCTTTGCGGTAAATGCCTTCGAGGGCGTCTCCAGGAACGAGCGATATGTGTTCAAGGTCGACAGTGGTCCTGGGATTCTCCAGGAAGATGCGCAGTATCGCCTTGGGATCGGTTGTCTCTGGTTTGAGCTCTACCTGGTATTTCTTCCACGATGAACCAGAAATATTGACTGTCTGCTGAACGAAGAACTGGTCTTCACCCATAGAAGCGGTATTTGCAAGCTCTACACGGATTGCGCCTTCACCTCCGTCAGGCACCCTTGCCCAGACGCTGAAATTGTAGGTTTTACCTGCCTCTACGCCTATTCCGAAGAAGCCTTCGTTGTCAAGGCCTGTCTGCTTATGAGCGTGACCAGGGTCAGTCAGCCTTGCATAATGGGGACATCTCTCGAATGGGCCGTCTTCCCTGATTGCCACGTTTCCGAATGCTTTCCAGCCCTGAAGGGCATAGGGGAACTCGAAAGAGCGGTTCTTGACGAGTTCGGCATACAAACCTCCGTCAGCGGCGAAGTTGATATCTTCAAAGAAGATTCCGTACATCGTAGGCTGGATGGGCGCTCCTGGATTCAGGACATCGATGTCCAGAGTGTTTAGATTAGATTGAGTACAGGCTATGACTGCGGCGCAAGCAACGGCCAAAGTCAGGACTCGTGCGTGATTTTTCATATTCTTTTGTGTATTAATTATCTGATTTGTTTGCAAATATAGTTATGTTTGCAGTAAATCAAGTGGACAAATGATACGACTAGGTGGACAATCAACCATACTGATTTGGGCCTTATTGCTGTTATTAATGGTGACGGACATGTCAGCCGCACCCTCTAACGGCTCCGTCTCCGAAGTATATCAGGCCAGGTTCGTGACTATGGACGACGGTCTTCCCAGCAATTTCGTGGATGACATATTCCTGGACAGTTTCGGATTCCTATGGGTCGGTACATCGGGTGGAGGACTGTGCCGATATGATGGTTATAACATAGTCCCTTTTACCACCAATACAGATGTCAGTTTAAAAAACAATTTCATCAGGACGCTTGCTGAAGATTCCTGGAACAGGCTCTGGATAGCATCAGAAGGCGGTTTGGATGTCCTTGACCTAAATACCTGTACTACCTGCGATTTATCCGGTTCTCCTCTTGAACCCTATCTCGACACCTTCTGCTCATATCTGACGGTAGATGCTGCTGGTTGCGTATGGGTAAAGTTCGACAATACGCTTATACGTGTCTCCTTCGACCGCAACGGAGGAATAGCCTCACTGGATTCTTTCCAGGATCAGCGCCTGTCTCCACCCACGGTGATATTCAAGGACGTGGACAAGGACGGATCTGTATGGGTGGGCCTTGCCGGCCGCGTGAGGAGTATCGTTCCCTCTTCGGCTGGCCTGAGAGAAATGCCCTTGCTCGAGGGCTTTTCATACCGTGAAGACGCCATCCTGTCTGATTTCCTGGTAAGAGGTGACGAGGTCTGGATATCCACTAATGACGGACTATACCGCTGTGCCCTTAACGGGAACAAGTGGAAATTATATGAGTATGTCCCCTGGGATAGCCACTCTTTGTCTCAAAATTTCATAACCGGACTGGCGGAAGCTCCTGACAAGCGTCTGATAGCCGCTTCCCTCAAGGGACTCAATGTGTTCGATCCCATAGAAGACAGTTTTGACCGTTATGCATCGGACAGCTCTCCGGATCTTCTGAGCAGCGATTTCATCAACTGCATCAAGGCTTTTGGCAACGAGATCTGGCTGGGAACTGAAAGTGCCGGTCTGATTCATCTTTATCCTGGCAGAATTTCAGTCCGGAACCTCGTAAATGATCCCAGAAATCCGCTTTCAATCGGAGCTAACCCTGTCAATGCAATATATGAAGATAAAGATGGAAGAATCTGGTTGGGAAGTGTGGAAGGAGGCATCAGCATCTCAGAACCCGGCATAAATGGATACCGCCGCCTGACTATGGCTAATGCAGGATTGAGCCATAATTCCGTCAGCGCGATATGTGCAGATGACAGAGGACGTATCTGGGTAGGTACCTGGGGCGGCGGCCTTGACATCCTTTCCGGCAATCCTCCTTTTGGAGTAGAATCGAGGCTTGTACCCCGGGGTAATTCAGACGACAGGCTGAGCAATGTGGGGTCCCTGGCCTTGGATGAACTCAACGGACTGATGTGGATAGGAACCAATACGGGGATCTACTATTATGACCTTGAGACAGGGACCATATACCAGGCATTGCGCCAGCAGACATTTGGATGCCTTGGAGCCTGCATCGACAATGATGGAAGGCTATGGATGGGAAGTCAGGAAGGTGTGTTTATCTTCGATCTGAAAGCTCGTCAGGGAAGTGGGGGAGACTATGCGTTCCCCGTTCGGAATTTCAAATACAAGCTTGACAACCCGACATCCGGCGCAGTAGAAAAAATATATTCAATATGCCAGTCATCTGAAGGAGTCATTTGGTTGGGAAGCTATGGCAATGGCATATACAAGGTACAGGAAGACGAGGACGGAGATTTTGTTTTCAAGAATTACAGCAGGGAAGACGGACTGGTAAACGACGGAGTCAAATGTATACTGGAAGATAATTCGGGCTGTCTGTGGATATCTACGGAAAACGGCCTGTCATTGTTTTCTCCCAATACAGAGCGCTTTATATCCTATAATACAAGGGACGGACTCCTGTCATCCCAGTTTTATTGGAACGCTGCCCTGAAGTCTTCATCCGGAGAGTTGTATTTCGGCAATGTGGCTGGACTTTCCATCTTGGATCCAGACTACCGGGCGCCAGAGACGGCATTGTCCCGCCTTCATTTTACCCGTATAACCGCAGGAGACCGTCTGGTATTGTCAAGCGCGCCCAAACAGCTGCGCCTGCACGAGAAGGACCGTTCCATAAACTTTGAGTTCTCTGCCCTGACATTTGGCCCTGCCTCGTCTGTAAGGTATTCCTATTATCTTGAAGGACAGGACGATACGTGGAAGGAACTTCCTGTAGGCCGCAATTATCTCTCATATACTTCAATGCGCAAGGGCAAGTATGTCCTGCACGTAAAGGCATCTGACGAGGCCGGTTTAACCGAGGCGGAATCTTCCCTTCCCATCAGGGTAACTCCATTTTTCTATCACTCCTGGGTATTTTACATGTTGGTAGGAATGCTCATTGCCTTTGCAATACTGGCATGGCACGATTGGAGGATGAAATCCCTTGTCCGTCAAAGGGAGATACTTCAGGCCAAGGTAGAAGAGCGTACGCGAGAGATCAATCATCAGAAGAAACTTCTGGAAGACAAGACCGAAGAACTGTCACGGCAGAACAAGATTCTGACACGCCAGAATGAAGAGCTGGCAGGTCAGAAGATACTTTCCCTCCAGGAAAGCCGACCTGCGGAGAGCAGGGACGAGAAGTTCGTGGCCAAGGTACTGGAGACCATCAGGGAGATGTACAAAGACCCCGAACTGGACGTAGCTGCATTCTGCTCTGCAATGGGAATGAGCAAGACTCTTCTCAACAACCGTATACAGGAGACGCTTGGCCAGTCAATAGGCCAGTTCATAAGAACATACCGTCTTTCCATTGCAAGGGAGATGCTGCTCATTAACAGCGAGACTCATAATATGAACATCTCGGAGATTGCGTATGAGGTAGGATTCAACGATCCAAAGTACTTCACACGCTGCTTCTCTAAAGAGTTTGGAGTATCGCCAAGTTCGTACCCCGCAACATAGTGTTCAAAAATCCACCTAATCAGTTTTTTTGTGAACTCTTAGGGAAGTAGGATTGTCTACTTTTGCTTCAGAAAACCATTGAATAATGACACCGAAGCAAAAAATGACCATCCTGATTGCCGCTTTGTTCCTCTTTGCGGCAAACTGCAAGGCGCAGGCTCCACAGTGGCCAATGGCCTATCCACCAATGCACGATCCTGTGGCTGCATACTGCGACGGAACCTGGTATCTATTCTCAACCAGCTTCGGTATTGACATACTCAGCTCCAAGGATCTCAAAACCTGGGATCACGCTGGACGGGTTTTCGACAAGGCTCCTCAATGGGCGGTAGAAACTGTTCCTGGTTATATCGGTCACACCTGGGCGCCAGACATTCTGTATCACGACGGGATGTATTATCTGTACTACTCCTGCTCTTCATTTGGCAAGAACACTTCCGCCATCGGAGTCGCTACCAACCGCACGCTCAATCCCTCTTCTCCCGACTATCATTGGGAAGACCACGGCTGCGTCGTACGCTCGATAGCGGGACGCGATCTTTGGAACGCAATCGACCCCAATGTGGTGATAGATTCAGAAGGCAGGGGCTGGCTCAGTTTCGGCTCCTTCTGGGGAGGCATCAAGCTGGTCCGTCTGGACGATACCCTGACAAAGCTGGCCGAGCCTCAGGAGTGGTTCCCCATCTGCCGCAGGCCGGAGGGTACGGCAGAAGATACTTCGCAGACAGACGATGCAATAAAGGCTGACCCTCGCGGACCTGATTTCGATCCGGGCAACGGAGCCGTGGAAGCCCCGTTCATCGTGTACCGCAACGGCTATTATTACCTTTTTGTTTCATATGACCTCTGCTGCCGCGGAGCCAAAAGCACATATAAAGTTGTGTGCGGGCGCGCGAAGGAGGTTACCGGTCCTTACATCGATGCCGCAGGCGTTCCCCTGATGCAGGGAGGAGGCACCGTAGTAGTAGGCGGTAACGACCGCTATCCCGGAGCCGGACATTGTGCTGTCGTTCAGAAAGACGGAGTTGACATAATGCTTTTCCACGCTTATGACAGGGATTTCGGATATGACTCCAGACTGCTGGTAAAACCCATAGACTGGTCAGAAGCAGGATGGCCCTCAGTTGCACTTTGATTAATTACAATATATTCAATATTAATTAAAACACTAAGACAAATGAAAAACCTAAGAATGATGCTGAAAGCGTTTATCGCTCTTGCTGCTGTCGCAGCAGTGTCGGTGGGTTGTGAAGGTCTTGAGCCCTATGCAGTGGATGCTCCGGAAGATCTGGCAGACAAGATTGCGGAGTATGAAGCTGAAAAGCAGGCAAACCAGTCCGACGACTATACCGAGATCACCATCACTACCGCCATTGTCGGCGCCGAAGACAATTCGTCCGGCTGGTGGTCCGAATTCAGCCAGTATTTCACTGTCCCGTCGGGAAAGAAACTGGTGATAGAGTTCGAAAACTACGGTTCCGGTGCCAATAACTGGAATAACTGGAACGTTTGTGTCTCTTCTCCTAAGGAAAGAGATACAGATGGCTATTCAGAATACTTTGTCATTCGTTCTGACGCATACGGATGGGGAAATGGAGACTACAACTCTGCAATGATCGATTTCGATTATGGCGGACAGGAGGTGAACTGGGACGAGTTCCGAGAGAAGATGCAGGGTGCATACGTTACTCTTTCTCTTGACCACGCACGCGCCGGCTACGCTTTCCTTGAAGTTAAGAACGAGGCAAAGGACGGCTTTGTTATTACTGAAAAGTACAATCAGCCCGTGTCTTCTACAGAGGACATCAATGCGTTCCTGGTTTGTGACGGAAGCCACTTCGTCATAAAGAAGGCTTACCTGGTTCCTTCTGAAATAGCTGAAATAGCAGATGAAGATGCCGCTTCCATAGTAGTAGAAGGCCTTCCTGTCGCAGTAGAGATGGGCTCACCCATAGAGGATATCATAGCTGAAGCAAAGGCTACGGTTACTTTCACAGATAATTCTTCAGCTGTAGTTCCTATCGAGGACGTTTCATTCGCCCTTGACGAGACATTCACCGCTTCTACTGGCAAGAAGACTTTGGTTTACTCATACAGCAAGACCAAGCAGGGCAATTACGGCAAATCAGTAGCGGGCTATGCAATGATAGAGGTTACCAACCCTGTAACTGCTCTCGAAGTGACCAAGGCACCTGCGGTAACTACTTATTACATATATGATCAGCCTGTCAATTTCTATTCTACAGGTATTGAGGTGACAGCTACCTATGCTGACGGATCTACCGGCATCATCGACAATGCGACCCTTTCATTCGGCCAGGTTCAGCCTGAAGCCGGCACACAGGAAGTGGAGATCTCATATGCCGGAATGTCCGAGACCATTACTACTACTTGCGAGGTGACAGCGGTAAAGGGAACCGCAGGAATTGGAATGCCTGACTTCACCAACGCCTGGTGGACCACATTCTCTGAGGATTACAAGGTGGCAGCAGGAGAGAGCAAGGTGATAAAGATGCAGCTTTATTCAGACAACCTTGCAAACTGGCACTCACCGTGCGTGATAATGCGCCGTGCTGACCTCTCCGAGTACTGCGTCGTACGTATGGACAACTTCGGTTGGGGTGACTCTTATGAAGGAACTGTTGCCGAGAGCAACTGGAACTTCGATTCATTCGCATCAATGCAGAATATGTCTATGGTTACCATTACGGTTACCAACAATGGTAACGGAACTGCTGAGGTTCTTTACGAGGTGACATATCCTAATGGAGAAGAGCACTTCCAGAAGTACACCAACATCGCCGTGGACGGTGAAGACCTCCAGGCAGCCCTCGTTACCGAGGAATCTTATCTCGTACTCTTCGACTAAACCAAAGAACAATGAAAATGAAACATATACTTTCAACCATAGCACTCTGCGCAGTTCTGGCAATTTCTCCGGCTGTCCTTGGCGGACAGAACGGCTTCTATGCCCAGGCGCAGGACAATGTGACTGTGACCGGTACCGTAGTTGACGAGAACGGAGAGCCCATGCTGGGCGCAGGCGTAGTAGTTAAGGGAACTACCACCGGAACTACAGTGGATCTTGACGGAAACTTCTCCCTGAGCGCTCCCGTAGGATCTGTCCTCCAGATAATCACAGTAGGATATACGACAGTAGAGGTTACCGTCAGCAACGCCGGCAGCCTTGGAACAATAGCGATGGAACCCGAGAACACGCTCCTTGACCAGGTTGTCGTGATCGGTTACGGTTCCCAGAAGAAAGTGGACCTCACCGGTTCAGTAGCAATAGTGGACGCTGACGAGATGAAGAAGGTCTCTCACTCCAACATATCTTCAATGCTTGAAGGTAAGGTTGCGGGTGTACAGATCACCTCTGACGGTCAGCCTGGCGCCGACCCTGCAGTCCGCATCCGCGGTCTGGGCAGCTTCGGCAGCACCGACCCTCTCTATGTAATAGACGGTGTTCCTATGGGAACAACCATCCGTGACTTCTCTCCTAACGACATCGAGACCATCCAGGTTCTCAAGGACGCATCTGCAGCCGCTATCTACGGATCACGCGCTGCCAACGGAGTTGTCATCATCACCACCAAGGGCGGAAAGAAGAACCAGCCCGTCATGGTTGAATACACCGGTTATCTCGGAGTTGACAAGATCCGCAAGAACGTCTACAAGGTGATGGATTCTGAGCAGTACGGCAATTTTGTCAGGATGGCATTCGAGAACAGCGCCCTGGCAGTTCCTGCCGGATACGATCCCACCAGCGCCAAGTATGTAAATCCTTCACAGGTAAACACAGACTGGTTTGACGAGATGTTCCAGACCGGTATCCGCCCGAACCACAACATCAACCTTTCAGGCGGCGGTGAGAACAGCACCTATAATATTGCCCTGGACTACTTCAGCCAGCGTGGTACAATGGTGGGCGCCGGTCCTAACTACGACCGTTTCACCACCCGCGTGAACAACACCCTCGACGTGAAGTTCCTCAAATTCCGCACAGGCGTGGTTTATTCCCACAGCTCACAGGACAGCATGTCCCTCTCAAATGCCAACGAGTATGTACAGGGACTCTACGGAAGCCAGTATCCTGTAATGGCATCTGCACTTCTCATGCCTCCTACTATCAAGGCATACGACAGCGACACTTGGTTCCTTGACCGTATCCTTCCTGCTGCTTCCGAGTATCACTACGATTCCTGGGGATTCGGTACTTATTATGACGACGTACACGGAGATATCCGTATGACCAACCCTCTTCTATACAACAACCTCCTTGAGCGCAACACCCTGGTAGACCGTATAGTTTCTACAGGATCTGTTACCGCAGACCTCCTGGACATGATCGGACAGAAGAATGACAACCACAAGCTGGATTACAACTTCAACCTGTCATACAGCCGTACTTATGCAAAGGACTTCACATTCGTTCCTTCCTTCATTCAGAGTACGACAAACTATCTCTCCAAGAGCAACGAGCGCCTTTCTGAGGGATACCGCAGCATGAGCGACTTCCTGGTAGAGAACTACCTTACCTATGACGGCAAGTTCGGCAACCATCACCTGAATGTCGTAGCTGGTACCACCTTCGAGCGTGAGCTTTACCACACTCTCAGCGGCTGGGGAAACAACCTTCCCGAACCTTATTACCTCCAGGTAGGCAACGCTGCTGACAGGGATGCTTCTTCATTCGAGAGCGAGCACGTGCTGGCTTCCTACATCGGTCGTCTCACTTATGACTATGACGGACGCTACCTCTTCCAGGCAACTGTGCGCCGTGACGGTTCAAGCCGCCTTTCATCTGCAGACCGTTGGGACTGGTTCCCTTCATTCTCACTTGGCTGGCGTATTGACAAGGAGCCTTTCTTCCAGGTTGACCCTAACCTCGTAAGCCTCCTCAAACTGCGTGCTAGCTACGGTATCCTTGGAAACGAGAACATCGGTGAGTACCAGTATATGGACACGATGGCCCGTGGAAACTACACTTACAGCTTCGGAGGCCAGAAGGTTACCGGATCCTCCATCTCAAACTATGTGAATACAGCTATTCACTGGGAGAAGAAGAAGACGTTTGACGTTGGTCTTGACTATGCAATGTTCGCTGGAGCCCTGGAAGTAAACGTAGATTACTATAACGCCCTTTCAGAGGACCTGCTTTACAGCGTGCCCGTTCCTGCAGAGGCCGGAGCTACCAACGGAAGCGTTACCATGAACGCCGCCTCAATGCGCAACACCGGTGTCGAGCTTTCCGCTTCTTACCGCAATTACAAAAATGACTTCAGGTATGAACTGTCCGGAAACATCACTCTTCCCAAGAACAGGGTAGTGTCTCTCGGTCCTTCCGGAGAAGCCCGCAATGACGGATACACCCGCACCGTTCTGGGCGCAGAGGTAGGTCGCTTCTACGGATACGTTTACGAAGGAATCTTCCAGAACCAGGACCAGATTGACAACCGCGTCAACGACAAGGGCAACCGCGTGATCCAGAACGGTGCACAGCCTGGTGACGTGGCATACAAGGACGTCAACAACGACGGTCAGATCACTGCAGACGACCAGGACTTCATCGGAAGCGGAATGCCTAAGGTTCAGTTCGGTCTCAGCGCCCGGTTCGAGTACAGGAACTTCGATCTCAGCATCTCCACATTCGGAGCAGCAGGTCACCAGCTCCTCGACTTCGTAGACCTTACTCTCCGCAGCTCATACGGAATGACTAACCGCAGCACAGACCTTCTTAATGCCTGGACCGTAAACAACCCCAGCACTACTGTGCCCCGCGTTTACTACAAGGCTACAGGTTCCATCACCAACGATATGTTCAGTTCCCGCTTCCTTCAGAACGGCGCATACTGGAAAATCGCAAACGTAGAACTCGGTTACAACCTGCCTGACGGCATCTTCGGCGAAAACGCCTTCATACGCACCGCCCGCATCTATCTGTCCGGCCAGAACCTCCTTACCCTCAGCAAGTACAGAGGATACAACATTGACTTCGCCGGCGGAGCATTCACTCCTGGATATAACTATTGCTCATACCCGGCTCCTGTTACCGGAATGTTGGGTGTGAAACTGTCCTTCTAAGATGTCCAATTCTAAAATGAACAAGAATATGAAAAAGATTATATACGTTCTGGCTTCTTTCGTTACGCTCGTATCCCTGGCATCCTGCGAGGCTGCCCTGGATGTGAAGAATCCTAACAACCAGACCACCTATGACTTCGGAAGGACGGAGTCCGACCTTCAGGAGGCTATCGTGGCCTGCTACAACAGAATCCGCCTGGAAGGCACATTCGCCCGCGTTGGCTACACTCTGGACGCAGTCCGTGGAGACGAGGTCTGGAATTCCTCCCAGCAGTGGTACCTGCCTTATGACAACCTCAATTCATCCGGTCAGATAGATATCGGTGACCTTTGGCCCTGGAGGGACAATTTCCACGTGGTCAACCGCTGCAACCTGGTTCTGTCCAGAATAGAGGAGAACGGAATGAAGGGAACCAATATCGACCACCTCAAAGGCCAGGCCCTTTTCCTCCGCGCCCTTGCATACTACAACCTCGCTACTTATTACAATGAGGTTCCTCTCTTCACCGACTATTCACAGTATTCATCAATCGAATCTATGTACGCTGAGAACGTAAGCCAGGACGTTGTCCTGGACCAGGTGGAGACCGACCTCGTGGAGGCTATGAATCTTCTTCCCAGCCGTGACGAAGGCGGCGAGTGGGCTAAGGGCCGCGCCACCAGCGGCGCTGCTGCCGGATACTACGCACGCGTCCTGATGTTCCGCCACAATTACTCAGACGCTCTCGCTGTCCTCAAGGACATCATAAACGGAAAGTACGGCCACTACGAACTGATGGCTGACTATGGCGCCAACTTCCTCGAAGGAACAGCTAATGAGAACAACGCAGAAAGCCTCTTCGAAGTCCAGTTCATGGACTACGGAACAGGCGGAACCGACGACGAGTGGACCCCTGTCAATATCAGCTCCAATGCAACCCAGGGCCACGCAGTAGAGTCCAACTTCGCACCTCAGAAGAACGGCAGCTGGGGAGACCTTGCAGCTTCACCTTGGCTTTACAATCTCTACAAGGCAGAGCGCTGCACAGACGGAACCTTGGATCCGCGTCTGTACTGGACCATACTCAGCTATGAGCCTGAATACAGCTCTTATACAGGAGCCAAGACTGCCGCATATCCCAACGGAGATCCTCGTTCCAACGTGGTATACCAGAGTGAGATAAGCGCCAACCCTCGTTCCAACAACGCGCAGGGAGGTCTTGCAATCGCCAAATTCACAAACGCCAGGGCAAACATATACAACACCGTGAACGCAGGACTGCATTGCGGCATCAACATCCGCCTTATGCGCTACAGCGATGTCCTCCTTCGCGCCGCAGAGTGCGAGAACGAGGTTAACGGTCCCACCCAGCAGGCAATCGACTGGATCAACCAGGTTCGCAACCGTGCTGGTCTCGCCAGCCTCAATCTTGCTGATTTCGGCTCCGCTGACAAACTTTTCGAGCAGATCGCGAATGTAGAGCGTCCCAAGGAGTTCGGATGTGAGAACGGCCGCGGAGTAGACCTTATCCGCTGGGGATTCTTCTACGACAGCGCCCGTCTGGCCCAGATCAGCCAGCACAGCTGCTTTATCCTGGATACTGCAGAAGATGCTCCTGTTTCAACTCAGGAACTCGACATCACCACGGCTTCTGATTATTCATACAAGTATTTCACTCCCGGACACGAGTATTTCCCTATTTTCCAGGATACCAGGAATGCTAATCAGAATCTTCACGGAAACTCAGCCAATACCAATACTGACAACGCTCCCGAGTGGCTTGCCCGTTATGGAAAGGTTCACCCTGTAGTAGATCTCAACTAATTATTTGACTATATTTGTGGAGACGGGGGATTCCTCGTCTCCACAATAATTTAAATGCTATGAGAATTTCCAGATTTATCCGTTTTGTGCCAGCCATCTTTGCAATGGCGCTCATCGCAGCCTGCGGAGACCCTGCGGCACCGGAAGGAATAAAGACTGATGATGACATACCGGTTCCACCTCCCGATCCAACTCCTTCCAGCTATGTAATACCGGATTATGCTGATGATTACTCCTCTATTTCTGCGTGGAGCAACCACAACAGCTGGAACCTGGCAAACGTACACGATCCGTCCATAGCTTACTACAACGACTATTACTATATGTACGGTACAGACGCTTCTTACGGCAACGAGCACGAGAAAGCCACTACCGGCAAGCATTTCCAGGGGAAGCGCTCCAAGGACCTTGTAAACTGGACATATCTTCCAGGCCCTATGAACAGCGCTCCCACCTGGGTGAAGGATTCCCTTAATGCCATAAGGTCCAGGATGAACCTTCCCGAGATTGCCAATCCCTCATACGGATACTGGGCTCCCGTCATCCGCAAGGTTAACGTAGGAGGTGTTGACAAACTGAGAATGTATTACTGCATCGTTGTCAACAACAACATAAAGAAAGGCGGTACTTCATTCGACGGCAGCTGGGGAGAAAGAGCTTTCATAGGAATGTGCGAGAGCACGGACCCCGCCAATGCAAAATGGGAGGACAAGGGATTCGTCACCTGCTCCTCTTCGGACAAAGGCCGCGACGGATGGGCTCGTCCCAACGAGAATGACTGGAACGCGTATTTCTATTACAACGCCATCGACCCCACTTACATAGTGACGCCTGAGGGAAAGCATTACCTCATCCACGGCTCCTGGCACAGCGGCTTCGCCCTGCTTCAGATCGATCCTGAGAGCGGAAAGCCTGTCAATGCTCCGCTGGGTGATCCTTGGGCGGACAGCTCCGATGACCTGGTTGCACGCTACGGCCTTCGTATCGGCACCAGGACCGCATCTTCCCGCTGGCAGGGAAGCGAGGCCCCGGAAATCATTTACAAGGACGGTTATTATTACCTGTTTATGGCATACGACGGCCTCGATGTTCCTTATAACACCCGCGTGGTGCGCAGCAAGAACATAGAAGGACCCTACACAGACATTACAGGACGCAACTTCACCAACGGACGCGGAGATTGTTACCCCATAGTGACCCATCCATACAAGTTCAAGACTGGATATGGCTGGGTAGGCCTCTCGCACTGCGCCATCTTCCAGCAGGAAGGAACAGGGGACTGGTTCTACTGCTCACAGGGCAGGCTTCCGGCAGGAGCAGGCGGAAACGCCTACAGTAACGCCATAATGATGGGACACGTCCGCCGTATAGTATGGTGCCCTGCTTCAGTATCCGAGCCCAACGACCTGTGGCCTATCGCCTTGCCCGAAAGATATGCTGGCCTTCCTGCAGGGGAGTCCATTACGAAATCCGAACTTGTAGGAAAGTGGGAGCACATAAACCTCAAGTATGATTACGCCAACCAGGACAAGGCCGAAGATCTGATTCTCAATGCCGACGGAACTATGAGCGGCGTCCTTACTGGCAAATGGAGCTATGACGAGTCCAAGAAGCAGCTTACGCTTGGCAACGTAATAGTATGCGTAGAGCGCGAAGCAGACTGGGAGGCATCTCCCCGTGTAGCCACGCTAGTTTACGCAGGTACCGAGAAATCACTCAATGCCACTTATTGGGGCAAGAAAGTAAAATAAACTGAGCAGGCAAGTAATTACTTGCACAGCATAATGTCAAGGATCATCCGGTCCGTGGTCTTCATTCCGGCAGAGCCGATCTTACCCACGTTCCGGATGGTCTTTTCTACATCATCTTCTATGATGCCGTCGGTGGAGGGGATGCAGGTGCCCCTGAGTGCCAGGACAGCGGACTGAACGGCGCAGGACACTCCGGAAGCCACCTTCATCGCGCAGCCTACCTTGGCGCCGTCGCACACCATTCCGGTTATGTTGCCGGCCATATTCTGGATTGCGGACGAAACTTCCTTCAGACCGCCGCCCTCAAGATAGACAATGCCGCAGGCTGAGCCTGTAGAGGCCACTACGCAGCCGCAGAGGGCGGACAACTTGCCCAGGTAACTCTTTATATGTATGGCCACCAGATTGCTTAAAATAAGGGCTCTGGCGAGGCGTTCGTCATCGATTTCATATTTGATCGCATAGGCTATGACGGGCATGCTGACTGTGATGCCCTGGTTGCCACTTCCACTGTTGGACATTGCTGGAAGGGTGCAGCCTGCCATCCTGGCGTCGGATGCTGCTGCTGTCATTCCCATTGCGAAACTGAGGAAATCGTCCCCGAACACTTCCTGCTGGTTCTCGCGTATGGCTTTGCCCACCTTGAGGCCGTAGTCGCCGTCAAGGCCTTCCTTGGCAAGAGCAAGGTTAAGGGTGCGGTCCTCCAGGATGAAGGCAATGTCTTTGAAAGTCATTCCGAGGGCAAAGTCAAATATCTCCTTGACGGAGAGTCCGTGATCCTTGATGCCGGAGTCTGCGCCCGCTGCGGCGGACTCGGAACTCATAAGGATCTTGTCAGCGAAGCTGGTCTCCACAATGTGATCGTGGTTGTCCTCTATGACGGCGTAGGCAAATGGATTCACCTCCGCACTGGCGTGAGCGCCCTCCAGGGAGACAGTTGCCTTTACATAAAGCAGATGCTCCGTGTCAGCTACTTCCACGCAGACGGACTTATCTTCCACAAGCTGCTTGGCGCGCCGGACATCTTCTGGAGAGAGATTCTTGAGCACTTCAAGGCCTAGCGCGGAACTTCCGCATACAGCCCCCAAAGCGGCGGCAATAGGGATTCCGACCATTCCGGTACCAGGTATTCCCACACCCATTCCATTCTTGAGGATATTGCCGCTGACAGCCACGTCAATCTTGAAGTCGGCGTTTCGACGCCAGCCTTCCGGACAGTCTCCCGGGCAGTTCTCCTTTATTATTTCAGTTGCCTTGGCGACGGCCAGGGCAACGGCTATGGGTTCCGTACAGCCGAGAGCTGGCTTCACTTCGGAATGGATCAAGTCTATGATTTCCTTCTGCCTTGAAGTCATATTCTCTTTGATTTTATTGATTTGTTTGTAAATTTACGAATAATTGATTCGAAATGCATCCCGCTACCAAAAGATTCATTCTCTCTGTCTTGGCTTGCGCTATGTCCCTGTGTCTTCAGGCACAGGAAGGCAGGAATGCGCGTGAGCGGGCTTTTCTCCAGGATGCCGGATCAGGGGCTGCCATTTTCAGGGGCCGTCAGGCAACGCGCTACAACATAGTGTATGAAGGCACTTATTTCTGGGATACGCCTGATTTCGTTAATGGAAAAGTAATGTTTGACGGCCAGGTCTTCGACGGGCTGGCGCTGAATATTGATGCCGTGGCACAGGAGGCTCTGACATATCCTCCCGGCAGCAACTATGCCATAATCCTTGACCGGGACAACGTGGACTGGGTGGAGATGGACGGCAAACGCTATGTGAATCTTTCCAGGAAAGGATATGAGGTTGACAGAGGCTTCTACGAAATAGTTCACCAAGGCCTTGACGGCACGGTCTACAGGCATTTGTCAAAGGCTCCCACTTTAGATCTTTCAGAGGCCGAGAAAGACGGTCACGCAAGGTATTATTTCAAACCTTCGGAGGTTTTCTACCTGGAGCGCGACGGAATCCTCCGGCCGCTCAAGCGTGGGAGGACCTTGCGCTACCTGCGAAACCCTGAAGGAAGGGATTTCGCATCGGCCGTAAAGCGCCGTGCGGCTGCGCTTCCGCTTACTGCCTTGTCTTTCAACGACCTCCGCCTGCCTGAAGGCGTCCCGCAGCATTCCAGTCCTGCCTCTTTGCCAGCCTCAGGGCTGAACATAGAAGGCAAGGACATCTACGCCACCCTCCCTCCTGATTTCTTCTCCACTGGAAGGAAAGAGACGGACGACGAACTTCTCCGCCTGCTCAATGCCGGCAACGAGATGGTCACCTTCGCAAACAAGGTCTACGACGTAGGCCAGGCCGAAAACGCCCGCGGAGACCGCGCGTACGTCAACGGTACGGTGCGTGACATCCTTTCGGGCGAGCCCATAGCCGGAGTGCTGGTAACCGGCAGCAACGGCAGCTCCTATGCGATGACAGACAACGACGGAAGCTTCCGCCTGTCCCTCCCTTTGGGAGAGAACATCCTGGATTTCAGCGGCTTCTCTCTGGAAGACCTGCACCTTAACGTAAACGTGCACAGCGACGGCGGCCTGGACGTCGTAATGAAAGAGAGAATCACCTCCCTTAGGGAGGCCGTCGTTTCCGCAGAGAGTATGGTCAACCACCGCGATGCCAGGATGGGCATAGAGAAAGTCAGGATAAACACCATCACCAAGATCCCTTCCGCCTTCGGCGAAGCAGACGTGATGAAGGTGGTCCTCACCCTTCCGGGCGTAAAGAGCGTAGGCGAGGCCTCAAGCGGATTCAATGTCCGCGGAGGATCCGCCGACCAGAACCTGGTGCTCTTCAACGACGGCACCATCTACAACCCCAGCCACTTCTTCGGCCTGTTCTCCGCTTTCAATACGGACGTGATCAACGACATAGAACTGTACAAGAGTTCAATTCCCGCCGAGTTCGGAGGCCGAATCTCCTCGGTGCTGGACGTCCGTGGCAGGGAAGGTAACGCCAAGAAGATCCAAGGCTCCCTCGGCCTCGGCCTCCTTACAAGCCGCTTCCATCTGGAAGGCCCTATAATCGAAGACAGGACCACGTTCATATTGGGCGGGCGCACTACATATTCCAACTGGATATTCAACCTTCTGCCCGAGAATACCAGTTATTCGGGAGGAAAAGCCTCCTTCAGCGACCTGAACGCATCAGTTACGCATCGCGTGAACGACAAGAACACCCTTCAGGCCTACGGATACTGGTCCAGGGACGGATTCTCCTTCGACGGCGACACCACCTTCAGGTATTCGAACCTTAACGTAGCCCTCAAATGGCGTCATACAATGTCCGGCAGGACAGGTATGACAGTAGCTGCCGGATATGACAACTACGCCAACACGGTTGACGACAATTTCAACACCGTGTCTGCCTACAGCTTTTCCACCGGAGTGGCCCAGGGCTTTGCAAAGGTGGGTTTCAACAGCGTGCTGAATGACAGGCACTCCCTTTCATACGGAGCCTCCACCGTCCTGTACAATCTCAATCCGGGCCATATGGCCCCGCTGACCGGAGCATCCCTGGTAGAGGACAAGTACCTGCCTAAAGACCGTGGCCTGGAATCTGGATTATATCTCAGTGACAACTGGAAACCAGGTGAACGTCTGTCGGTTGATATGGGTATGCGAGTGTCAGCATTCAACGCATTCTCTCCGTCCAAGTTCTACGCTGCTCCAGAGCTGCGCCTGTCGGCGAAATACTCCATCCTGGAGCATCTGACGGTGAAGGCCGGTTTCAACTCTATGAACCAGTACGTCCACCTAATTTCCAACACCTCGTCCATCTCGCCGATGGACGCCTGGCGCCTGGCCAGCGCAGACCTCAAGCCCCAGAAGGGCTGGCAGGCTGCAGGCGGACTCTACTGGACAGTGAGGGACAACACAATAGACATTTCAGTAGAGACATATTACAAACGAGTCTCCCACAGCCTGGACTACAAGTCCGGCGCAGTGCTCATAATGAACGAACACCTTCCTGAAGACCTGGTGGAAACATACGGAAAAGCTTACGGAGTGGAGTTCCTGGTAAAGAAGACCCTGGGCAAACTGAGCGGATGGCTGTCCTACACATATTCCCGTACCAAGCTCCGCGAAATGCAGGACAGGGGAGTGGAGACCATCAACGGAGGTGACTGGTACAACGCTCCTCACGACAAGCCGCACGACTTCAAGCTGGTGGGCAACTACAAGTTCACGCACCGTTATTCCCTTTCAGTGAATGTGGACTATTCCACCGGACGACCTGTGACAATACCGGTTGCGGTGTATCAATATGGCGGCGGTTACCGCCTGGCCTACTCCTCAAGGAACGGTTACCGCATCCCTGATTATTTCAGGATGGACCTTGCCTTGAACATAGATCCCGGCCATTATCTGCGCAAGCTGACACATATGTCATTTACCATAGGTGTCTACAACGTGACAGGCCGCAAGAATCCTTACTCTGTCTACTATACCACCCTGGGAGGTACTTCCATCCAGGGATATATGGTATCAGTCTTCGCCACGCCTGTTCCTTACATCAACCTTAACATTAAGTTCGGATGATGAAGAAGTTATTCATATTCTGCCTTGCTCTGATGGCCGTTTCCTGCATATACCCCTTTACTCCTGAAGTAAAGGACGGCTCGGGTACGCTGGTGATAGAAGGCGACATACTCATAGGAAACAAGACGACGGTTACCGTAGGCCATACCGTTCCCATCAACAGTCCCAATGTGGAACCTATTCCTCCTTCCGGGAAAGTCTGGGTTGAGAATGATGCCGGGGAAGTGTTCGACGGAGTAGAAGATCCTTCCAATCCCGGAACATATTCCGTGGATACCCAAGCTGCAGACCCTGGCAAGAACTATCGCCTGCATTTCCTTGACAGGGACAGCGGAAAAGAGTATGTATCCTCCTGGGAACGGGTATGTACGGCTCCTGAAATAGATTCCCTGTCCTACAATCTCAATTACGAGAAAGAAACCCTCTTTATAGCCTTGAGCATGCATTCCAAAGGGGAAAGCTTTTTCAAATGGAGTTATGTGGAAGACTGGCGCTACCGTTCCCCGTTCTTTTCGATGATAAAATTCGTGGACACGAGCACCAGCCCCAGACGCCCGTCAGGTCATTTGGAATACAGGGACGTTTATAAGGAGAATATCTATACCTGCTACAAGCACGATGTGTCCAAGAAGATTATGACCTTCTCTACTGAGAAGCAGACTGACGACCGCTTCGTCGACCTTGAATTCCTGCCCATAGACCAGCACGACCTTCGTATTCAGGACCGTTACCGCATAGTGGTAGACCTGGAGCCGCTTTCGAAGGATGCGTATCTGTATTGGGAAAACATAAAGGCTAATTCTGAATACAACGGCAATCTGTTCGCTCCCAATCCCAGCGAGCTGGTTGGCAACATCCGCTGCGTCCAGGAGCCCGATGAACTTGTAATGGGATATGTGAATGTCGCCCAGATCTCCCGCAAGCAGTTGATCATAGACGACATCGACATAAATTTCTACAAAAGTGCAGAACCCTATTTCGAGCCTGAAGAGGTAAGAGAGAATCAGTGGGTGGAATACTATTTTGAAATGCAGTATCTCCCATACGCAACCGTTTTCCCTCCGGGCGACTTGACCATTACATACTGGGCGCCTTCAAGATGCGTGGACTGCAAGGAATACGGAGGGGGTACTTACGAGAAACCGGATGACTGGGAATGATAAAAGAGCAATGAGAAAAGCATTCGTATCAATCATAGTGATGCTGGCCGCGGCCATCCTGCCTGCCAGATCCCAGGGATACGTTTCCGAAAGGGTGTACGTATCCACGGACCGTGACGTGTATGTGGCCGGGGATGAGCTGTTTTTCTCCGCATTCTGCCTGAATACGACAAACGGGGGAATGTCTGACGGAAGCCGCACTGCGTATCTGGAACTGGTTTCTTCGGACGGACCCGTCCAGACCGCAAAAGTCGCATTGGAAGACGGCCGCGGTGGCGGAGTGATGTCGCTTCTGAATACTATCCCCACTGGCAATTACCGCCTTGTGGCATATACCGCACAGTGCTTCAATGAAGACGGATACGACTTCCTGGAGGGTGCCCGCACCCTGTCAATCATCAATCCATTCACAACTGCACGCGCGTCTTCCGGAGTCGAAATCCTTCCTGAAGAAGATTACCTTCAGTTGAGGGACGGCAATCAGCATCCCTCATCAGGTGGAATTGCCCTGAACACCTCAGGCCCGGTTACAATTACCAACAATACCGGCCGTCCAGTATCCCTGAGCCTTTCGGTATACCACGACGACGGCATCCCTTCTCCGGAGACGGTCAATCCCGTATCATTCGCCACCAAAGCCACTTCAGGAAGTAGTTTCTCAGACAAAAGAACTGCCGATTACGAAGGGGAGATAGTCCGTGCCAGGCTGGTAGGCACGGCTGATGACATAGCTGCCGCCGAAGGGAGCCAGGCTTTCCTATGCGTGCCAGGACGCATCGATGACCTGTATTCCTCAGTAGTTCAGAAAGACGGTACAGTCACATTCTACACCAGGAACATATATGGCGATACGGATATGGTCCTGGATCCCGGCATCACCACTGGAAATACGCATCTTGAAATCATATCTCCTTTTGCCGGTGTCAGCGACCCGGACATACCCGGTCTTCCGCTTTCAGCCTCGCTTCAAGAGAAGATCCTCCAGAGAAGTATGGCTATGCAGGTTTTGCGCGCTACCGGCGCCGATTCCCTGTATTCCGTCCTGCCCGTTCCTTCTTTCACTCCTTTCAACGTGGAACCTGCCGTCTATCATCTGGACGACTATACCCGGTTCCCCCTTATGGAAGAACTGTTCATAGAGTACATATCCGAAGCGAGTATCCGCAGGACACGCAAAGGAAAGGAACTGAGCGTGTCCCTCCACGATGATTTCAGGAGTGTCCCTTATGCGTTACAACCCTGCCTGGCTTTGCTGGACGGTGTTCCTGTGACAGACCACAACCAGTTGCTGGAATACGACCCTCTTCTCGTGGAAAAGATCGTAATATATCAGAATACCTTCTTCCTGGGAGGGCGGACGTATCCTGGTGTAATCGACTTTGTCACATATAAGCAGAACCTGCCATCTTATACCTTCGGAGACAATGTCCGTGTAGTGGAGTTCCAGGGTGTAAGTTATCCTGTTGTTTCCTGGCTTCCGGATACATCCGGCCAGGCACCTGACCTCAGGCAGACGATCCTCTGGCATCCCCAGATAGAACTCTCTCCCGGTGAGAGCTGTGCTTTCGAGTACTGCCTTCCTTCCTACCAGGGCAGGTTCAAGGTAGTGGTGGAAGGATTCGACGCTGCCGGCAACCCTGTCTCCGTAGGGGGTGTCATTACCAATTAGAATGAACTGATAATTATGAAAAAGATATTCTGCCTTCTCATTATGCTTGCTATGGCTCCGGCCCTGCACGCAAAAGTGATCAATGTAAAGTCTCCCGACAAGAAAATAGTATTCTCTCTGGATTCCGGCAAGGACGGCAAACTTAAATACTGCCTTTACGTGGGCGGAGTCCTCACAGTGGACTGGTCTGAAATAGGGTATTCTGCCAACATTATCAACTCTCCCAAAGTGACAAGCCTGTCTGCCAAGGGCGGTCAGAAGAGCGTCCGCAAGGAATGGACGCCTCTTTGGGGCAAACGTTCGGTGGTCCCGGACCGTTACCATCAGAGAGAGTTCAACGTTGTGTTCAGCGGGCTCGGCTCCTGCATACTACAGGTCAGGGTTTATGACGACGGGGCTGCGTTTCGTTTCACCCACCTTCCGGCCGGAAAGATGACGGAGAAGACAGAATTCAATTTCGCCGGGAATTACACTGCGTGGTTCTATAACGGAGAAAGGCACAATATAGGCCCTGAGAGGCTGATGGAGTCCGACGGCGAGCGTTTGCCCGTAATGACCGTCAAGGCCGCGCAAAACCGTTATCTGGCCCTTCACGAGGCCTGCCTCGGCGCAGACGGCTGGCCAATGCGGCTTCAATCCTCTTCCGGCTCCACCTCGTTCGAGGTAATACCCGAGCAGATAGAGGCATCGTCACCATATACATCCGCCTGGCGCGTTATAATGTGCGCTGACGCTCCCGGAGGGCTGGTGGACTCGCACTTGATTGAACTTCTGAACCCCGATCCCGAAGGGGATTTCAGCTGGGTGCGTCCCGGTGTGGCGCTCTGGGACTGGCGCATTGACGGCGCTGTCTGGGAAGGCTACCACTATGGAATGAATTACGACTCCTGGACCAGGATGATTGACTTTGCCGCGGAGCAGGGTTTCAGTCATCTGGTGCTGGACGCAAACTGGTACGGACCCGAATTCGCGGCAAGTTCCAACCCCGTCAACGGAGACAAGGCTCAGGATGTTCAGCGTATCATAAAATACGGTCAGGAAAGGGGAGTGGGAGTATGGCTGTACCTCAATGACGTTGCAGGTACCCGCTATCCTATAGAGGAAACGCTGGCGCAGTACGAACAGTGGGGCGCTGCTGGCGTAAAGTACGGTTTTATGAACGGAACGCCTCTGGAAAAAAAACGCAAGACTCAGGAAATCACGCGTTTGTGCGCAAAGCATCACCTCCTTGTGGACTACCACGACTATCCCGTTCATCCATACGGACAGATGCGCACCTGGCCAAACGCCGTCACCCGCGAGTACTGCAAGGCTCAGCTGGACGGAAGGCAGATATTCCAGCCCAAGACTTTCGTCACTTCCGTATTCGTAAATATGCTGGCCGGCCCGCTGGATATGAACAACGGTTTTATGGAATTGCATCAGGGCAGGACTACAAGGAAAGACAACAACCAGGAAGTGCCTTCTACTGCTACCGGAGAGATAGCCCGAACGATGATTACCTGGTCCGGCGCCACGGTGATTCCCGACATTCCGGAATATTACCACAAATACCCGCAGCTGCTCGAATTCCTCGCAGCTGAAAAACAGCCCTGGAGGGAGAGCCGCACCCTTGCGGGCGAGATAGGGGAGTATATAGTGATGATGCGCCAGAACGCTGACGGCGACTTCCTTGTGGCCGCGGCTACTGACGAGTCTGCACGAAAAGTGTCAGTTCCCCTGTCTTTCCTTCCGAAAGGCAGTTGGATAGCGACAATCAATATGGATACTCCTGACGCCAACTACAGGACGAATCGGGAGCATACCTACAGCGAGACTATGACCGTAGACTCTGACACCACCCTGGAGATCCAGATGGCTCCGGGCGGAGGCGCTTGTATCCTTATCAAGAAACAATAGGTCAGTTCGTTTTCAGATCCAGGAATTTTACAAAATCGTCTATGTTCAGACTGTATCCTCTTGGACCAGACAGGATATGGCCTTCCTGGTCCAAGATGAAGTAATTCGGCTGGGAATTGACACCGAAACGCTTAAGGACAAGGTCGGAATTGACTCTTCCCACATCCTTCAGCACTTTCCCCTTATCATTCGTAACCCATTTGCTTTCAGGTAGTTTGGTTTTGTCGTCCACATATAGGGAAACTATGACAAAGTCGTTCTGGAGGCGGGTGAGTACCTCGGGCGCGCTCCATACGCGGGCTTCCATCTCACGGCAGTTGACGCAGCCGTGGCCGGTGATGTCCACGAACACCTTCTTGCCCTGAACGGCCGCTGCGGCAATGCCGTCGTCCAGGTTGCTGTACCCGGTAAGGCCGTGGGGGAGAGAGACCTCCGAGCCATAGACTTCTGTCAGCGGCGGTGCTGCCTGAATGTTCGTGCCCGATCCCAAGACAAAATCCTGTGTCTCCATCGGCGGCAGATAGCCGCTGAGTGCCTTGAGCGGCGCGCCCCACATACCGGGAAGCATATAGACCACGAAGGCGAAGTCAATGATCACTAGAGCAAGGCGTCCTACTGAAATGTACTCGACAGGGGAGTCATATTTGAAGCGTATCTTGCCAAGCAGGTAGATGCCCAGCAAGGTGAAGCAAACTATCCATATTGCAAGGTAAACCTCGCGGTCAAGCAAGTGCCAGTGATAAGTCTGGTCAGCAACTGAGAGGAACTTGAGGCCGAGGGCTATCTCTATAAAGCCCAGTACGACCTTGACGCTGTTCAGCCATCCGCCGCTCTTGGGGAGTTTCTTCAATACAGAAGGGAATAAGGCCAGCAGGGCGAAAGGAAGCGCAAATGCTATGCTGAATGCCAGCATTGTAACCATCGGCCTCCAGAATTCTCCCTGAGTGCTCTTGATGAGCACTGTGCCTACTATCGGCCCTGTGCAGCTGAAGCTGACCAAAACCAGCGTAAGGGCCAGGAAGAAGACGCCTCCCAGGCCACCGCGCTCGCTGTTCTTGTCCGCGCTGTTGGTCCACTTGCTAGGCAGCGTAATCTCGAACGCGCCAAAGAACGAGGCCGCGAAGGCCATGAATATCAGGAAGAAAAGGATATTCGGCAGCCAGTGCGTCGAGAGCCAGTTGAAGATGTCCGCCGTCACCGTTCTCCCTCCTACGGCCCAAGTGAGTCCTATTATCAGGCATATAGGAACTGTGTACAGCAGGATTATGAAGAGCCCGAACATAAAGGCCTTGAACCGGCCTGAGCCGGGGGAGTCACTCTGCTTTAAGAAGAATGAAACGGTCATAGGGACCATTGGAAAGACACAGGGAGTCAGGAGCATCAGGAAACCCCATAAGATGGCCTCTAAAATCAGCGCCCAAATGCCTCTTGAAGAAGCTGTCGTATAAGAGCCAGCGCTAGCCGCTAGCGAGTTCGGAGTAATGGCTTGTACAGAGAAATCATAATCTTCAGGCATACGGCATTCATCTCCGCTGCAGGCACTCCATGTCACCGTGCCTTTCACAGTTACTGAACTCATACCTGATACTTCAAGGTCCTGACGCAGCACATAGTCTCCTGTAACAACTTTCTCACCTTTATAGTCAGAGGGCTCATACTCCTCAACCGTGGAGCCTGATAATCTTATCCACGGAGACGGCTCAATTGTAAGCTGGGTTCCTACTGAATTTGCGTCCATAGGATGAATGTAGTAATCCGGGAGGATCTTGCCGGTTACAACAAGCTGATAATTGTCGCCTTCGATATGGTTGACCACAGCATTCCAGAAAGCGGTGGGGGATGCCTGTAATATGAATAGGGACAGAAGTGCTGTCAGAATTGATGCCATGATATCTATTAAACTATCTTGCGGTAAAGATAATCATTATTTCACTTCATCCGTATTCCTAGAACTTGTGGAATATGCTCAGAAGGATATTCCTAGGCCGTATCGAATAAGATGTGAACGAGCGGGAGAAAGTGTCGCTGTCAACCAGTGTGTAATTGTAAGTCTCCTGGTCAAGGATGTTGGTGGCTGCAGCCTGCAGGATCCAATCGTCAGAAAGGATGTACTCTGCCTTGAAGTCCACCAGCACCAGATGCTTGGCCGCATCATCTGCGAACTCTGTGTAATAATGCTCTCCAAGGAAGCTGAAATTGAACTTCTCCCAGGGAGTGAAGATGGTTTCCAGGGTTTGAGTGTATCCCTTGCTGTGGGAAGTGTCTCCCTCGCTTTGCCCTTCGTCTGTCATCCGGATCGTATTCCACTCCATGTTCAGGCTGTAAATTGTATTGAGCCAGCTGAAAACCCTTCCGTTGATATTCGGCGTCAGCGTCCAGCCGGAAGATGCGAAAGGAATCAGGTGAGAATTCCTGACCATTGTCGAAGACATGTCTGAAAAGGAGGCGCCCAGGCCAACCTTCCCCTTGAGGGGTTCTATTCCCTTGCTGATGTCCGCCTCCACTTTGGTATTCCTGTCCTTGACTCCATCCGGGGACTCCTCGAAACCGCTGATGATGAAGTCCGGCGTGAAGTCCATTACGTTGATGAAAGCAGCCTTGCTCCAGGCTCCGGTAACTGAACCGTTAAGGAAGAGGGATTCTTCCGGGTATTTGTAAGCGAACGACAGCTCCAGATTCTTTTCACGATCGCCCTGGAAGGAAGGGATTCCCCGTACGGCACGCCTGAAATCCTGGAAAATGAGCCCGCTGTACAGCCTGCGGCGGTTCACTTCGTCCTGCTGATATGAAGCGTCAGCGCTAATTGATAGATTCTCCGATGCCTCGTATTTTATCGACAGGGCAGGTGAGAAATAGGACTTGGATTTGGTAAGGTCTGTCTCCTTGATATTGTCCTTAAGGTCGTACCTGCCCACTTTGAACGGGACGGTGATTTCTGCCTGCAGTTTGTCGTCTATGTAAGTAAGAGCGGCCTCTGTGTAAAGCATGGTCACTCCCAGGTGTGAATCATTCCCCGTCTTGCCCATATCTTCGATTCCGGTCACCTCGGTAACCAGAGACCTTCCGTTGTATTCGGCTCCACCTTTGGCCGAAAGATTGAAATCGCCCAGGGATAATTTATAAGTGGCGGAGGCGTCAAGGGACGATGAATGGCTGGTGACGGTCTCCTGCAGCGTCCCGTCATTATCCTGGATTGTAAGGGACTGGGGACGAGATACATATGCTCCAACCACATCTATGGCCAGAATGTTCCTGCCCAGAGGAAAATAATAGTTCAGTTCGTTCTTGATGTGGAGGGGACCGGTGCGGACAATCTGGTCGCTCGGGAAAGTGCCGTCTATCTTTTTGTCCACATTGCGCCATCGAGTCGCAAAATACAGGTTGTCCTGAAGATATTTATTTTCTGTATTAGACAGCAGGGTAAGGCTTCCTTCCAGGTCCTTCTGCCTTGAGAGGGCATTCTCATCGGTGACGTCCACGACGGCTCCGCCCTCTTTCATGTAGTATGTGGTCTCGTCAAGGCTGGATGCCCTAAGGTTCTCGGAATGGAATCCCAGGTTCAGTTTAAGGTCTAGGGAAGGGGAGAGGCTGACGGTGGTACTGGCAGATCCTAACAGGCTGTTGTTGAAGCGGACTCTCTGGTCTGAAAGCGGAGCCATCGAAGGGCTGACGTTAAGCCACTGCTGAACGCCATATGTGGTTGAGGCGTTTCCGAAATTGCCTATGTTGTTTCCGAGGTTCTGGCCGGTATTGTCAGCCTTCAATACCAGGGTGCTGCTGGATTTGGGCGTGAACAGCGTGGCGCCAAAATCAGCGTTGTACAGCCAGGGATCAACGCCTGCTCCTGCCTTGAAAGAACCGGACAGGCCGGAACTGGCCTCAGGCTTCAAGATTATGTTCAAGGTGGCATTGTCACTGTACTGGACGCCTTTCATCACTTTTACGTGAACGTGGTTTTCAAGGATCGCCAGACTCTCCACGTCCTCCGGCTTCAAATTGTAAACCGGGAGATAATTGCCACCAAGTATGTCTTTACCATTTATGTATATTTTCTGCACCCAGGCACCGTTATACCAATAATTGGTGCCTCCGCTCCATTCCCATTTGGACATACCCGGCAGTTTGTCAAGTACGTCTTGCAGTTTGCGGTCCCTGGTATCAGTGAACTTGGCAACGTCATAACGGACAGATTTTGAAATGCCGTCGCTCTGGCCGGAAGTGACCATACCCTGCGCCCTAAGAAGAAATGGCACAGCGAGGATCAGTAATGAAAAGATAAGTCGTTTTACACACATTGACACAAAGATACATAATAAAAGGGTGATTCCCCTGCTTTTCCATGGCACTTCTTAATTTTTCTGAAAAATGTTGTTATTGTCGTACTGATGTCATATATTTGTTATGAAATCATTGACTTTGAAGATTAAATAAATCACATATTTATTTAACATCACTAACCAAATCTAACCACTTTATGAAGAAACTCTTTTCAGGCGGTTTCTACCGTTTTTATTTGGTATGCTGCTCAGCGTACCAATAGTTTTCGGTCAAAATCAAATTACGGTTAAAGGTACCATAGTGGATGAAGATGGTCAGCCTGTCTTTGGTGCTGCCATCATGCAGAAGGGTACCACCAACGGTGTGACAACTGATTTTGACGGTAATTTCCAATTTATGGCACCTGCCGGTTCCATCCTGGAAATCACATTCATTGGATATGCCACCCAGGAAGTGACCGCTGCGCCTACTCTCCTGTGTACAAGGTCTCCAACGACTTCTCCAAGATCGAAGAGATTACCAACTGAGAAGAAGACTAGACTGAAGCTTCCGAATTATATAAAATAAGACCGGGTATTTTGCCCGGTCTTGTTTTTTGGCTATATTAGTAAGTAATAGATTAGCACTCAACATTATGAAAAAGGGGTTGATAACATTGCTGTTTGCCATACTGGCATTGTCTGCTGCAATTCCGGCGACAGCCAGGCACAAGAACTTCAAGGTTTCCGTATATGTCCGGGCATTCGAAGTGGACAAGATGAAGGACTCCCAGTGGCTTGAATCCACCTGGAAGACCATCTCCAGCCAACTAGACGTGGACAAGATCTATCTGGAGACTCATCGCGACATGCTTCTGGTGGACGATGCCACTCTGGAAAAGGCCAAGGCGTTTTTCGAGAAACAAGGGATAGAAGTTGCCGGAGGCATCACCTATACCATCAGCGAGCCCAACGACTTTGAGACCTTCAGTTATTCCAATCCGGAAGACAGGGCTTGGGTTCAGAAAGTGGCAGAACACACCGCACGTCATTTTGACGAGTTCCTCCTGGACGACTTCTTCTTCACCAGCAGCAAGAAGGACGTGGAGATTCAGGCAAAAGGCGGCAGGAGCTGGACGCAGTATCGTCTTGACCTTATGAACGAGGCAGGCCGCAACCTTGTTGTAGGCCCCGCCAAGGCGGTCAATCCCAAGGTGAAAGTCATCATTAAATACCCCAACTGGTACGACCATTTTCAGGGGTTGGGATTCAACCTGGAATACGGCCCTCAGATTTTCGACGGAGTATGGACTGGAACAGAGACCAGGAATCCGGCCGGCAACCAGCATCTGCAGAACTATCTCAGCTACAATATAATGAGGTACTTCGAGAATATCTCCGACGGACGAAACGGGGGAGGCTGGGTAGATTCCGGAGGCATTACTATGAGCATGGACCGCTATGCGGAACAGCTTTTCCTAACCGCCATTGCCAAGGGCAGAGACGTAATGTTGTTCGCTTACAACCAGCTCTTGAATGTTGCGCTTAATCCCTCTTTCCGCGCCCCCTGGCAGGATATGGGAACCAGTTGGAACTACGACCAGATGACGGCTCCATTCAAGAAAGGCAACGAGACAGTCACCCCAACCACGATGGCTCGTATAGCCGACGTGGTTTTGCGTCAGGCGGACGAACTGGTAGGCAAATTGGGCAATCCAATCGGTATCAATTCCTACAAGATTTATCACGCTCCTGGAGAGGAATTCCTGCAGAATTACCTGGGTATGATAGGCCTTCCGATGGATATGTATCCCACCTTCCCCGAGGGCCGCAAGACCGTACTTCTGACGGCTCAGGCTGCGACTGACCCCGACCTTACTTCAAAGATTGAACGCCAGCTGAAGTCTGGCGGGGACGTCGTCATCACTACCGGGCTCCTCAAGGCCGTGCCTGAGAAGATCGCCGATATCTGCGAACTCCAATGCGACGACCTAAAAGCTATAGTGAACGATTTCGGACGCTACGGCAAGAGCGAAAAAGACATTCTCATACCTCAGGTAAGATACCTCACCAACGACAGCTGGGAAGTAGTCAGCGCAGGGCGTCCATTGACCAACGGAGTATCCGGATGGCCGATACTTCATAGAGCGACATACTCCAATGGAACGCTATACGTACTCACAATTCCAGATGACTTCGGCAATTTGTACGATTATCCTGCCGGTGCCCTGAACGTCATCCGCCGCACTATGAGCAAGGACTTCGACCTCTATCTTCAGGGACCTTCCAAGGTTAGCCTCTTCCTCTATGACAACAAGTCCGTCATCGTAGAGAATTTCAATGATGATCCTGTCGATATTAAACTCGTGGGAACGGAGGGCGACATTAAGTTGACAGACCTGGAAACAGGTGAGGCAACAGATCCTTCAATGACCCTGAAGCCCCATTCATACAAAGCATTCAGTTATAGGTAAGCGCTATGAAAAAGATACTGTTTTATCTGGCAGCGGCTCTGCTTGCAGCATCCTGCGCAACCAAGCCACAGGAATTCACATTGGGACCGGAAGGGTATTTCCGGAATGAAGGCGTGGATGTGATGGCCTTCAACGATTTCTACCCGGAAGGGCACCAGGGAGGCATCTGCGTAATTATGAACGGCCACAGGGTGGCAACCAACGGAGACCTCCGCTTCGAGGCGACGCCCGGACAATGGCAGCCTGTTCCGCGTCAGATATCGAGGGAAGAGGGCGATGACGTGATTGTCACGCGCCTGGCATATCCTGATTCCAGCCGCCACCTCACAGGCTTCAACCCTATGATCTATCCCGATGCCGTAATAGAGTATTCAGTTACGGCAAAGGCTGTGGGCGACCATATTGAGGTTACACTTGACCTGGACCAGCCTATTCCTGACGCTTTCATCGGTAAAGCGGGTTTTAACCTTGAGTTCTTCCCCGGATCCCTCTTTGGAAAACCCTGGATTATGGATGGTAAAGACGGAATCTACCCCCGTCAGCCCAATTCCCCGCTGCTTCAGACAGAGCCTAATTACAAGCATACAGGAGACTTTCATTTGGAGAACAGGCCCATAATAGATTTCGACCGTCTGGTAGCTGAAGGCAAGGGATATAACCCTATTGTGGCGGACGACATCATAGCAGAGCCTTACGCTGTCGGGCGCTGCTTCGTATCCCGCCCGGACGATCCGTATTCCAAATTGACAGTCGAATCATTAAATGGTGATTTAAAGCTCTATGACGGCCGTATGAACCACAACAACGGCTGGTTCGTCCTTCGCACTGAAATCCCCGCAGGGGCCACGAAAGAGGCCGTAAAATGGATAATCCGTCCCAGCATTGTGAAGGATTGGACATACGCCCCGGTCGTTCAGACTTCGCAGGTAGGATATCATCCCGCCCAGGCAAAAGTGGCCATCCTGGAATTGGACGCAAGGGAAGAGTCCAAGGGCAACGCAGATGTGTATCGTATCGATGCCAGTGGAGAGCAGCGCGTGCTGAGCGTTAAGCCCGAGGCCTGGGGCAAGTTCCTCCGCTTCAATTACGCCAAGGTGGATTTCAGCGAAATCAGCGAACCGGGTCTGTATCAGGTTAGATACGGACAGTCCGCATCTTCTATCTTCAGAATCTCGGATGATGTTTACGACAGAGGCGTTTGGCAGCCCGTAATAGAGTATTTCCTGCCCAACCAGATGTGTCATATGAGGGTGAACGAGAAGTACCGCGTATGGCACGACGCCTGCCATATGGATGACGCCCTTATGGCCTTGAACGAAAACGGAATAGACGGCTACGACCAGAGGCCCGGCATTTCCAAGTACGCTCCTGGCAAGGCCGTTCCAGGTGTTGCCGTCGGCGGCTGGCACGATGCCGGAGACCTGGACCTGAGGATAGAGTCCCAGGCAGGGGAGTCCTACATCCTTTCAATGGCATACGAACAGTTCAAGCCGGAGATTGATGTAACTGCAATCGACTTTGAAAAGCACGTTACAGAGATACACGAGCCCGATGGGCGCAATGATATCCTGCAGCAGATTGAGAACGGAGCCCTGTCAGTGATCTCCGCCTATACCGCATTGGGAAGGCCCTACCGCGGAATCATCAGTAGCCAGATAAGGCAATATGTGATCCTGGGAGATGCAGCAGCAATGACTGACGGAATCCCTGGAAACGGAGACGACCGCTGGATCTACACCGAGAACAACCCTTCACGTGACAGGACCACCGCTGCGGATATGGCCGGAGTGGCTCGCATCCTCAAGGGATATAACGACGCCCTGGCTCAAAAATGCCTGGATATGGCCGAGAACCTCTTTAGGAGCACTCCCGGCAACAGGCTCCAGGCAGCCGTGGAGTTGTACCTGACCACGGGGAAAGACATATATAGAGACTATATCCTTGAACAGCAATCTTCAATCCTTCAGGGAATGGGCAGGAGCGCCTGGTTCACAGCCAGGGTGGCCAAAGCCTGGGAGAACAGCACTGACGGTAAGGAAAAAGCCTTCGCGGATGCATTCCGCGGAGCATTGGCGGACCTAAAGGATAACTATATTGAAAGAGCGGCTGCAACCCCATATGGCGTACCTTACCAGCCATCCATATGGGGTGCGGGATGGGATATCCAGAGTTTCGGCTACCAGTATTATTTCCTGTGCAGCGCATATCCTGAGATATTCGACGCCGACCTGGTTTTCGACGCACTTCACTTCATCCTGGGCCGCCATCCGGGAGAGAACACTGCGTCCTTCGCTTCGGGTGTGGGTGCCGTTTCTGCAACTACAGCATACGGAACAACCAGGGCGGACTGGTCCTATGTTCCCGGAGGCGTGATATCAGGTACGGCCATCATCCGTCCGGACCTTCCGGAACTGCTGGAATTCCCTTATCTGTGGCAGCAGACAGAATACGTCCTCGGAGGAGGATCGTCACATTATATGTTCCTGGTATTGGCCGCGCAGTCGCTGCTCAAGGCTTCTTAAAGTGCTTGGAATCGCCCCAGCGGCCGTAGCCGATGACTATCTTCTTTCCGTTCAGGTCATCACCGAGGGAACAGAAGGGGAAGACGCAGTTGCGGCAGATATGAGTGTCTCTTTTCTCGGGATCAACAGAGGAAGGACAGTCACGAAGCAGTGTCTTGCGGTCGTATAGATTGTACTTTACCATCTGCTCCTCGGGAGTGATGTTCGGCATTATGACATTTGCTCCCGAAAGGATGCCCTTTTCCCGGCCACGAGGGTCAAGCACTTCAAGGGCCGTGGCGGCGGCAATGTTGATGTCGGGCACAAGCAGGCGCAGGAGAGCGATCATCTTCAGGCCGAGAGCCAGACGCCTCTCGGCTGAAGGGTAAGGCGCTCCGGAGAGCGTGAGCGGCGTCTCAGGATGCGGGTTGTATGGTCCCATCCCGACCATAGGGGCATCGAATTCCTTATAGAAAAGCAGATCGTCAGCCATATCTTCCGGGGTCTGGTATGGCAGACCTATCATTGCTCCGGTTCCGGCCTGATAACCAATTTCCTTCAAGTCGTACAAAGCCTGCAGGCGGCGGTCGTAAGAATGGAGGGAATTGTTCGGATGTATCTTGTGGTATAGGTCAGGATTTGTGGACTCTATGCGGAGAAGGTAGCGGTGCGCACCTGCGTCGAACCACTCTTCATAGACCTCGCGGGACTGTTCTCCGAGCGAGAGCGTAATACCAAGCGGTAGCTCGCCTTCCGCGGCGGGCTCTATTTCCTTGATGGCTTTGAGCAGCCGCGTTATCTTGCGGATAAAGGCAGGATCGGTGCGCTCGCCGCCTTGGATGACAACGGAGCCGAAGTGGCGGCGGGAGGCGACTTTTGCCGTCGCCATGACTTCCTCGTCAGAGAGTTCGTAGCGCTGGCAATTGATATCGCGGCGTATTCCGCAGTAGAGGCAGTTCTTGGCGCAGATGTTAGATATCTCTATCAGCCCGCGCAGATACACCTCGGGGCCGATGGTCTCGACTTTGACGCGATACGCCTCATCCCTGAGTGCTTCTTCAAAAGCAGGGTCTTCGCAGGCGATAGCAGCCGCGAGACCTTCACGGTCCATTTTGAGGTCTAACATCGAATTATGATCAAAGCTTTACAAATACAGGAATGGTCTCGAGGGAAACAGGAATATCGTAATACTTTCCGCCCTCGTAACGCTCGGAAGTCCAGAAATCTTCCCAGCCTGCATCATTCTTGGGAAGATATACTTTCCAGGTTGTGACTCCTGCTTCCAGAACTGGGCAGACCAGATACTTGGGTCCGAACATATACTCGCTCTCCTGTGCGAGGGCTTCCTGGTCGTCCTTGAAGTCGAACAGCAGAGGCCTCATCAGGGTGTATCCCTCCTTGGAAACCTTGTGGGCGCAATCGATGATGTAAGGTTGCAGGGACTTGCGGAGGTTGATGTATTTGACAAAGATCTCCTGGGTCTTCTCGCTGTATCTCCAAGGCTCTGTACGGCTCATATAACCGTGTACGCGCATAAAGGGGAGGAAGCATCCGACCTGGATCCAGCGCAGCATCCTCTCCTGATATTCCTCGCTCTGGTACTGGTCTGAAGGACGGAAGAATCCGCCTGCGTCAAAAGTCCACCAGGGGAGTCCGGTGGCCATCTGGCCGAGTCCTCCAACAATCTCCCTTTTGAGAGTGCCGAAATCGTTGCCGACGTCTCCTGACCAGGTAACTACGCCATAGCGCTGTATACCCGAAAATGCAGAGCGGGTGAGGATGGAAGGCTCTTCACTTGAAATGCTCTTGAGACCAGTATACATAGTCTTGTTGACCATAAGAGGATAAACGTTGCGGTAGAATTCTCCGGGGAGGCCGTCTTTCCCGATCTTCCTTCCGGCCAGGTCGTCGTTCTCCGGTTCTGTAGCGTCGAACCACCAGGAGTCGATGCCGAAGCGTCCCAGGCTGTCAAGGAAGTTCTGGCAGTAATAGCCGGCAGCATCGGGATTGAAGAAATCTATCCAGTCAGTTCCGTCTATATAGTAACCGTTCTCTGCGAGAGCCTTGCCTACTACGCTGTTGCGGTCTACCTTTGACCATACGGAGAGCATCAGGTGGACGTTGTCCTTGTGAAGGGCGTCGGTAAGAGCCTTGGGATCAGGGTAATGGTCCTCGTCGAAGCGGAGGGCGTTCCAGCCGTATTTGCCCCACCACTGCCAGTCCTGAACGATAACGTCCAGGGGGATGTTCCTGCTCTTGAAACCCTCTGCATTTTCCAGGATTTCGTCAGAAGAACTGTAACGTTCGCGGCAGTGGATGTATCCGAACATCCATTCAGGCATCAGAGGAACCTCGCCTGTAAGTTTGCGATAAGAAGCTATGCACTCGTCTGCATTACCTGCGAATACGGTGAAATCAAGCGCTGTGGCCACAGGTGAATGGAAAGTGGTGGTGTTGCCGGCCTTTCCCCAATAAAGCTTCGGTTTGTCGCCGCGCACTCCGTTGACTTCCAGGCTATGCGTTCCCTTTGTCAGTTTCACGAAGGTGGAGGTGGTAGGCGGAAGCCAGGTATTGGTGATGTCAATCACTACGTCACCGTCAATTGACAGGTATTGCTTCCTGGACATAGACTGTCCCATATCCAGAAGCAGCGCGTAAGTGCCGTCCTCAGGCACGTCGAGAGTCTGTTCGAAAACGGAATTGAAGCGCATCTCCCTCCTGTTTCCCTGGGTGCCGGTAGCGTTGACCATCATTCCGTCGGAATCAGTCTGGACAGGACTGAGTTCGATGGTATTGGGCAGGGGATTGAAATCTGTGAGGCCGTAGTTGTTCCACAGCAGGCCGTATCCCTTGCTTGACAGTACCATAGGCACTGCAATCTGGCTGTTCACCTGGGTAAGCCTTCTGGGAAGGGCGCGGATGTTCAGGAAACCGTCCTGGAACTGCCCGGTACCGTAAAGGTGCTCGTCCGCAGGAGACTCGAAGCACTGGGTAACGTCATAGCAAGGCACGCCGGAGACTGACGACTCCTTCAGGGAGCGTGAAGACTCCTTTAGAATGACGTTCCCGGACTTGTCGCAGAAAGTCAATATGTCGTTTCCCGTATCGTAGCTTACTGCGATTCCCTTTAAAGAGTAAACCATTCCAGCATCAGTGTCCTTTATCTTGAATTTGGGGCCGCGGGCCTTCTGGACATATATCAGTTCCTGCAGTTCAGGAGTCTGCAGACTGCCCGATATCTGAACTCTTACGGCGTTGTCATTCAATGAGGTAAGTGTCAATTCTCCTTGCGGGGTGTCAATCTTGACTGTATTTCCCGAGCACCCTATGAGGGCTAAACAAACAGTGAGTGTAGATATGATGCGTTTCATATCGTAAAGATAGGAATTATTATATTTGCGTTAAGGAATTATTAAAATATTTGTGCAATGCAATTTGTGATCAAAGCTTACGACGGTGAAGGAAAACTTGAAAAGAGGATGGAGGTCCGTCCCCGCCATCTGCAGGGAATGGCCGAACTGGGTTCGCACGTCATCTGCGCCGGAGGTCTTCTTGACGAATCCGGAAAGATGAAAGGATCCCTGCTTGTAACTGAATTCAAAGACAGGGAAGAGCTCGACGCCTATCTGGCCAAGGAGCCGTACGTGGTTGAAAAGGTATGGGAGAAGATAGAAGTGGAGCGGTTGAACGTGGTAATCCTCAAAGGGGAGAAAGCCTAGTACAATGAACCTGCTGCTTCAGGTAATGCTCTCGAACGCCGACTCTTCGCAAGTCGAAGGGCTTTCGCGCTTTTTCAAGACTGGTCCCGGCCAGTATGGCGAAGGAGACAAATTCCTCGGAATCAAGGTCCCGGTAACGAGGGAGGTTGTCAAGCGCTGCTGGTCTCAAACCACAATGGAAGATTTAGAAGAATGCATCAATAGTGAATATCACGAGGCCCGTCTGGCAGCCCTGCTGGCCCTGATACAGATCTTTTCCCACTCAAAGAAAGACCCCGCCAAGCAGAAAGAATGCATAGATTTCTACTTGTCCCACACGGACAGGATAAACAACTGGGATCTGGTTGACTTGTCCTGCTATCCATTGCTTGGAGAATGGCTGCTCGACAAGGACAGGGCACTTCTTTACAACTTTGCCAGGGACGGCAAGACTATCTGGGAACAACGCATAGGTATAGTCAGCACGATGACTTTCATCCGTCACGGCCAGCTAGACGACACTTTTGCCATTGCCGACATACTGCTTCATCACCCTCATGACCTTATCCATAAGGCGGTCGGCTGGCTGCTTCGTGAAGCAGGAAAAAAGGATAAATCTGCCCTGACTGATTTTCTTCAGTCGCGTTTTACTTCAATGCCGCGCACAATGTTGCGCTATGCAATAGAAAAATTCCCGCCGGAAGAGCGGGAATTCTATCTGAAGGGATAAGGGCTTTCAGCTTTTACCTAGCTTAGCAATTATATCGTCCAGCATCCTGAAGAGATCCGGGGCCGTTTCTGGGTTTACGCTGTCGCAGATTACGGCGTTTCCCACTGTCTGAGGGACTTCTTTGAGCTTTTTCTGAAGCGCCTTTCCCTTGCCTGTCAGTGAAACGATCATCTGCCTGGCGTCTTCCTTGCCTTTGGCTCGCGCCAGAAGACCTTCATTCTCCATTCTTTTCAGAAGGGGAGTGACGGTATTGGTCTCCAGGAAAAGCCTCTTGGCGATATCGTTTACCGGCTGTGCGTCTTTCTCCCACAGGACCAGCAGCACAAGGTACTGCGGATATGTCAGACCGTACTCTGAGAGCAACGGATGGTAGACTTGCGTGAGAAGGCGCGATGCGGTATACAGCCTGAAGCAAAGTTGATTATCTAACAGGAATTCTTCCTTGATCATAACATTGCCTCGAGATCTTTCTCGATTTCTTCAGGTGTTGTAGTGGGAGCGTAGCGCTTGATGGAGGTTCCGTCACGGTTTACCAGGAACTTTGTGAAATTCCACTTGATGTCGCTGTCCTTTTCTACGCTCTTGCTTATGGTCTTGAAAAGCTTTGCGGCGGCCTTAGCCTTCAGTCCGTTGTATTCCTCTGTAGGAGCCTGGCTCTTGAGGTATTCGAAGATGGGCTCGGCGTTCGCTCCGTTGACTTCAGTCTTGGCCATAAGGGGGAAGGTTACACCGTGGTTGATGCGGCAGAACTCTGCAATTTCCTCATTGCTGCCAGGTTCCTGGCCTGCGAACTGGTCGCAAGGGAAACCTATGATAACCAGACCCTGGTCCTTATATTTCTGATAAAGGGCCTCAAGGCCGTCATACTGGGGTGTGAAGCCGCATTTGGATGCGGTGTTTACTATCATCAGGACTTTGCCTTCGTACTGTGCCAGATCCACTTCAGCACCTTTGTTGCTGCGGGTCTTGAATTCGTATATCTTTGACATAATGTTTATTATTTATTGATTAATTTATATCGTTCACGATGCAAATATAGCACTTTCTTTTTATATCGCAAACGATATTAATAAAAAGTGATGATTATTTTATGATTAGGGCGTCAATTGCAGCAGTGCCGCTGATACTGGTGACCTTGACGGTATGGGAACCCTTTTTCAGTTTCTTTGCGGTAAAGACTCTCTGCTGAGATTGTCTATCATCAGTGGAGCCTAAATTCACTGTGCCACATTCCTTTCCGTCAATCTCCACTTTCATTATGCCGTATTCTTTTCCGGTAGGGGAGACAAGAGTCATAGACTTGCCAAAGAAAACCGTACTCCACTCATCGCCTGGCTGATCAGTGATATAAAGATCGTTATTGAAGTCTCCTGTCCCCAGGTTGACTTTGCGGTCCCATCCCACTGTACTGACGGACCGGTCATCGTCATTGAACCAGCCTTTTGTATGCACTATTTCAAGGACCTTGAACCCTTTCGCAAGTTCTTCATCTGAAATGCCTTGGGTTTTCTTCAATGCTTTCCTGGCATATACCTTCAGTCCTTCAGACGTCTGCTTGAATTTGACCCTGGTC
>JAFRXC010000040.1 GCA_017437825.1 Bacteroidales bacterium
GACAAGGGATTCGCAATCCTCAAGGCAAGGGTTCCTCTGGCAGAGCTTTACCGCTACTCTACAACCCTTAGCTCAATCACCGCAGGATCTGCAACCTTCTCAATGGAGTTCGCAGACTACCAGCCTGTACCTGGCGACGTTCAGGCCAAGCTTCTTGAGGCTTACGCAGCAGAAGAGCAGGACGAGGACTAGTCTATGTACAGAACGCATACATGCGGAGAGCTCCGCATTTGCAATGTTGGGCAGAAAGTCACCCTGGCAGGATGGGTACAGAAAGTACGCAGCCTAGGCGGGATGACTTTCGCCGATTTAAGGGACCGCTACGGTATCACCCAGCTGTTGCTTGACTCTCCCGGAGACCTCGGCCGTGAATACGTGATCCAGGTAACCGGCCAGGTTGTCGAGCGACAGAGCAAGAACCCCAGGATCCCTACCGGAGATATCGAGATCAAAGTAGATACCTTAAAGATTCTCAACAAGGCTTCCGTTCCTCCTTTCACAATTGAGGAAGAGAGTGACGGAGGAGAGGATCTCAGGGCAAAGTACAGGTACCTGGACCTCAGGCGTCCTCCTCTCCAGAGGGCGCTCGCGCTCAGGCACCGCATCGGCCAGGAAGTCCGCAACTACCTGGACGCCCAGGGTTTCATGGAGATAGAGACCCCGTACCTCATCAAGTCCACCCCTGAGGGAGCCCGCGATTTCGTGGTTCCTTCAAGGATGAACAAGGGACAGTTCTACGCACTTCCGCAGTCTCCCCAGACCTTCAAGCAGCTTCTGATGGTGGCCGGCTACGACCGCTACTTCCAGATAGTGCGCTGCTTCCGCGACGAGGACCTGCGCGCAGACCGTCAGCCTGAATTCACCCAGATAGACTGCGAAATGTCCTTTGTGGAGCAGGAAGACGTGCTGAACACCTTCGAGGGTATGATGCGCACCCTGTTCAAGAACGTGCTGGGTGTCGACATTCCCAATCCTCTCCCGAGGATGAGCTGGTACGACGCAATGGACGGCTACGGCTCAGACAAGCCGGACATCCGCTTCGGAATGACCATCCACGAGATCACTGACCTGGTTCAGGGCTTCGGCTTCGGAGTATTCGACGGCAGCCAGTACGTAGGAGCCATCGCGGTTCCGGGAGGCGCAGAGTACACCCGCAAGCAGATTGATGAACTTACCGAATGGGTAAAGCGTCCGCAGGTTGGCGCAAAGGGCCTCGTTTACATCAGGCTCAACGCCGACGGCAGCGTAAAGTCTTCAGTAGACAAGTTCTATTCTCCTGAGCAGCTTGCAAAGGTTGCACAGAGGTGTGGCGCAGAAAAGGGCGACATCGTCCTTGCACTGTGCGGCCCCAAGAGAAAGACTCAGACCCAGCTTGGCGTGCTTCGCCTAGAGATGGGTAACAGGCTCGGCCTGAGAAACCCAGGCGTGTTCGCGCCGCTGTGGATAGTGGACTTCCCCCTGCTGGAGTGGGACGACGAGACTCAGCGCTTCTACGCGATGCACCATCCGTTCACTGCGCCCAAGCCTGAGCACGAGAAATGGTTCTACTCTGACAGCAAGGAAGACCTTGAAAAAGTCTGCGCCAACGCGTACGACTTTGTCCTGAACGGAACCGAACTTGGAGGAGGCTCCATCCGAATCCATGACGCCGACATGCAGAGCCGCATGTTCCAGGTGCTGGGGATTTCTAAGGAGGACGCCCAACTCAAATTCGGGTTCATCATAAACGCCTTCAAGTACGGCGCCCCGCCTCACGGCGGCCTCGCGTTCGGTTTCGACCGCGTCTGCGCCCTGTTCGGCGGCCAGGAGACTATCAGGGACTACATCGCATTCCCCAAGAACAACCAGGGAAGAGACGTGATGATAGACTCACCTTCTGAGATAGACCCCGTGCAGCTTGAAGAACTGCAGATAGACATCCGAAAAGAATAGAATTGGTTACCAGGACTGATATTCACGATTTAAGCACGCAGAACACCTTCGGGATGAAAGTGTCCTGCGCTTGCTTTATACAATACGACAAGGCAGAAGACCTGAACGACCTGGATTTCCAGGCTCTGCCGCAGCCGGTGCTGCACATAGGCTCGGCCAGCAACCTGCTTTTCACAGGAGACTTCGCAGGCACCATTCTCCATTCTGCGATAAAGTACATCAAGTACATCGATATGGGCCTGGAAGAAGTGCTGGTGGCTGTGGGCGCGGGAGTCCTCTTCGACGACTTCGTGGCCCAGACCTGTGGCCACGGGCTCTGGGGAGCGGAGAACCTTTCCCTGATTCCCGGAGAGACAGGAGCGGCCGCGGTGCAGAACATAGGCGCTTACGGCGTGGAGGTGAAGGATATAATATCCGGGGTTGTCTGCTACGACACCCAGACCCGCACAAAGTGCACCTTCAAGGTGGGCGAGTGCAGATACGGTTACCGTTCCTCCCGCTTCAAGGAAGCTCCCGACAAGGGACGTTACATAGTTACAAGCGTATTGTTCCGCCTGACCCGCAAGTACTCCCCCAAGTTGGAGTACAAGGGCTTGAAAGAGGCTTTGGAAGGGAAGGAGCCCAGGACTCCGCATGAAGTCAGGGACGCCGTAATCAAGGTCAGGATGGAAAAACTGCCTGATCCCAAGGTGATGGGCAGCGCAGGCAGTTTCTTCAAGAATCCAGTCGTTACACGTGAACAGTTCCTGGAAATAGAGAAAACAGCCAGGATAAAGAACGGAGACGACTACCAGGTGCCTCATTATGACCTGGGTGCTGAGGGAATCAAGGTTCCTGCTGCCTGGCTGATAGACCAGTGCGGCTTCAAGGGAATGCGCCGCGGGAACGCCGCCGTGCACCACATCCAGCCGCTGGTTCTGGTAAATTATACAGGAAATGCCACTCCTGACGAAATTTTAGAGCTGGAAGGGCTTATAGTTTCGGATGTTTATGATAAATTTGGGATTGAATTGATTCCGGAGGTAGAGCATATATGAGCAAGTTTATAGTAGAAGGCGGTCATACCCTGAGCGGAGAGATCCGTCCGCAGGGCGCCAAGAACGAAGCTTTGGAGGTCCTCAGCGCCGTTTTGCTTACAGAGAGCGAGGTTCGCATTTCCAACGTCCCTGAAATCCTGGACGTCAAAAACCTCATCGCCCTCCTGCAGGGAATGGGTGTAAAGGTGGACAGGCTCTCCCGCGGAGAATATGTCTTCTGCGCCCGGGACGTGGACGCCTCGTACATACAGAGCCCAGAATTCGTGAAGCAGTGCGCAGCCCTTCGCGGCTCCGTGATGGTTGTGGGCCCGCTCCTGGCAAGATTCGGCCGCGCATACTTCTCCAAGCCCGGAGGCGACAAGATAGGCCGCCGCAGGGTGGACACCCATCTTGACGGATTCTGCAGGCTGGGCGCAAGCCTTGCCTACGAGCACGACAAGAGGGCATTCCTCCTGGAGGCGCCCCAGGGCCTCAAGGGCTGCTATATGCTTCTTGACGAGGCTTCCGTTACAGGTACGGCCAACATTGTAATGGCCAGCGTCCTGGCAGAGGGAGTGACCACCATCTACAACGCCGCTTGCGAACCTTACGTGCAGCAGCTCTGCCGTATGTTGGTGTCAATGGGCGCCAGGATAGAGGGAATCGGTTCCAACCTGCTCACTATTACCGGAGTGAAGCAGCTGGGCGGAGCCGCCCACCGCATCCTTCCGGATATGATAGAGGTGGGAAGTTTCATCGGCCTCGCCGCCATAACCCAGTCTTCAATTACAATCAAGGACGTGTCGTTCCAGAACCTCGGCATCATCCCGGACAGTTTCCGCCGCCTTGGAGTCAAGCTGGAGCAACGAGGAGACGACATTTTCGTCCCCAGGCAGGACACCTATGAGATAGAATCTTTCGTGGACGGCTCCATCATGACCATCGCGGACGCTCCCTGGCCGGGTCTTACCCCTGACCTGCTCAGTGTGATGCTGGTTGTGGCCACGCAGTGCAAGGGCAGCGTGCTCATTCATCAGAAGATGTTCGAGTCAAGGCTCTTCTTCGTGGACAAGCTCATAGATATGGGAGCCCAGATCATCCTCTGTGACCCTCACCGGGCCGTGGTCATAGGACACGACCACGCCCTCAAGCTCAGGGCCAACAGGATGACCTCGCCAGATATCCGTGCAGGTATTGCTATGCTGCTTGCGGCAATGAGCGCCAAGGGAGTTTCCCAGATAGAGAACATAGAGCAGATAGACCGCGGTTATGAAGACATAGACGGCCGCCTGAACGCATTGGGAGCAAAGATTATCAGAGAATAAATATCTTAGTGTATTATGGAAAAGATCAAAGTCGCCATTGTTGGTTACGGCAATATCGGAAGATACAGTCTGGAGGCAGTCCAGGCCGCGTCCGATATGGAATGCGTTGGTATTGTCCGCCGCAGCGGAAATGCCGGGGAGTATAAGGAACTCCAGGACTACAAAGTAGTCTCTGACATCCGGGAACTGGGAAAAGTGGATGTGGCCATCCTTGCCACCCCTTCCAGGAAAGTAAAGGAAAACGCGGAAAAATACCTTCAGATGGGTATCAGCACCGTTGACAGTTTTGACATTCACACCCATATCTGCGACCTTCGCTCCGCTTTGGACCCCGTTGCCAAGGAAGGCAAGGCCGTGAGCATCATCTCAGCCGGATGGGATCCGGGCAGCGACTCCATAGTACGCTCCCTGATGCAGGCCCTTGCCCCCAGGGGAATCACCTATACCAACTTCGGTCCAGGAAGGTCTATGGGACACTCAGTAGTAGCCAAGAGCAAGGACGGAGTGGAGGATGCCCTGAGCCTCACCATCCCCAAAGGAAACGGAATGCACCGCAGGATGGTATACGTCCAGCTTGAGGAAGGCGCCGATTTCGAAAGAGTCTGCAACGACATCCTTTCAGATCCTTATTTCAGTTCTGACGAGACTCACGTGATGGAAGTGGACAACATAGAGGACCTGAACGACGTTGGTCATGGCGTTGCAATGGCCCGCAAGGGAGTCTCAGGAAAGACCCACAACCAGCTGTTCAAGTTCAGCATGAAAATTAACAACCCTGCCCTTACCGGACAGGCTCTCGTGGCCAGCGCCCGCGCTGCCATGAAACAAAAACCGGGATGCTATACGATGATAGAAATCCCGGTGATTGACTTGCTGGAAGGAGATCGCGAAGACCTTATCAAGCATCTGGTATAAGCTGCGCCATAAGGTCAAAAGTGCTTTGTGAGGCTTCCACCAACGGGAGCCTCATTTCTTTTGTGCACAGTCCCATAAGGCTGAGAGCAGCCTTGGCCGGTATGGGGCTGGTCTCAGCAAAGCAGGCTTTGTAGAGCGGCTTGAGGCCGGCGTCTATGGCGCGTGCGTCCGCCCAGCGGCCTTCCAGGGCCGCGGCGGTCATTGCGCTCACTCCCGCCGGATTGACGTTGGATGCCACTGAGACTACTCCTACGGCTCCCTTCTCCATTATTTCAAGGGTGATGTCGTCGTCTCCGCTGAGGACGGAGAATCCTTCGGGGGCGTTCTTGAGGATTTCGAAGACCTGGTCTGTCTTTCCTGAAGCTTCCTTGGTGGCAATTATGTTGGGAACGTCGCGGGCTATGCGCACGCAGGTGGCGGCCTCCATATTGGCGCCGGTGCGTCCGGGAACGTTGTAGATGACTACTGGTAAGTCAGAAGCGGCGGCGATGACCTTGAAATACTGGTACATTCCTTCCTGGGTAGGTTTGTTGTAGTAGGGAACCACTACCAGCCACGCATCGGGATTGTAAGGGCGCAGCAATTCCATATTGGCCAGGGTGCCGGGGACGCTGTTGGCTCCGCAGCCGACCAGGACGGGGCGGCCTGCGCAATGCTCGCGTGTAACCTGCAGCAGGCGGACTTTTTCTTCTGCGCTGAGAGTGGGAGTCTCACCGGTGGTGGCCAGGGCAACCAGGAAGTTGGCTCCGGAAGCTATCTGGCGGTCCACCAGGGCGGCGTAGGCATCATAATCCACCTCGCCGTTGCGGAAGGGCGTCACTAACGCGGTTCCGCATCCGTAGAACAGGGGCCGGCTCATAATATCAGGTCCTTGAATTCGTGGACGCCCCTGATTTCTTCCGTCATCATTGCGGCGTATACTGCTCCTACGGCGAATCCTTCCCTTGAGAAAGCCTCGTGGGTGAAAGTGATCCTGTCCACCGTGGAAGTGAAGATAACAGTGTGGGTGCCGGGTACTTCACCCTCGCGCTTGGCGGAGATGGGGACCTCGTCGTCCATAGAATCCTTTACCAGCGCGGCAAGGCTCTTGGCGGTGCCGCTGGGAGCGTCCAGCTTGTGGATGTGGTGGATTTCTTCTATGCTGGGCTCGTAACCGTGTCCCTTGAGTATGGATGCGGTCCTGCTGACGGCGGCGAACAGCGCGTTCACCCCGATGGAGAAGTTGGAGGCGTAGATCATAGGAGTACCCTTCTTCTCGAAGTACTTTATGACCTCGTCCCTGATGTCATCCCAGCCGGTGGTGCCCACTACCACAGCCTTGAAGTTGTCTGCAAGGAACTTGTAGTTGGCGCGGAAAGACTGGGGAAAAGTGAAGTCGATGCATACGCACTCCGCAGCCAGTTCAGGCGGGGTTGCGCATACGTCTTCGGTTGCCGCAGCAAGTTCTACCCCCTGACGGGACAGGACTTTTTCGATCATATGGCCCATTCGGCCGTAACCGCTAATCAAAACCTTCATATTACACTACTTTAGAATATCGTTCAATATGCTTGAGGCGGCCACTTTGGCGCCCTCTCCGGCTCCCTGTATCACAAGGGGGGAAGGGTGGAAAGCGCTCCGCACTATTATCGCGTTGTCTGTTCCGTGCAGCCAGTAGGCGGGATGGCTCTCGTCCATAGTCTGCACGCTGATTGTAGCCTTGTATCCCAGCGGAGAGGAAGGGTCCTTCACCAGGGACGCCACAAAGCGCTGGTTGCGGCCGAAATGGAGGTCAGCCTTGTCCAATTTTGCGTAGAAGTCCTCCACGCTGCCCGTGAAGAAGGATTCGTCCAGCACGGGCTCTATCTTCACGTCCTTTTCTTCCAGGTGCACGCCTGCCTCCCTTGCCAGGATTATGAGCTTGCGCATCGCGTCCCTGCCGCCCAGGTCGGTGCGGGGATCCTTCTCTGTGAGGCCCACGCTCTGGGCCTTCTTCAGGGTGTCCTTGAAACTGTCTCCGGAACTGAAGATATAGTTGAGGGTGCAGGAAACCACTGCCTCTATGCTCAGGATCTCGTCGCTGGAGTTGGCGCTCATAGCTATGCTCTCCAGGAAAGGCAGGGCGGCGCCTACGGTGGTCTCGTACCGCAGGAAGCAGCCTGAGTGCAGGGCGGCGGTCTTCATCCGCGCGTATTCCTCGTACGGGACTGCCAGCGAACGCCTGTTGGAAGATACTATGCTGATGCCTGCCTCCAGCAGGGCCTCGTATTGCTTGTATATGGTCTCGCTGTCCGTGCAGTCCACGAACACAGCCTGATGGGGCTCCATCCCGATAATGGCCTTGCAGAAGGCCTCGCCTGAAGCATCCGATCCGGATGCGAGGGCGTCATCCACCTCCCAGGGCATCAGCCCTCCCGGGCGGATTACGTAACGCTTGCTGTCGGAAACGCCCACTATGCGTAGGGTCTTGCCGCTGTTGTGCTGCACTATGCGCGAGGTATCGCCTATCATCTTGACCAGGGACTTGCCCACGGCGCCGTAGCCCGCAATGAAAATGCGGCGGGTGCGGTTGGGCTCCAGCTCGAAGAACTCCTTGTGAAGGCCTTTAAGGGCTTCTCTCTGGCGGTCTGCCTGCACTTTTATGCTTACTATCCCGTCCTGGAACTGTATGTCGTCCCAGAAGATGCAGCTGCGGTCCAGCACGCCGTTTATGCGGCTGCGGACGCTGTCTTTGTCCACGTTGCCGGCGGTTATCAGGTATATGTAGTCGTCCTTGCGGCTGAGGCCTATCCAGCCTTTTTCTCCGGGGAAGTCATCCACGGTGGTGCCCGCATTGTCAGGGTCGAAGGTGTTCAGGATGTTTATCTTTATTCCGGCCTTCTGCGCCGGCTCCACGGTAGGAGGATAGAGTACCTTTGCTCCGTGCTCCGCCATCCTCCACGCAGATTCGTAAGAGATGCGAGGGATGGTGTATGCCTGCGGCAGGTCTTTGGGGTTGGTGGTCATTATGCCCGGCACGTCGGTCCAGATTTGCAGGGTTTCGGCTCCGGAACCCGCGGCGAACAGCGCCGCGCTGTAGTCCGAGCCTCCCCTTCCCAGCGTGGTTACGCGTCCGTTCCCGTCTCCGGCAATGAATCCCGGAGCCACGAACACGCGCACCGCGCGCCTGTTCTCAATAGCGGAGGCTATGTTGGCGTATGTAGTCTCCAGGTTGTCCTTGATGATGATCTTGCGGGAGTCCAGCCACTGCACCTCGATGCCGTCGCAGGCCAGCTTGCGTGCTATTATGCGGGTGGAGAGGATTTCTCCGAAGGCCTCCGTGACGGGAGGGCGCTGCTTTATCTGGTCGAAGATGCCGCGGCACTCTTCCAGGACTTCCTCCCTCTGGACTCCGGTGAATAGCCGGGTGATTATCTGCTGGTGGCGTTCCTCAAGCTCCGTTATGCGGTCCTGGTAATGGATTACGCCTTCTCCTATCCTGATGAGGGAGTCGGTGCAGCCGCTGATGGCGGAACATACCAGGATAACGCGGTCTTTGCGGGCTGCGTTACCCACTATGTCCAGGACTCTGGAGATATTTGTAGCGGTGGCAATGGAGGTGCCGCCGAACTTGAGTACTTGCATCTATTATCTGTAGTCTTCGTATTCCGGAAGCCCTATCAGGGTGTTTATGCTGCTCACCTTGGCGTCGTCCTTAGGGCATATCAGCAATGCGTCCGGAGTATCTATAACTATATAATTCTTAAGTCCTTTCACAGCCAGCAGCTTGTTCTTTCCGGTGGTGGCTATGATGCTGTTCCTGTTGTCTGAACTGATGATCTTTCCCCCTTCCAGCACGTTCCCGGAGGTGTCCTTGACAGCAAACTCATATAGAGAATCCCAGTTTGTCAGGTCCGTCCAGCCGAAGCGGGTGGGATAAACCCAGGCGATGTCGGTCTTTTCCATAACTCCGTAGTCGATGGAAATCTTGTCCATATCGCCGTAGATCTTCTCCAGGAAGACTCCTTCAGAGACGGTTCCTATGACTTTGTTTATTCCCTTGAAGAGAGAAGTGATCTGGGGGGTGTGCTTCTCCAGCTCTTCTTTGATTACCTGGGCCTTCCATACGAAGATACCGGAGTTCCAGAGGAATTCCCCGCTGCGCAGGAATATGTCGGCCAGGGCCTTGTCGGGCTTCTCGGTGAAGGTCTTCACCTTTGAAGGGACGTTTTTCTTGTATGAGTTGTGGCCGCCTTTAACCTGGATGTATCCCAGGTTGGTGTCAGGCTTTGTAGGAACTATTCCCAGGGTGATGAGGGCGCGGTTTTCAGTCGCATAATCCAGAGCCTTGAGCATAGTCTCCCTGAATTCTTTCTCTTCCCCTATGAGGATGTCGGAAGGGATGGCTGCGAAGACGGCCTGGGGGTCTTTCTTGAGCAGCTTGTAGGTTGCGTAGGCGATACAGGGCGCCGTGTGCCTTCCATAGGGTTCCAGCAACAGGTTCTCTTCAGGAAGTTCGGGCAGCTGCTCCTGGACCTGGGTGGCGTAGTTTGCCAGGGTGACAACCAGTATGTTCTGCGGAGGCACTATCAGGGAGGCGTTCCTGTAGCACATCTGGAGGAAGGAATCGCCGTTCCCGGCAAGGTCCAGGAACTGCTTGGGGTTGGAGGCCCTTCCTATGGGCCAGAAACGGAATCCTCCGCCTCCGGCCATTATCACGCAATAATTGTGTCCGTTCATAAAACTGCTCTTAATAGTACATTGGCAGGTAAGCCTGCGGATAATACGTAATATCTGTCCTGCCCCCTTGGAACACTACTGTAACTATGTCGAAAAACAACTCCGCGTTGCCGGAGTGCATTGCCGCATATCTTACGGCAGCCTTTGCTATGCGGGCCATCTTGGCCTTTGTGGCGTTGTCCAGGGGATCTGCCGTAGAAGGGGCCACACGGCTCTTAACCTCTACAAAATGCAGGCCTCGGGCGTCCCTGGAGATGATGTCTATCTCCAGATGTCCCACGGTCCAGTTGCGGTGCAGGACCTGCTGCCCCGCCTTTGTCAAATATTCGCACGCGAGATCTTCTCCCAGATCTCCGAGCCGCCGTCTAGAAGTTTTCATAGTCGGAGGTAAAATTAATCAAAAGTAACGACAGTTACTCCTGTTCCTCCCAATTGTATCGATTCGTCTTTTGCCGAAGCCACGCCGGGCACTGTCCTCAGGTACTTTTGGATCTCGTCCCTGAGCACTCCGGTACCCTTTCCGTGGATGATCCTCACGGAGGACATATTCAGCATTATGGCGTCGTCAATGTAATGTGTCACTATGTCAAGGGCGTCCTGCAGCCTCTGTCCGCGGACGTCCAGTTCTGTCTTGAAATTGAGCTTGCGCTCCTGTATGCCCTTGTCCATCTGCTGGTAAACGGGCTTGAAGGTTTCCTTCACGGCTGCCTTGTATTCGTTTGAAGAAATCCTTTCCACGCGGTCCAGTGGCATCTTGCTGGTGATGTTCCCTATTATCAGGGTGACTGCGTTGGTGGATATCCTGGATACTTCTCCCACCATCCCGTTGTCCTTGACGCGTACTTTCTCTCCTATCTTGAGAGGCGCCTTGCGGAACTCCTCTATGCGCGTCTGCTCCGATGCGTTGGCGTTCTTGCGGCGCTTGCTCAGCTTCTGCATCTTGTTCTCCAGGTAGCGGTCGCGCTCTTCCATCTCCTTGGACTTGCGCTTCTCCAGGGCTTCCACGAACTCCTGGAGTTCCTTGCGGGCCTCCTTTGTCTGGTTCTTCTCGGCTTTGGATTCCTTTATGTCGCGGATGGTCTTCTCCACCTGCTTGCCTGCGTCCCGCACAATCTCGCGGGCCTCGTTGCGCGCCACGTTGAGGATTTCCTTCTTCTGGCTCTGGATCTCTTCCAGTTCCTTCTGGTATTTCTCAGTGATGCCTTCCAGCACCTTGTCAGTTTTCTTTATCTTCTGGAGTCTCTCGTCCAGGGCCTTGCGGTTGCGGACTATCTTTCGCAGGTTGCGCTCAATGCCCACGTATTCGTCCCCGGCACGCTCTTCGGCGTCCTTGACGATGGTTTCTGGCAGTCCCATCTTGCGGGCAAGCTCGAATGCGAAGGAATTGCCTGGAAGTCCTGTCTCCAACTTGAACAGAGGCTCGATGTTCTTGGCGTCGAACATCATCGCTCCGTTGAGGACGCCTGTCTCCTGCCCGGCTGCGTACAGCTTGAGGTTGGTGTAGTGCGTGGTTATCACGCCGTATGTGCCACGCTTGTCCAGTTCTACCAGGATGGCCTCGGCTATGGCGCCGCCGGCGGCGGGCTCAGTGCCCGAGCCGAATTCGTCGATGAGGACGAGGGTCTCCTTGCCGGCGGAAGCCAACATCTCCTTCATGTCGGCAAGGAAGGAACTGTAGGTGCTGAGGTCGTTCTCCAGCGACTGGTCGTCGCCTATGCTCACCATTATGTTCTTGAACACGGGCAGCTCTGAGGCCTCGGATGTGGGAATGAGCATTCCCCATTGGAACATATACTGCAGCAGGCCCACGGTCTTGAGACATACGGACTTTCCTCCCGCGTTGGGTCCCGATATCAGCAGGATGTGCTTTGCAGGTGTCAGGTTGACGGTCTGGGGCACCATCTCGCGGCCTTCTTTCTTGAGGGATTTCTCCAGTATGGGGTGTCTGGCCTTGCGCAGGTGCAGTTCCCCGTCAACTGAGATGACGGGCATTCCTGCAATGTAGTCCAGGGCGGTCTGAGCCTTGGCAAGCAGGAAGTCCATCTCTCCGATGAAGGAGGCTCCCATCTGCAGGTCGGGGATGTATGGTCTTAAGAAGTCGCTGAATTCAGCCAGGATGCGGGCTATCTCCCTGTTCTGGGCAAACCGCAGCTCGCTTATCTCGTTCTCCAGTTCCACAATCTCGGCAGGCTCCACGAAGGTGGTCTTTCCGGAGGCGGATTCGTCGTAGACGAAGCCCTGGAGGCTGCGTTTCTTGGCGCTGTTCACGGGGATCAGGTACTTGCCGTCCCTGATGGTGATGCCCAGGTCTGAATCCACTATGCCTTCTTCCTGGGCCCTCTTGAGTATGGAGGCTGCCTTGCGGGATATGCTGCTTTCCTTTTCCCTGAGGCTCTTGCGAATTGCGTATAACTGGTCTGAAGCGGTGTCCTTTATCTCGCCGTATTTGTCCAGTATGGAGTCTATCCTGCGCTGCACTTCCGGGAAGTACAATATCTTGGAGGAAACCTTCTTGAGGTTGGGATACACGCCGTCTTTTATGCCGTGGAAGAAGCCGGTGATCTTGCGGATTGTTTCCAGCATAGTCTTGAGCTTGCCCAGGGACAGCAGGTCTATGTTGTAACCGTCGTTCTGGAGCTTGTTCAGGAAGGGAAGGCAGTCTATGTACCCGCTTGTGGGGAAGGACTCCTCGAACATCACTATCAGGCGCATCTCGTCGGTTAGCGCCAGGCGGTATTCTATCTCGGATGGTGTGGTGCAGAAGGTCTCTGATCCCGCGCGCTGGACGGCGTAGTCGGTGGAGCAATGGTCCGATATTGTTTTCCTTACCTTGTCGAACCCCAGCTTGCTCTCAAGCCTGTAGTCTATTTCCGGTCCAGTTCCTTTCACGCCGTCTTGTCTTGCGATGCACCTGCTTTACTGATTGGTCCAAGCAGGGCGAACAGTTCGTTTACATTGTTTACGGTCCTGATTTCTCCGCTGGAGACGTAAGAAATGGTTCCTGTCTCCTCGGATACCACCAGGACGTGCGCGTCGCACTCTTCAGTGATTCCTATGGCAGCCTTGTGGCGCATTCCGTAATGCGCGGGGATGTCTGAATTGTCCGATATGGGAAGAGTGCAGCGGGCGGCTATGATCCTGTCGGAGCCAATTACCATTGCTCCGTCGTGAAGCGGCGAATTCTTGAAGAATATGTTCAGGATAAGGCGCTTGCTTATCTGTGCGTCCACGCGGTCTCCTGTCTGCACTATGTAGTCCAGGTTGTCCTTGCGGGTGAGCACTATGAGGGCGCCTTCCTTGAGGGCGGACATTTCTTCGCAGGCCTCGGCTATCTCCCTGACGGAAGTGTCGGCCAGTTCCTGCTCCTTGATTCCAAACAGCCTGTCCACAACCTTGCGTGTACTCCGCGCGAAGCCGGATTTCTCCGTGAACTTGAGCAGGGAGTGCCTGATCTCAGGCTGGAACAGCACTATCAGCGCCAGGATACCGATATCTACCAGAGCTCCCATCAGTCCGGACATAAGCCTCATATTCAGGGCTTCCACAATAACCCGCACCACCAGCAGGACGACCACGGCCAGAAGTATGTTGACGGCCGAGGAACCGCGTATCCACTTGAAGAGCAGGAATATGATTATGGCCACCAGGATGATGTCCAGGAAATCGGCGAAGGATATGTTCAGAAATTCGAAAACTCCAAGAATCATAGCTCACAAAGATACATATTTTAATGTTAATAAAATGTTGAAAATCAAAAAATAAGTCGTATATTTGCAACCCCTAAAATATGCTTTTAGGGCGTAATGTATTTATAATCAATTAATTAATCAACCAATGCCTGGATTAATTGGAAAGAAAATCGGAATGACTTCCGTTTTCGGTGCTGATGGAAAGAACATTCCATGCACCGTTGTCGAAGCTGGGCCGTGTGTTGTTACGCAGGTTCGTACAGTAGAGAAAGATGGTTATGCCGCTGTACAGCTTGCCTATGACGAAACTACAGAAAAACACACCAGCGCGCCTCTTCAGGGGCATTTCAAAAAGGCAGGAACCACTCCTAAGCGCAAGTTGGCGGAATTCCCCGCAGACTTCGCCGGAGAGCTTAAGTTAGGCGACACTCTTACCGTTGCCGACGTCTTCACAGAGGACGTTGCCTTCGTAGATGTTGTCGGTACTTCTAAAGGTAAAGGATTCCAGGGCGTTGTTAAAC
>JAFRXC010000041.1 GCA_017437825.1 Bacteroidales bacterium
CCTGACCGATCCTGTAACCGAAACGTGAGGTGAATACAAGGCCCTTGAACGGGGTGATGTTGGCATATACGGTTCCACGTACGTTGAAGCCTTCTGAAAGGTTGTTGTTACGGTCACGGAATACCAGAGGGTTACCACCGTCGCCCTCCTCCATCTTGGAGGTTGCGTAATAGTAGCCGTCCTCGTTCTTGTATACCTGCATTCCTCTCTCGATGGCTGACTTCATTCCGTTAGGCAGCTGTGACTCGTCTGTGTAGTATACAGGGGTGAGAGGGTCGATGATGAGGGTTCCGAGGAGTGAGGTACCGTTGGCTCCGTTACTGTACTCAGAGTGCTCTGATACAGCCTGGCTCTGATAACGCTCGATTGAGGTGTTGGTTCCGATAGTGAACCAGGGCTTGATCTTATAGTCGGCGTTGATCTGGGCTGTGAGACGCTTGTAGAAGTCCTTGTGGCCCCTTACCATACCGTCCTGGTCAACATAAGTGAGGGCTACATAGTATGAACCCTTCTCGCTTCCTGCCTGTGCTCCTACGGTCGCACGGTGGTTGATACCGAGTCCGTATACAGCGTCAGCCCAGTTGGTGTCGGTCTTGCCATCCCAAATGCCACTTGAAATGAGGGCCTCCTTGGAGGTAACATAACCTGCCTGGGTCATCCAGTCAATATACTGAGCCGCGTTCATAACCTTTGCACGGTGTCCGAGGCGGTTCATATCTATCTGATACTGGAAGAATACGTTTCCGTCAGTAGCCTTTGCTCCGCTCTTTGTGGTCACGAGGATAACACCGTTACCTGCCTGCGCTCCGTAGATGGCGGCTGATGCGGCGTCCTTCAGAACCTCGATTGATTCGATCATTGAAGGGTCAAGGTACTGGATGTTGTCCACTTTAAGTCCGTCAACGATGAGGAGCGGGCCGAGTCCGTACTGTCCGTTGGATGATACACCACGGACGCGGATGTCTGATCCCTTACCAGGAGCACCTGATGCGTTGCTTACCTGGATACCTGCTGCCTTTCCCTGGAGGGCTGCAGCTGCATCGGAGGTTGAACGGAAAGAGAGGTCTGCTTCCTTAACGGATGCTACGGAACCGGTGAGGTCGCTCTTGCGCTGTACACCGTAACCGATGACCACGGTTTCCTCAAGGAATTCGTTGTCTTCCTGAAGGGTAACGTTAATCACTGACTGGTTGCCTACAGCAATTGTCTCTGTGGTGTATCCAATGAAGGAAACACTCAGGGTAGCTCCTGCAGGAACGTTGAGTGAATAATTACCATCAAGGTCGGTAACGGTTCCGATGGTGCTGTTACCAACGACGATAACAGACGCACCAATTACGGGAACGCCGGCCTGATCGACAACTTTTCCACTGATAGCTCGAGTCTGCGCAGAAGCAGACAAGACTGTGAAAATGGCAAGAACTGCCATCGTCACTTTCGTGAAGAATTGTTTCATAAATTTAATTAAGATTGGATTAAAAAAAGTTAAATGTATTTAGGATTTAGTTTTAGTCCAATTTAGTATGTAAAATTATAACTCTTTTTTGGGGTTTTCTTTATTTGTATTATCAATTATGTTTAAAATCTTACCAATTCTAACTTGTGGTTAATGCAGGGAGGGAATTCTGAAGCATAATGGCTGACCATCAACAATGTCTTCCTGGACCGGCTTGCAAAGATATAAATTATTTTTTGAACTATGTACATATTCTTATAATCCAGTCCGTGCATAGGTTCGTCCAAGATTAACAATTCCGGATCCTTGACAAACGCCCTGGCCAGCAGACAGAGCCTCTGCTCTCCGGAGGAAAGCCTCAGATACGACCGGGAAGCCAGGTCCTCAATCTGAAATATCTTCATCCACCATCTGCTCCGTTCCAGTTGATCACTGTCTGGATGCATATACAATCCCACAGTGTCAAAAAGGCCGCTTGCAACCACTTCCAAGGCTGTGATGTTTTTCTGGTAGGAGCGGTGCATCTCGGGGCTGACGTAGCCTATGTGCTTCTTGATGTCCCATATGCTCTCCCCCGTCCCTCTCTTGTGGCCGAAGATTTCCATATCACAGGCGTAGGCCTGGGGATTGTCAGCGCATACCAGCGACAGGAGGGTGGACTTTCCGGCGCCGTTCTGCCCCGTTATGGCCCAACGCTCCCCTTCGTGCACCGTCCAGCTGAAGTCCTTGAGGATGGTCCGGGTGTCGTATCTAATTGTGATATTGTTGAACTTGAGGATGCAGGAGCCTTCTTCCGAAGGATAGAACCCTCCTTTCGGAAATTCCTTGTCCGGCAGGGAGAGTATTGACTCCCTTATTTCGTCCTGCCTGGAGATAGCATCAGGCTGTTTAACATCATCTACTGGTATGATGCGATTGATGAAGGTCGGCATTACCTCCCAACGGGACATCACCAGGATTATCATCAATTTCCAACTGGCAGCCAGCCGGCCAAGGAGGTCGGACAACTGGTCCCTGGTCTGGGCGTCCAATCCAATGAAAGGATTGTCCAGGATGAGCACGCGCGGTTTTGATAAAAGCGCGCGCGCAATATGGAACTTGCGCAGTTCCCCGCTGGACAGGGTAATGATGTATTTGTCCAGGACGGGACGGAGGTTGAACAGTGTGAAAAGCTCCTCTCGCAGAGCCTCGTCCCCCACACCTTGCAACAGTTCCCCTGCGGTAGGGGTTTCCTCGTCTATCTCAACGCTGTTCCACCTCAACTGATGGTAGTAGTTTGCTCCCGCGGCACCGTAGGCGTCCTGGAATTCTATGTATCTTATATTGTCGCTTACCATATTGGACGCCGAAGGCGAGAAGTCGTAGCTGACGGGGTTTCCCGGCAGGCGGCTGCGGCCCATCAGGATATTCACCAGGGCGGTCTTGCCTGCAGCGTTGTCTCCGACAATGGCAATCTGCTGCCCGTCTTGCAGGCATAGATTGACGGGATTTCCTATTTTTATTATGCTTTGCACTTTTTTTCTTAAATTGCGCCTCATTAAAACCTGACCCTGAACCCAATGGGCTTTGTCGACACCTTAAAAAGACTGGGCAAACATACGGCCGTAAGCCTTCTAGGAACTGCCACGGACACTCTGGTCCTGTGGTTTTTGTCGTCTGTAGTCTTCAAAAGTTATGTGGGCGAATATATAGTTTCTCCTATTATTTCCTTCGAATGCGCCACTCTGGTCAATTTTCTTTCTTCAAGCAAACTGGTTTGGCGCGACCGCATGCAAGGCGAAAACTTGAAGTCTTATCTGAAGCATTTTCTCAAGTTCAACGCTTCCTATGCTGGTGTATTCTTCCTCAAGATGATACTCCTGCTGGGTCTGGAGCGCCTGACCAGATGGGATGTAGTATGGTGTAACCTGATTGCTGTCACTATCTGCGGTTTCATCAACTTCTTCATGAACGAGAAAGTGATTTTCAAGGACTCTTCTAAATCTTGACCTGACGATATTCAGGAACAAGGCTCTTCATTATGATCCAGGCCAGCAGATAGGCCACTCCGCAACAGCAGAATACCAGGAAGTATCCTCCCTGCTTTCCTTCGAAACCAAGGAAGTTGAATGCCGGGCCAAGGGCCTCGGTCCTGGTAAACAGCCAGCCTGCCGCTTTCTGCACAAGGGCGGAGCCTATTCCTCCAGCCATTCCTCCAATTCCCGTAACTGTAGCTATGGCGCTCTTCGGGAACATATCCCCTATGGTGGAGAAGAGGTTGGCGCTCCAGGCCTGATGCCCTGCACCGGCCAGGCCGATGAAAACGGCCGGCCACCACGCCGAGTGCACACCCATAGGCTGCGCGAACAGCGCAAACAGTGGGAAGAACGCAAATATGAGCATTGCCAGCATCCTTCCTGAATACGGATTCATCCCCTTCCTGTCCACGAACAGTTTTGGAAGGTATCCGCCGAATATGGAAATTACCGTGACAATGGCATACAGCACAATTATCAGCGCCATGCCCATTCCGGAAGAGGACTTGTAGCCGAACTGGTCCGAGAAATATGCAGGAGCCCAGAACAGGAAGAACCACCATACGCCGTCCGTCAGTGCCTTTCCTGTAATGAAAGACCAGGTCTGCTTGAATGTGAAGCATTTCCAGATTGAAACCGGTTTCTCCCGTGGAACGGCCTCGCCAGAGGCCTCATCGGCGGACTGTTCGTCCTGCCTTATGTAGGCAAGCTCGGCCTCGTTCACCCTTCTGCTCTTTTCCGGCTTTTCATAACTGAACACCCAGAAAGCCATCCAGAGGTATCCAATGGCTCCTATTATGATGAAGGCTGCCTCCCAGCCGTATTTGAGGGCGAGGGGAGGAATTGTGGCAGGCGCTATGAGAGCCCCCACCGAAGCGCCGGCGTTGAAGATGGAGGTGGCAAAGGCGCGGTCCTTCTTGGGGAAATACTCCGCCGTGGTCTTAATGGCAGCTGGGAAGTTGCCGGCCTCGCCAAGGGCGAGTAAGCACCTGGCCGCCAGGAACAGCCACACGCTGACGGAAGCCACCGCCAAGGCGGCCGCGGAGCCAATTTCCAGGGCGGCCATAGCCGCAACATTCTCATAACCAAGCAAATGCATTGCCGCCCAACCGCATCCGGCGTGAAGGCAGGCTGCCGTAGACCATATTCCTATGGACCACAGATAGCCCTTTTTTGTGCCCGCCCAGTCCACGAATTTGCCGGCAAACAGCATACAGACGGCATAGGCAATGGAGAAAATGGAGGTGATTGTACCGTAATCGTTGTCTGTCCAGTGGAATTCCGGAGCAATGAAATCTTTCCACGTAAGAGAGAGCACCTGACGGTCCATATAATTGACCGTGGTGGCTATGAACAACAGAGCGGTTATCCACCATCGCCAGTTGGTCATAATGTTCTTTTGACTTGTCATAGGGTTACAAGATCAGCGTTGCCAGTATGGGATTGTGGTCGGAGACGTATGCCCTGTCATTATAACGGGTGGTTATTGTCTTGAACTCCTGGCAGGAGCTGAATCCTCCGAAATAGATGTGGTCTATCTTCATTGAAACCTTTCCATAGTTGTGGTAAGTCCGCACGTCGTCCGTGTTGAATGCGACGCTCCTTGCATTCTGAAGGCTGGCTTTTACCACGGCCATATTCTCGTCCCCGTCTTCCATATTGAATCCTCCTGTAAGTACTACAGGCAGGTTTCCAGTGTTCAATTCCTGGATTTTCTGCATTATCAGGTCAAGGGCCTGCTTGCGGAAAGCCGGGTCCTCCACGTCAATGTGAGTGTTGACCGCCAGGAAACTCTTTCCTGATTTCTTTTCTTTGAAAACCGCCCAAACGGCATCGCAGGGATGATCTGCACCCCAGCCGGAAGAAGCCTTGTCCGGGGTCTCAGACAGCCAGAAAGTTCCGCTCTTGCCGGCAGTGAGATTCTTGCTGTTATACAGGAATGCCGTATATTCTCCGGCTTTCTTGCCGTCGTCGCGTCCTACTCCAATCCACTTGCTCTTGGAAAGCAGGTCGGCATAATACTTCAACTGGTCATAGGTAGCCTCCTGGAGACATACCAGGTCGGCGGCGGTGTCTTCAAGCATCATTGAAGCTGCTACGTAACGGAAAGCCCAGGAATTGGATCCGTCAGTATCGTTCTCGCCGCGGATGTTGAAGGACATCACGGAAACTCCCGCTGTGCTCTGAGCCATTGCCGAAACGGCCAGCAATGCCGCTGAAAGGGCTGTCATTATCCATTTCATACGGCAAAGATATAAATATTATTGCTACTTTTGCCTAAACCACAATACGCGATTCATGGCAGGTGACAGCTTTTCAGATATCGGCAAGATAGAAGCAATTGAAAGACTCTATTCAGGCACTCCCTTCAAACCGTGCCACTCCCCCTCTTTCGAGACTCCGGCAAAAGGGGCGCAGATAACCAGCGCCTCCAGGGTCCTCCTTGAAGGGATTGACTTCGACCTCGTATACTTCCCTCTCAAGCATCTGGGATACAAGGCTGTCCTCAGCGTCTGCGGAGAACTCTACGCGCGTATGTCCCATCCGCGCACGCTCTCCATCATCCTGGGCCTGTCCGCCAAGCTGGATTTCCCCCAGGTTAAGGATATCTGGGAAGGCATCTCCACCGCTGCCAAAGAGAACGGCTTCAAGGACGTGGACCTGGACCTGGTTCCGTCGCAAAACGGCCTCACAATAAGCGTAAACGCAACAGGGGAGACCCCAATCCTGAACGCCAAACGCCGCAGCCCCGCCAAGAGCAAGGACCTGATCTGCGTGTCAGGCCGCCTCGGAGCCGCCTATATGGGCCTCAGGATTCTCCAAAGGGAAAAACGATTCTTCGAGAGCGGAGGCGAAGTAAGCCTGGAAGCCAGCAGGATGCTGGTCCAGGCATACCTGAAGCCGGAGCTGAACCCCAGCATCGTCTCTCAGCTGGAAGAGGCCGAAATCTACCCTTCTCACGGATACTTCCTGACCCGCGGACTCGCGGACGCCGTAAAACGGCTTTCACGCGACAGCGGCCTTGGCGTAAAGATCTACGCGGCTATGATTCCTTTCGAAGGAAACACCTTCCAGAGAGGCAAGGAGATGGACATAGACCCTATTTCTGCAGCGATGAACGGAGGGGATGACTACCAGTTGCTGTTCACCATCCCCATCCTGAGCCTTGACAAATTCCGCAAGGACTTCCAGACCTTCGACATCATCGGCCACCTGGCCCTCCCCGAGGCCGGAACCGTCCTAGTCACCCCCGAAGGCCTCGAAATGCCCGTCACCGCCCAAGGCTGGTCAGATTAGAGATTCGTATTCCATATTTTTTGGGCATTAGCCTGAAAAACATTATATTCGGAGTATGAAACGGATTGTCCTACTGTCAATTCTGTTAATACTCTCTTTTGTTGTAGCCTCCTGTGGCCGGTATTCAGCCGGTCGCGAACAATTACGCGACATAGCTTCATATGCAGATGCCTCTCCGGACAGCGCACGAGTCTCTCTTGAACGGATGAACCGACGTCTTCTTGTGACCCGTTCCTTAAGGGCTCGGCATGCTCTTCTGTATTCTCAGGCTTTGGAAAGAACCGGAGTATTTATATCAGAAGACTCAATTGCAACTGTTGCAGTTAATTACTACCAACGGTTCGGTAAACCTCAGGATCGTTTCGTTGCTCTTTATTATAGAGGGAGAGTTTATGAGAACGCGAAGGACTATTCCTCTGCCATTCAGGATTACATTACGGCAGAAGCCATCAAATCCGATAAAGTATCACCAAGATACCGGGCAGCTGCTGCACTTCATAGATTTATTCTATATTTCAATCAAGAGGATATAACCCATGCCGAGACAGCTGCACTGGATGCTATCAAATATACAAAAGAGGCAAACTGGACATCCAATTATGCAACCAGTTTATTGGATTTGGCTAAAGTCTCGGCTGTCAATAGACAGTTCGCTCGTGCGGATAGTTGCCGTCAAGAGATAGAGCCCCTGATGGAGCAGTTGAGTTTACCCGTTTGGCTTGGAGTGAAAGAATATGACATTTGGAGGCAAGTGTTTTTTAGCGAAACCAATAAAGAATCCTTGGAAAAAACTGTTGATAGTATCCTTGAACGATGTGGAAACGAACCTACGCTTGTACCTTGGAGTTCTATTTCTCTTGCTTATCAAAAGATGGGTAATTTTGAATTAGCTTTGACATCCCTTGAGAACTATCACAATTTTCAGTCAGATGATTTTCAATTTCCATTAAAGTATTATTCCAACCTGAGTTCTATTCTTGATAGCCTAGGAAATGACAGTGAAAGCAAAGTTGCATATAAGCAGTACATTGCTTTATCTGATTCTGCCCATACATCAATGCTATCGCAGCAGGTTTCCACACTTGAGGAACGGCATCAAGAACAGGTGAAGGCTATACGCCTTCGCCAGAGTGCAGCAATACTATGCTTGATTACTCTTTCCATCATTTGCATCGGAGTTCCTACCTTATATCGGCGCAAAAAAAGACATACCCAATTGCTTGCAATGTACGATAACCTTCAAGCAGAACTCTCTTCATTGAAAGAGATTCAGTCAAATCAAGAGGATATGAGCAAAGAAGCGGTGTCAATATTAGGCCAGCGAATTACCGCCCTGAGCCGTTTCCTTTCCAACGAAACACCGGAATCTCTGGAACAGGTATCATCTCAATTGGAGACCC
>JAFRXC010000042.1 GCA_017437825.1 Bacteroidales bacterium
CAATCTACCTCCGGGACAATTTCTATGCAAACATTAAAGACATCAACGGTTATTCAAAACTGGGCGTGTTCGGCTGCAAGATAGAGCGGAAATGCCAGTGGTCCTCAGAGGGCCTACACGGCAATGAAAACTGGCCAAATAGATGGTTCCTATGAAAAAGATGATTTCTAATAGCAAAATAGCCTTTTTATTGGCTCTCTTTATACCATGCCAGTTCCTAGGTGCCCAGGAACCGGCGTGGACTGATACGCTATCAGAGACGGTGGTTACGGCCTCCAGGCGGATTGACATCAGCCTGGGGCGCCTTCAGACGGGTCTTGAAGGGATCCGGGGCGTTGTGTCGCCTATGGGCGAGGGAGACCCTATCCGCTGGACGCAGGGGCTCCCTGGAGTGACCACCGGCGCTGACGGCACTACGGCCATATATGTCCGTGGCGGCGGTGTAGGCAATAACTTGTTTTCGCTTGACGGGGTGCCGGTGTACGGATACTCGCATATACTTGGACTCACCACCATAGTGCCTACGCAGATGATTGGCAGCACAACGCTGCTGAAGGGAGGCTTTGACGGCAGCGACGGCAACTTCACTGCGGCGCACCTGCGCATAGAGACCAAGGCTCCCGCAACGGACAGGGTGCATGCTGGGTTGGCGGTGAACAACTTCCTGGTGAGTGCCGATGCGGAAGGGCCCATCGGCAAGGATCTGTCATTCCTGATGTCGGCGCGTATATCGCCGCTGAGCTGGGAGTACCGCGCGGTGCGCGGCGCCCTCCCCAGCCTGCTGGGCGGGATGGACAACTTCTCCGCGAAGGTCGGAGACCTGTACGGCAAGCTGATTTGGAAGATAGGGCCGCGGAGCTCGCTGAGCGCATCGGCGCTGGCAAGCGAGGACCGCTACGCCTTTGACACGCCGGACGCATCGCACGAAGTGATGGGCTGGAGCAACCTGGTGGGCCTGCTTCGCTTCAGACACGAATGGGGAAAGTCTGACCTGAGCGTTTCTCTCTCGGCGAACAGATACGGGACGGTACAGGAGCAGGACAAGGTTTATAGGGAGACGCTGAATCATCTGTCATTGCAGTCCACCCTTTCGGAATACATCCTTTCTGCAGACTTGCGTCACTCTCTGGGCGCCCGCTTCGTTTTGAGCGAGGGCGCCAAGCTGCGCCTGGCGCAGTTCGAGCCGGGACAGATCGGGGAGATCAAGAAGCGGACGGACGTCCGGCTCTCCACCTTCTGGCTGCAGCTGGAGTATTCCATTCCGGACATTCTTTCCCTGAAGGCGGTAGGGCGCGGGAACATATACCATAACCTGGAATACGACGGGGTGTCAAGCATTTCCGTAGAGCGTTCCGGAGCGGACAGGGTGGATCCTGAGGTGAGCCTGTGGGGCAAATGGAACATAACCCCGCACCTGGCCCTTGAGGCCACGTTTGACAGGACCAGGCAGTACTACCATACATTGGAAGGCCTCCCGGTGGGCTGGTCGCTGGATATGCTCCTGCCTTCAGGCGGGTTCATACAGGGCGGCAAGACGGCAGAGCCGGAGACGGCCACGCAGGGCGGCGTTGGACTGTCAGGTAGGTTCGGGGACCACACGGCATCGGTGGGCGGGTTCTACAAGGAGATGTACAACCTGTTCTACAACAAGTACTCCCAGGCGCTTTTCAGCGGAGCGCTGGCATCGTGGGAGCAGCACACCATACTGGGCAACGGCACCTCATACGGAATGGAGTGCCTGTACGAGTACGCCCACGGAGACTGGTACGGACGCGTGGCGTACACCCTGTCCAAGACCACCAGGCACGGCTTCGAGGAGCTGAACGAGGGCAAGACCTTCCACGCGCGCTTCGACCGCCGCCACGTGCTCAATGCCACGGCCCAGTGGAAGGGCTTCTCCGCCACTGTCACCCTTCAGAGCGGCCACTGGGAGAACGGTGCCGCAGAAACCTACCCTCTGCCGATGCTAGGCGAGCCGGACTGGCAGGCGAAGTACTACTCCGGATACAACAACTACCATATGCCCACGGTCTTCCGCCTGGACCTTGGCTGGCAGACCGGGTTCAAGACGGGAAAAGTACAGCACGTGGTGAATGTGGGGGTGTGCAACGTCACCAACCACTTCAACCCGTTTATGCTGTACTTTGACACCCGGACGGAGTCCTGGAAGGAGATAGCTCTACTGCCGATCCTGCCTAATTTCAGCTGGAGGGTGGAGTTTTAATCATATTTCAACAAAATGAGCTCATATCAACTCTCCTTTATATTCTCCTATACTGGAAGACTCCGGAGTTTTGAATAGCGTTAAATAGGAGTTAAAAGACACTGAAATTGCTACTATTTTGCTACTAACCCTATAAAAAGAGAAAATCAACCACTTGTGTAAGTGACTGATTTTCAATTCCGTGGTCCCAGTAGGGCATGATCCTACGACCCCCTGATTATGAGTCAGATGCTCTAACCAACTGAGCTATGGGACCCGATGAATCAAAGACTGATATCAGACTTTGATCTCAACTTCAACACCTGAAGGCAGCTCGAGCTTCATAAGAGCGTCAACGGTCTTTGCGTTGGACTCTTCGATGTCGAGAAGCCTGCGGTAAGAATCAAGTTCGAACTGCTCGCGGGCCTTCTTGTTAACGAAGGTTGAGCGGTTGACAGTGAAGATCTTCTTGTTGGTAGGCAGAGGAATAGGTCCGTTTACCTTAGCATTGGTAGCTTTCACTGTCTCAACGATCTTAGCGGCTGACTTGTCAACCAGCATATGATCGAATGATTTGAGTTTAATTCTGATCTTTTGGCTCATTCTTTTATTTTTTTCTTTTTTTAATCTCCATTGTTCTCGATGAACCTGTAACCGCTTCTTTCCACAATACTCTTTGCCAGAGTAGGAGGAACTTCTGCATAATGGTCAAAGGACATCGTACTTGTTGCGCGGCCTGAAGACAGGGTCCTGAGGACTGTAACGTATCCGAACTGCTCTGCGAGCGGAACGAACGCCTTTATTATCCTGGCTCCGGTGGACGTTGAATCCATATTTGCTATCTGTCCCCTGCGGCGGTTGAGGTCTCCCACAATGTCTCCCATATATTCCTCAGGTGTAACCACCTCAAGGCTCATAATAGGCTCAAGGAGAACCGGATTTGCCTTGGGGCAGGCATTGCGGAATGCCATCCTGGCTGCGAGTTCGAATGAAAGGGCGTCTGAATCTACCGGATGGAAGGATCCGTCCAGGAGCCTTACTTTCATTGACTGCATCTCGTAACCGGCCAGCACTCCGTTGGCCATTGCCATTTCAAATCCTTTCTGAACGCAAGGTATGAATTCTTTTGGAATATTGCCACCTTTGACTTCATTTTCGAACTGTAATCCTGAAACTCCTTCGTCTGCAGGGCCAATTTCTACAATGATATCGGCAAATTTGCCACGACCGCCGGTCTGCTTGCGGAACACCTCACGGTGCTGGCAGGTTCCAGTGATGGCCTCCTTGTAATTTACGTGAGGAGCACCCTGGTTGATCTCTACGCCAAACTCACGGCGCAGGCGGTCTATGATAATGTCAAGGTGAAGCTCTCCCATTCCGCTGATGATGGTCTGGCCGGTTTCCTGGTCAGCCTTCACGCTGAAGGTAGGGTCTTCTTCGGCAAGTTTTCCAAGGGCAATTCCAAGCTTGTCCAGATCCTGCTGGGTCTTTGGCTCCACTGCGATTCCGATAACCGGATCAGGGAATTCCATAGACTCCAGGGTGATCTGATGACCTTCTGAGCAGATGGTGTCGCCGGTGCGCAGGTCCTTGAAGCCAACCGCCGCGCAGATGTCTCCCGCCTCCACGAACTCAATGGGGTTCTGATGGTTGGAGTGCATCTGATACAGCCTTGACAGCCTTTCCTTGCGGCCGGAGCGTACGTTGAATACGTACGAACCTGAATCCAGATGGCCGGAATAAACCCTCATAAATGCCAGACGGCCCACGAATGGATCGGTGGCAATCTTGAACACCAGTCCGCAGAACGGCTCGTCCGCGCTTGGCTGGCGTTCAATCTCCTGTCCGCTGCGAGGATTGGTTCCCTTGACTGCGCCCTTGTCCAGAGGAGAAGGGAGATACCTCATCACGCAGTCAAGCAGGAACTGCACGCCTTTGTTCTTGAAAGACGAACCGCAGCACGCAGGAACTATCTTCATTCCGATGGTGCCCTTGCGCAGGGCGGCGATGATCTCTTCCTCAGTGAGGGACTCCGGATTCTCGAAGTACTTCTCCATAAGGTCGTCATCGCACTCTGCAGCGGCATCCACCAGTTTGTCGCGCCATACGGCTACCTCCCCGAGCATATCCTCAGGAATCTCGCCGTACTTGAAGTTTACAAGTTCTTCGGAAGAATTATAGTAGATGGCTTTGCGGGAGATGAGGTCAACCAGTCCTTCGAAGGTGTCCTCAGACCCGATAGGCAGGCAAACGGGAACCGCCGTAGCACCAAGCTTGTTGTGGATGTCTTCCACACAGGCCAGGAAGTCAGCTCCAACCCTGTCCATCTTGTTTATGTACGCAATCTTTGGAACATTGTACTTGTCTGCCTGGCGCCATACGGTCTCACTCTGAGGCTGTACGCGTCCAACTGCGCAGAACGTGGCCACAGTTCCGTCAAGAACCCTCAGGGAGCGCTCCACCTCCACGGTAAAGTCTACGTGACCCGGAGTGTCTATCAGGTTAATCTGGTAGACCTTTCCGCCGTAGTGCCAGAAGGCGGTGGTAGCGGCAGAGGTAATGGTAATACCTCTCTCCTGCTCCTGCGCCATCCAGTCCATGGTGGCTGCACCCTCGTGAACCTCTCCTATCTTATGGGTCTTGCCCGTATAATAAAGGATACGCTCTGAGGTTGTAGTCTTGCCGGCATCAATGTGGGCCATAATGCCGATGTTCCTTGTGTACTGTAAATCCCTTGCCATCTATCTAACCGTAGATACTAGAAACGGAAGTGGGCAAATGCCTTGTTGGCCTCTGCCATCCTGTGCATATCCTCTTTCCTCTTGAATGCACCACCTTCGTTGTTATAAGCTGCAACTATCTCAGCGCAGAGTTTTTCTGCCATTGAGTGGCCGGAGCGCTTACGGGCGAACTGTATCATATTCTTCATAGAAAGTGAAACTTTCCTCTCCGGTCTCAACTCAGTAGGCACCTGGAAGTTAGCTCCACCGATACGGCGTGACTTTACCTCAACCTGAGGGGTTACGTTCTCGAGAGCTTTCCTCCAAATATCGAGAGGAGCCTTATCAGAATCTTTCATCTTCTCGCCTACCATATCAATGGCATCGTAAAAAATAGAATACGCGATACTCTTCTTACCCTGTAACATAAGATTGTTCACGAACTGAGTCACACTTGTGTCGTGATACTTAGGATCAGGAAGTAGAATCCTCTTTTTAGGCTTCGATTTTCTCATTTTGATAAAGAATAAAGGTGATAAAAATTACTTCTTAGATTTCTTGGGTCTCTTTGCTCCGTACAGGGAACGTGACTGAAGACGTCCCTCTACGCCAGCGGTATCCAAAGCTCCTCTAAGGATGTGGTAACGTACACCAGGGAGGTCCTTTACACGGCCGCCTCTAACGAGCACGATGGAGTGCTCCTGAAGGTTGTGGCCTTCTCCCGGGATGTATGCGTTAACCTCTTTACGTTTGAAAGACGTACACGGGCAACCTTACGCATAGCTGAGTTAGGTTTCTTAGGTGTGGTTGTGTACACACGCAAGCATACGCCACGCTTCTGAGGGCAAGCATCAAGGGCGCGAGACTTACTCTTGATCTCCAATGACTCGCGACCTTTGCGAACTAATTGTTGAATTGTTGGCATAAATGATTGTTAGTAAATAATTTATGTTTCTTTACCCCATTTTTAGGGGGTGCAAATATACGAATAATCTGACAAAAAGCAAAAAGGGGCGCAACAAATTGCACCCCTAAAACCATTATTTGCAACAACTTACTTCCTGTAAGCGGCAAATTCTATGTCTTTCTTTGCCCTCTCGGCAAGTTCTGCATTTGCATTTGCCTTGGCAAGATTGCTGTTCATCTCGCCTACGTCACCCTTGCGGGCTGCGATGATGGCCCTGAGGTACTGAACCTTGGGATCCTGGCACATTGCCCTTTCCTGAGCCTTGTCAAGCTGGTTGGTGAGGATGTATGCAAGAACTGAGTTGTGGCAGCATCCCGGAGCGTTTGCGAGCTCCTGGGCAGCCTTGGCATAGTTGCCGTTGAGGATGTCGATGATACCCATATTGGCGTTGGCGGCCTCTGTTCCGGCCTGGCCGAAGCAGCGTGCAGCCTCGGCATAGTCGCCTCTGCGGAGGGCGATGACGCCGGTAGCGTTCTGGAGTTCTCCGTCCTGAGCCTTAACCTTTGCGAACTCGCGGGCGGCCCTGGTAACGTCTCCTGCCTCGAGGTAGGCTACTCCAAGGTTGTACTGAGCCCTGTCGCTGCCGTAACGGTTGACAGCCTGGTTGTAGATCTGAACCTTCTTTGCGGGATCGTCCACGAGGGATGCCACGTGAAGGAGGGCCTCTTCGTCAAGAACGTTGATATTGTCGTTTACGAGGGCTGTGAGTTCTTCCGGAGTGTAGTTCTTGTACTCTACGTTGGCGATGAACCTGGCGCGGCGGAGTTCAGGAAGAACCTCTCCCTTGAGTTCCTGGTAGATCTCGGACATGTTCTTGATTTCGCTCTCGCGAACTGCAGGGTCGCTATACATTGAGAGAACGCGGAGAATGAGGTCCTTGTCTTCTATGTTGGACTTGGAAACGAGCTCCTGGAAGCCTTCCCAGTCCTGTCCGATGCTGGTAACGGTAGGATCGCCAGCGTCTCTCTTGCCGGTAACGGAAGACCACGCCTTCTGGGCTGAATTGGCCCTCTGGGTGGAGAGGTTGTTGTTGAGCTTCTGACCTCCGTCAGGAGAAGCGTATGCTACGATGTCCGTTCCGACCAAAGTCTTGCGATCGTTGGCGGCAATCTCGTCCAGGGCGGCCTGGAAGTCCTTGATTGACTGGCTTGAGAGCTGTGAAGAACGCACCTCTGAAGAATTGATGGTGTAGAGGATCTGTCCCTCTTCTGTCATACTGATGACTTCCTGGTAGTTGTCACCCTTGTAAGGCAACATCCCGTCCTGCTTGACAAGCATATATGTGGTGTTGGCGCCGTCGGCAACCTTCCTTGAAGGAAGATATGCGAAGCGGCCCTTGTATATGGCCCTGCCGCGGAGCTCGAGATAGCACTGCTCCATTCCTTCCTGATAAGGGATGCGGATTCTCTCGGTTATCGAGCTGCCTGATGAAGGAACCACCTTGTAGTTGTCCTTCACTTTCTCTCCCTGATAGTACAGGGTCTGGCCCTCGACCTCATTGTTGCCGTATACGATCACCGGTGTGACCTCAAGGATAACCTTGGGATGGAAGTATCCGTCAGGATAGGTTACGTTAACGTCGGCGTTGATCTGGCCGGCTACCACCTCCAGTACGGAAGGATTGCAGGTAACTATTACGTTCTCTGCCATTTTAGCCATCTTCTCGGCCGGTGCGCAGGATGCGAATCCCAGAGCCAGAAAAGCAAGTGCAAGTAATTTGGTTACATTTTTCATAACTATACGATGTGTTTTTTAAATTTTCTTTAATCATACAAATATAGTTATAAAATGCTATTTTTGTACACAATTAATAACTTTGCAGTCTCATTGAGATGGACTCACAGGAATTACAGAGACTAAAGAACAAATATGACATCATAGGCAACGATCCGGCGCTCAACAGGGCTCTGGAAACCGCCGTTGCGATAGCCCCCACCGACCTCACCGTCCTCATAACCGGCGAGAGCGGAACCGGCAAGGAAAACCTCCCCAAGATAATCCACCAGAACAGCCTTCGCAAGAACGGGAAATACCTTGCCGTCAACTGCGGCGCAATCCCTTCCGGCACCATCAACGCAGAACTCTTCGGCCACGAGAAAGGTGCCTTCACCGGCGCCGTGGCAGAGCGTAAAGGCTACTTCGAGGAGGCCGACGGAGGCACCCTCTTCCTGGACGAGATTGGCGAACTTCCCAAGGATACCCAGGCCATGCTGCTGCGCGTCCTGCAGGACGGAGAATTCCTGAAGGTGGGTTCCTCGAAAGTGGAGAAGACTGACGTGCGCGTGGTCGCGGCCACGAATCTCAACCTCCTTCACGCCGTCAGCACCGGCAAGTTCAGGGAAGACCTGTTTTACCGCCTGAACGCCGTCCAGATAAACATGCCTTCGCTGCGCGAGCGCAAGGACGACATATACCTGCTGTTCCGCAAGTTCACATCTGACTTCTCGGAGAAATACGGAATGCGCAAGGTAAGCCTCACCCACGACGCAATAGCAATGCTCAGGGATTACAGGTGGCCCGGCAACATCCGCCAGCTCAAGCACACAGCCGAGAGCATCACCGCCTTGGAATCAACAAAGATCACCTCCGGTGACGACCGTATCGAGATAGACTCCGCCACTCTTGCCAAATACATCCCCAAGGACAGCCCCAACGCCATCCCGGCAATTATTTCCGCCCCTCAGGGAGGGATGAGTTCGGACGACAAGCAGATGATAGTGAAGGCCCTGCTGGACCTCAAGCATGAAGTGGACCACCTCAAAAGCATTGTAGGCGAGGGGCAGATCAAGGTGGCTGAGCCGCAGCTGCCGGAGCCCGAAGAAGTGGAATGGCAGGAGCCCGAACCTGAGCGCCCTCTCTCCATCCAGGAGATAGAGAAAGAGAACATAGCCAAGGCCCTGGAGAAATTCGGCGGCAACCGCAAGCTGGCCGCGGAGGCCCTCGGCATATCTGAAAGAACCCTGTACAGAAGACTCAAGAATGAATAGACTGCGACTCATATCCTTCATAGCCGCCTGCGCAGCCTGTGTCAGTTCCTGCGGAATTTACTCTTTCTCAGGAACTTCCATACAGCCTGACGTAGAAACCATTACGCTCAATTTCTTCGAATACACCGCCCAGAAGGTGAACCCGAGCCTGAGCAACGACCTCACCGAGGCCCTGCGCGAGCAATTCAGGAAGATGACTAAACTGGAACAGGTGGATGAAGAAGGAGATATGGAGATATCCGGAGCAATCACCGGATACGATGTGTCCGCAACTGCAGTCACTGCCAACGAAGTCGCATCTCAGAACAGGCTCACCGTTGCCGTGAGAATCACATTCGAGAACAGGAAACACCCCGAGGACAATCTGGAGAGCAACTTCTCCCAATACGCCGACTTCCCTTCAACCCAATCCCTGGACGCAGTAGAAAGCGCCCTTTGCAAGGAGATAGTGGACAGACTGGTAGAAGACATTTTCAACGCCACTGTAGCCCAATGGTAGATTTCAAGTCCATATCGCTCCAGGAGCTGAGCGCACTGGTAAACCGCTATCCGTGGTTCGCCGCGGCGCGCAAGGAGCTCTGCGTACGCACGGGGCAGTACGCCGATGCCGCGCTCTACGTCTTCGACCGCGGCATACTGGCCGAGGAGGCCCGCAAGGGGGCTCCGTCAGGCAAGGAGGCCAGCGAATACCTGCGGGAGCGCAGCCAGGCCCCGATGGAGCAGAAAGTGGTGGTGATCGGCGGCGACTATTTCTCCCAGGAGGCGTACGACTCCGTGCGGGCCACGCAGGAAAGCGCCCCCGCCCCAGCGCCTAAACGTAAAGAACCGGCGGTTGCACCTCTGGACGACGCATATTACACACAGACATTGGCAGAAATTTACGCCACACAGGGCTATTTGGAGCAGGCGAAAGAGATTTATTCCAAACTAATCTTGCGTTATCCAGAAAAAAGTGCTTACTTTGCAACCCTTATCGAAAAACTGAATAATATTAATAATCAATAACTATGAACGCTATATTCACAATTCTTGTCGTTCTCATAATAATTGCAGCTATCCTGCTTACCGGCGTTGTCCTTCTCCAGAATGGAAAGGGCGAAGGTATGGCTTCCAACTTTGTTGCAGGAAACCAGGCTTTCGGAGTAAGGCAGACAGCCGACATCCTCGAGAAGTTCACCTGGATCCTGGTGGCTTTCATCCTGGTTATTTCCGTAGTTTCTTCCTTCACCCTTGGAACAAACGGAAAGGATGTGGACATCACCAACCAGATAGAGAACATCAACACCCAGGAGGCACCTTCATTCCCTTCACCTGTTGATAACAGCTCTGCACCGGCTACCGAGGTTCCTGCTGCTCCTGAGAACAATTAATTCTGCCATATTGTCAGTCCGGCAAGGTCGGAATATAATTTGAGGCTCAATCACCTGTCCGAGTTTTCGGGCGGGTGATTTTTTATCGATTATAAAAAGCGACGCATATGGAAAAGAATTATGAATTTTTAAGCAAGTACGCCATCAACTTGAACGAGATGGCCGCAAAGGGCAAGCTGGACCCTGTGATAGGCCGTGACGACGAGATAAGGAGAGTCTTGCAGATCCTCAGCCGAAGGACCAAGAACAACCCTATACTTATAGGAGAGCCCGGCGTGGGAAAGACCGCCATCTCAGAAGGCATAGCTATGAAAATAGTGGACGGCAACGTCCCTGAAAATCTTAAATCCCGCAAAGTGTTCTCCCTTGATATGGGAGCCCTGATCGCCGGAGCCAAATACCAGGGAGAATTTGAGGAGAGGCTCAAGGGCGTGGTAAAGGAAGTCGTGGAGAGCGACGGCGAGATAATCCTGTTCATAGACGAAATCCATACCCTTGTCGGTGCAGGCAGAAGCTCCGGTGCGATGGACGCATCCAACATCCTCAAGCCTGCGCTTGCAAGAGGTGAGCTGCGCACCATAGGCTCCACTACCCTGGACGAGTTCCAGAAATACTTTGAGACCGACAAGGCCCTGGAGAGACGTTTCCAGAAGGTTATGGTGGACGAGCCGTCACCGGCAGAATCCATAGCCATCCTCAGGGGAATTAAGGAGAAATACGAGAACCATCACCGCGTGAAGATAGAGGACGACGCCCTCATAGCCGCCGTAAACCTCTCCCACAGGTACATAAACAACCGTTTCCTCCCGGACAAGGCCATAGACCTTGTGGACGAGGCCGCCTCCAAGCTTCGCCTTGAGATGAACTCCGTCCCGGAGCCTATAGACGACCTCAACGCCAGGATCCGTCAGTTGGAGATAGAAAAGGAGGCCATCAAGCGCGAAGGCGTTTCCCTGAAGATGGAGAAGATAGAGACAGAGCTGACAGACCTGAACGCAAAGCGCGACGAGCTGATGAAGCGCTGGAAAGAGGAGAAGGAAGTCGTAACCGAGATGAACAACCTGCGCCAGCAGATAGACGACTACAAGCGCGATGCGGCCATAGCCGAGCGCTCAGGCGACTACGGCAAGGTAGCCGAGCTGCGCTACGGCAAACTTGCCGGCGCCCAGAAGCGCCTGGAGGAGCTTAGCGAGAAGATGGCCGCCGTCAAGAACCCCATCATCACCGAGGCCGTGACCCCCGAGGACATAGCCGAGGTTGTTGCCCGCTGGACAGGCATCCCCGTGAACAGGATGCTGGAGAGCGAGAAAGAGAAGCTCCTGCGAATGGAAAGCGAGCTGCACAAGAGAGTGGTGGGCCAGGACAAGGCCATCGAGGCCGTATCCAACGCCGTCCGCCGCTCACGCGCCGGCCTTTCCAATGAGAAGAGGCCTATAGGATCGTTCCTGTTCCTGGGTTCCACCGGCGTGGGCAAGACCGAACTTGCAAAGGCCCTGGCAGAGTTCCTGTTCAACGACGAGAACCTGATCACCCGTATAGATATGAGCGAATATCAGGAAAGGCACACTGTGAGCAGGCTGGTGGGCGCGCCTCCGGGATACGTAGGATACGACGAGGGCGGACAACTTACCGAGGCGGTAAGGCGCAAGCCGTACTCAGTAATCCTGCTGGACGAGATTGAGAAGGCGCATCCTGACGTATTCAACGTATTGCTGCAGGTTCTGGACGACGGCAGGCTCACTGACAACAAGGGACGCACTGTCGACTTCAAGAATACCATCCTCATTATGACTTCCAACCTGAAGGAAGAGGACCTGAAGGCAGCGATGAGACCTGAATTCCTGAACAGGATTGACGAGATTGTGGTATTCGACCAGCTGAGCAAGGACGACATCCGCCAGATAGTGCACATCCAGATGGACATCCTGCAGAAGAAGCTCCAGGACGACAATGTGGAACTCGCATACACCAAGGCCTTCGAGGATTATATGGTGGAGGAAGGATACAGCCCCGAGTATGGAGCACGCCCCGTCAAGAGGCTCATCCAGCGCGAACTTGTGAACAAGCTGGCAAGCGAAATCCTTCAGGGGACAATCCGCAAGGATTCCAAGATTACCGCAGACGCCAGGGAAGGCAAGGTTGTCCTTAACAATTAATGCTTTTAGCTGGAATTTGACTATCTTTGGGATATGTCAATTCCGCAGTTCAACACATTTCTGACCATCATGGCAATTATTGCCGTGGTGGTTTTTGTGTGCCTGTACTTCGTGGACGCAGGCTACGGCAGGTTCTACGACAAGAAATGGGGGCCTTCCGTGAACAACCGCCTGGGCTGGGTGCTGATGGAGGCGCCGGTGTTCTTTGCGATGCTGGCTCTCTGGTACTTTTCCGACCGCAGGGGCAACATCGCCCGCCTGGCATTCCTGCTGCTATTTGAACTGCACTATTTCCAAAGGTCCTTCATCTTCCCGCTTCTCATTCGCGGAGAGAACAGGATGCCTCTTTCCATAATACTTATGGGCGTGCTGTTCAACACCCTCAACGCGTTTATGCAGGGCGGATGGCTATTCTACGTATCCCCGGCCGAGATGTATCCTCCTGAGTGGCTGCAGTCATTCCAGTTCTACGCCGGCACTCTGGTGTTCTTCGCCGGGATGTTCATAAACGTCCAGTCCGACTCAATCATCAGGCATCTCCGCCAGCCGGGAGACTGCGGGCACTACCTGCCAACCGCAGGTATGTTCCGCTATGTCAGCTCGGCCAATTACTTCGGCGAGGTTCTGGAGTGGACAGGGTTCGCCATCCTCACCTGGTCCTGGGCGGGTGCAGTGTTCGCATTGTGGACATTCGCAAACCTGGCTCCCCGCGCCGCACGCATCCACAAGCGCTACCAGCTGGAATTCCCGGAACAGTTCGACCCCAAGAAAACTAAACGAATAATACCTCTGATATACTGATGGCAGAATCCAAGATATTCACTCCGGCCCACATAGGGCCGGTAACCCTGCGCAACCGCGTGATACGCTCGGCCGCCTTCGAGAACATGGCCTACGGCAACAGGCCGTCAAAGGACCTTTTCGAATACCATACGGCAGTAGCCCGCGGCGGAGTGGGAATGACCACCGTGGCCTACGCGGCCGTCTGCCAGTCCGGCCTCTCCTTCGACGGCCAGCTGTGGATGAGGGAGGAGATAGTGCCTGAACTCAAGGAACTCACCGACGCCGTGCACTCCTACGGCGCCAAGGCATCCATACAGCTGGGGCACTGCGGAAATATGACGCACAGAGCCACCTGCGGCTGTATGCCTGTAGGCGCCTCCGGCGGATTCAATCTCTACTCCCCCACCTTCGCGCGCAAACTGCGCAAGGACGAGATAATGCAGATAGTGGCCGATTTCGGCAACGCAGTCAACCTGGCGCGCAAGGCTGGCTTCGACTGTGTGGAGATCCACGCCGGGCACGGTTACCTCATAAGCCAGTTCCTGTCGCCCTACACCAACAGGCGCAAGGACGAATTCGGAGGTTCCCTGGACAACCGAATGCGCTTTATGCGCCTTGTCATAAACGAGGTGATGAAGCAGGCCGGGGACGATATGGGCGTAGTGGTGAAAGTGAATATGCACGACGGCTTCCGCCGCGGAATGCAGACTGAAGAATGCCTGCAGGTTGCCAAGGAACTGGAAAGACTGGGAGTCCACGCGCTGGTGCTCACAGCCGGATTCGTGAGCAAGGCTCCTATGGAAGTGATGCGCGGCGCAATGCCCCTGAAGACCCTCCGTCACTATATGGACTTCAAGAAGTTCTGGTGGCTGAAGGCAGGCCTGGCGCTTGCGGGACGCATAGTCATCCCCACCGTGCCCTTCAAGGAAGGGTACTTCCTGGATGATGCCAAGGTCTTCCGCGCCAACCTGTCTCTGCCTCTCATCTACGTAGGAGGCCTGATTTCAAAGGAAAAGATGGAAGAGGTGCTGGACGCAGGCTTCGAAGGCCTGCAGATGGCGCGCGCCCTCATACACGACACTGATTTCGTAAACAAGCTCAAGAGTGGAGAAATCACCTGCAGTGAGTGCAAGCACTCCAACTATTGCATAGGGCGTATGTACACCCTCGAGATGAAATGTCACTGCAAGGTGGAAGGTCTCCCGCACAGGCTGGAACGCGAAATATCAAAAGCAGAACGTACTCTATGACAGCACTGATTACCGGAGGGAGCTCCGGAATGGGGTTCCACTATGCTTCGCAGATGGCCGCGAGGGGCTGCGACGTGGTGCTTGTGAGCAACCGGGAAGAGGAACTCCAGGAAGCTGCACAGAAGATTCGCGCGACTTACGGAGTGAACGTGACTCCGCATTTTCAGGACCTGGGCAGCTGGGATGCCGCGGACAGCCTGTACGCTTTCTGCAAGGAGCAAGGCCTGAAGGTGGACATCCTGGTGCTTAACGCCGGATTCTTTTTCTTCAAGGAGCTCCAGGCCTCCGACTGCAGTCTGGCAAGCTCGATGATAGGACTTCACGTGAACACTCCCGTCCGTATGTGCCTGCTGTTCGGAGATGATATGAAAAAGGCAGGCAGGGGCAATATCATAATAATGTCATCGATGGCCGCGGACATTCCCGCACCTGGAATAACGGTCTATTCCGCCACAAAGGCGTTCCTGAAAAGTTTCGGCAAATCCCTTTACTATGAGTTCAAGCCGTACGGCGTGGGTGTAACCACTGTTCTTCCTGCCGCCATAGCCACCCCTTTGTACAAACTAAGTGACAAACTATTGAGACTTGGAGTGAAAACCGGAGTAATCCGGACTCCGCAATCTCTGGTACGCAGGGCCCTGAGGGGGATGGACCGGGGACGCAAGACAGTGAAACCTGGCCTGATGAACGTCCTGCTACCCGGTATGATATCCATTCTGCCTTCCGGTATCATAAGCGCACTCTGGAAAAAATGGAAGAGATAATTCCCGGAAGCATAATTGTCACCGGCGCCAGCGGAAGCATGGGCAAAGCCATATCTATGGCTCTTGCGGCCAAAGGGCATCCGGTAATAATGGCCTGCAGGAATCCCGAAAAAGCTGCCTCAGTCAAAGGAGAAATCCTTTCCAAAGTACCACAGGCACACTTGCAGCTTATGCAACTGGACCTCGCCTCTATGCAGTCCATAAGGGAATTCGCGGCCACCTTCAAGGGAACCAGGCTTGCGGGCCTCCTGAACAACGCCGGAACGATGCCCGCCCGTTTCTCCCTGACGGAAGACGGGCTTGAGCAGACGGTGGGCGTCAACTACGTGGGCCCATACCTTCTCACCCGCCTGCTGCTTGATGAATTCGCTCCCGACGCACACATCGTGAACGTCATTTCCCTTACTGCAAAGTACGCCAAGATTGATGAAGACTTTCTGCACAAAGGCCCGGAAGACTTCCATCAGCTGCGAACCTACGCCTCCTCCAAACTGGCGCTGATGCTGTTCAGCATAGAACTGGCAAAACGCACCTCGCTTCACGTAAATATGTCCGATCCCGGGATAGTCGCTTCAGATATGATAGACCTGGGCCGCTGGTTTGACCCTCTGGCAGATATCTTCTTCAAGCCTTTCTGCAAACGCCCCGAGCAAGGAGCTGCGCCTGCGCTGGCCGCCCTCGAGACTGGCTCCACCGCAAAACTGTTCAAGCGGAACAAGTGCCTGGACTTGCAGGAACGCTTTTTGAAACATCCTCTGGCCGGTCTCCTGTGGCAACAGACAGCACGACTGACCGGATTATCGGTTTTTTAATATCTTTGCATCTGCAACAACTGATAAATTATGAAAAGAATCTACTTCATTTTACTTTCTCTAGCCTTATTGGTCTCTGCCTGCGAAAAGCAGCCTGAGCCCGTCACTCCCGGCAACAACAATAACAACCAGGAACAGCAAGGCGGACAGGGTAATCAGGGCGGACAAGGTGGCCAGGGAGGTCAGGAGCCTGAAACCAACTGGACATACTATTATGTCAACAACTTCGCTTACGACATGATGGATTCCTACTATCTGTGGAAAAAAGAAATAAAGGCAGGTCTGAGCTCCTGGAAGACAGACGACAATCCCATAGACAAGGTTCAGCTTATACGTTATAAAGACTATGAAGGCCACGACATAGACAAATGGACCCAGGTAACGGACGACTTTGAAAGTTTCGTAGGAGACGTCAGCGGCGTAACCACAACCTACGGTTATGATTTCTTCTCTTTCGAGCAGGACAAGTCACAGACTTCAAGGGCTCTGGCGACAGTACGCTATGTCTATCCTGACAGCCCGGCTTCAGAAGCCGGCCTCAAGCGCGGAGATGTCATCGTAAGTGTAAACAACAAGGACATACCCATTATCTTTACAGGAAGTGAAGGATACCTGGATGTAGATTTCATTTACGATGAAATGATTTACAGCAGTTCCTGCACACTTGAACTGTCTACCGGGGAAAAAGTCTCTATGACCGCCAGGGAAATGGTGGAGAACCCCGTAATCCTGTACAAGGTATTCGACAACGGAGAGAAGAAGATAGGTTATCTCCACTATACTTCCTTCACTCTTGAATCCTGTCCCCGCCTCATCGAAGCCTGCAAGTACTTCAAGGCACAGGGCATCAAGGAACTAATCCTGGACCTGAGGTACAACGGAGGCGGCTACGTGTTTGCAGAGGAGATCCTCATCTCAATGCTTGCCCCTCAGGCAGCCGTAGCGGCAGGTGAGTTGTTCGAAAAAGAAATATATAACTCTGACCTGACCCTTGCCTGGGGAGGTTCCGGAGAATCCCACTTCAAGACCCTGCACTCACTTTACACAAATGACGATGATCCCAGCAACGATCTCATTTACGACACTTCCGACGCAAACATAGGCCTGGAAAAGATTTATGCCATAGTAACGGAAGACAGTGCATCCGCTTCAGAGGCCATTCTATGCTGTCTCAAGCCTTTCATGCCTGTGGAACTCATAGGAAAACAAACTCACGGCAAATATTGCGCTGGCTACATAATCGGTTCTGACGACTACTTCAAGAACATCAAGGATTATTATACTGAGAACCCTACGGCCGAGGACGTAAAAGAAGCTCTTGCCTTTGCAAACGGCGGCCTCCAATATGCCAAGAACTGGGGCATTTACGTGATGTACGCCCGCTATGCAGACCGCAACGGAGAAACTCTCTGTATGCCTGACGGAATGGCTGTGGATACCAAATCTATGGACAGTCCCAAAGACGGCTATCAGCTGGGAGATCCCCTGGAGACTATGCTCAGGGCAACGCTCAGGCGAGCTAACTTCAAACTTGCAGACGCATCAGGCAACACTCAGCACGCGCCTGAAAGGATTGTTACTCCAGATCTGATTAAATTCCGCCGTCAGGAAAAGCCGGGCATGATAAGGATTCCTACTTCACTTCCAGAATGTCCCCGTGGTCTTTGGCAACCACAGACTTCCAATGGTCTGTATATCCGGGCTGAGTAAGTCCTTCAGGAATACCTTCTGAATATTGTGAATGCCTGAAACTCCCGTCGGAGTTTTGGGCTTTTACATTTCCGTCTATGAACTTCACGAGCAGGGTCTCTTCCAGGTCAACCCAGTCGCTGAACTGCTGCTGGGCGGTGGATACTGAATACTCCGTGATTATCCTGTTTGCGGAGGCCTTGTCTCCCTTGCCCAGGTAATCCAGGGCAACCAGGTCGTTCTGCTGTACGCCTCCAAACATCTGGGCGTTCTCGAACGAATCTATCCTCTCACGCACATAGGCAGCCATATGGTTGTACATCTTGTAGCAGGCGTTGGCCACACGGTTGCACATCCAGAATGCGGAAGTGGGGGAATAGTGAAGCATATCGCCGTTGCCCTCCCTGAAGCATTCGGGAATATCGGAGGAAGCAGTGTAAATAGGTGTTACATAAGAAGTTGCGGCATCGTCACAACCAAACCAGATTATGCCTCCAATCTCGTCGGGAAGGTATCCGCGGGCCTGGCCTACGAACCAGAATCCCGTCTGCTGGGTGGCGATGGCCCTCTCGTTCACGTAGGTCTTGCCGTCAGACTCGAACTCCATAGGCCTCCAGCGGTACGGCAGGGCGTTTCCGCCTGCACCTATGTCGGTGGTCATATCCATAGTGGTTCCCTCGAAGTGGTCGCGCATCACGTCGGCCACATCCTTGACGGTAATCTTGCGCGAGGGCTTGACGAACAGGGGCATCTCCCCCGCCAGGTCATAGCCCATTGCGTAGTTGAGCCAGTCGCTTGCAGGACGGGAGACTTCCTTGCCGGATTCGTCCATATAAGTGAAAACGCCGTCGCAGAGGATGTTGAAGGCTGACCAGGCACGGGCGTCGCAGCCGCGGACTGTGCCGAAGTCAAGAGGGCAGTACGCGTCGCGGAAAGAGAATTCGCTGTCCTTGCCGCTGAAATAGCCCTTCTTGCGCGCAAAGGTGATGACATCCGGCGCGTAAAGGCAGTTCTCGGGATCGTCCAGAGGGAATCTGGTGATGCGGGACTGGTTGGCGTGAGCGCAGATGTATCCGTCAGGCACGCGCCTGGCCACCCAGACAATGCCTTTCTCCTCGGGACCCTTTCCAATAAGGTCCATTACCCAGGCCTCAGTGCCGTCGGCAATGGAGAAACTCTCGCCTTCTGAAGGGTACCCGTATGAGTTGGCCAGGTCTACTATGATGTCTATGGCCTCGCGGGCAGTACGGGCTCTCTGGAGCGTAACGTAGATAAGGGATCCGTAGTCCATCACTCCGGCAGGATCTGCGAGTTCTTCACGGCCGCCGTAGGTGGTCTCTCCAATCACCAGCTGGTGTTCGTTCATATTTCCTACAGTCTGGTATGTATGGGCAATCTGCGGAATGCGCCCCAAGGGCTTGTTGGTGTCCCACTCACGTATGTTAAGCCAGGAGCCTGCCGGCCAGTCTGCAGCCCTGTGATAATACAACTCTCCGAACAGCACGTGAGAATCCGCAGCATAGGAAACCATGCAGGAATTGTCGGCACTTGCCCCGCGTGAGATGATTATATTTGTGCAGGCGTCTGACTTTGGTGTAAAGATTGCTGTGAGCAGTATTGCGAACGCACAGAATGCAGTTTTCCTTACCATTTTCGTTTTATCTTATAATTGTTTAATTTTGTTCCCTGTTTCGGACAAAGATAATTTTTTCCTTAATATGAAACTGAAATTCATCTTTATTTTCTTGTTTGCTTTCTTGTCTCTTTCAAGCCTGGACGCCTTCGCGCAGGATCAGGACGTAGATGAAGACAAGAGGATGGATGAGTCTATAGAGCAGGTTCTGGAGAATCTTGAGAGAACCCTCAGCCTGGAAAGCTGGCAGGTCTTCTACCTCGATTCCATAATGAGGCACGACTACACCGAAATGCGTGACGAACTCAAGCAGCTTCAGGCTTCAAAGACAACCAACGCAGACCTGTACAACCAGATTCAAGACAAGTGGATGGAACAGATGTACAACGCCTTCGAGGTTGTACTGGACGAGCCGCAATGGAACAAGTATCTGAAAGCCGGCGCAGCCAGGGAAAAGAAGGCCCGGGACAAGAGAGCCGCAAAACGGCAGAAAAACTAAGAAACATAAACCTAAGATGACAAGAGAAGAAATAGACAGGCTGAAAGCGCAGATTGAAGAACTCAAGTGCAAGACAGCCAAGGAGGTGGAAGAAGCCCGAATCCGTTTCCTGGGCAAGAAGGGAGAACTCACCCGCCTTTTTGAGGAATTCAGGCTCATAGACAAGGAGCAGAAGAAAGAATTCGGAAAGGTCCTGAACGAACTCAAACAGAGCGCCACCGCCAAGATTGAGGAGCTGAAGGAAATGGCTCAGGGTGCCGCCGAGGCCCTTATGCCCAAGGAAGACCTCACAATGCCGGGAGACCCGTACGAACTGGGTTCCCGCCACCCTGTCTCCATCGTAAGGCAGGAAATCGTGGATATCTTCCGCAAATTCGGCTATGACGTGGCCGAAGGCCCTGAAATCGAAGACGATTACCACGTGTTCGAGGCCCTGAATTTCCCTCCCAACCATCCTGCCCGTGACATGCAGGACACCTTTTTCATTTCTTCCGGTCACCTTAACCCGCTGCTCCTCCGCACGCACACTTCCAGCGTACAGGTTCGCGCAATGGAGAAGATGGACCTCCCCATCAGGGTCATCTGCCCCGGAAGAGTATTCCGCAACGAGGCCATCAGCGCCCGCGCGCACTGCATCTTCCACCAGGTAGAAGGCCTCTACATTGACGAAGGCGTAACCTTCGCCGACCTCAAGCAGTCAATCCTTCTCTTCGCCCGCGAAATGTTCGGCCCTGAGACTGAAATCAGGATGCGTCCTTCCTACTTCCCCTTCACCGAGCCTTCGGCCGAGGTTGACGTAAGCTGCAACATCTGCCACGGCAAGGGGTGCAACATATGCAAGGGAACAGGCTGGCTGGAGATCATGGGCTGCGGTATGGTAGACCCCAACGTCCTGGAAGCTTCAGGTATCGACTCCAAGAAATACACTGGTTTTGCTTTCGGTATGGGACTGGAAAGGATTGCCATGCTCAAATGGAGGGTGAACGACCTCAGACACTACTTCGAGAACGACATGCGGTTCCTCCAGGAATTCGACACTGCAATTGAAGTGTAAAAAAATTTGGGATTCCAGATTTTCGTTGTATATTTGCAATCCCACACGCGGAAATAGCTCAGTTGGTAGAGCGCAACCTTGCCAAGGTTGAGGTCGCGGGTCCGAATCCCGTTTTCCGCTCCAACAGGTAACCGAGAGGTTACCTTTTCTGATTTATACGATAGCCAGATTAAAAACTATGAAGCGGATACTGTTTGTCTCCCCCGATGAAGATCCATTCGCATTATCGTATGGTGGATCTCAAAGGACCAATATGCTGTTGCAGGCATGCGCCGCTTGTGGACAAGTCGATGTGATTTGTTTTCGTGACATATCCTCTGACCACACTATGGGGGACAATGTCCAGATTATCTACGGGAAATCTGTTGAAAGGCCTGAAAAGAAAGAGACTCCTTGGGTCAAATTACTTGGTCTTTGCTCCGCCGGGAGAATGAGTGACAGAAGAAAGGTGGATACCAGACTGGAAAGCATCATAGATTCTTTCATCTCTCAAAAGTCATATGATTGGATAGTGACCAGGTATATGAACCAGGCTTTGTCCATGGGCTTGATGAAATATGCCGACAAACTGGTGGTAGACATCGACGACAATCCGGTAGACAAAGCTAAGGACAGCGTAAAAACCGCCAGGACAATGCGCGAAAGAGTCTATATGATATTATATGTCCAGGCTATGAAAAAAGCCGTCCGCTCGTTTGTAGATAAAACTGCTGTCACCTTTTTCTCCAATCCGAATCAAGCTCTGTATTACCATACCCGTTTTCTGCCCAATGTCCCGTTTAACAGATCCAATTTCCAGGATATGGATTTTGCTAGAATCCATAAAGGGCGTTTGCTGTTTGTAGGATATATGGCTTATTATCCTAACTATCTGGGTATGGACCATTTCCTGACACACGTATTTCCCTGTTTGAATAAAGATAAAGGCTGGGAGATACATATTTGCGGTCTGAACCTTGACGAGAGCTATCAGAAGAAATGGAGCGCCATTGAGGGCGTACGTTATCTTGGATTCGTGAAGGACCTTACCAAAGAGTATTCTGAGGCAGAGATTGTAGTCGTCCCTATTTACCACGGCTCTGGTTCTTGCATCAAGGTTTTGGAAGCCATGCAGATGCATCGTATGGTTATCACTACTCCAAAAGGTATCAGAGGGCACGATGGTATTCTGAAATCAGGGGAAGACTATCTTTTGGCAAAAGATGACAGCGAGTTCGTTTCCTTGTTGAACGAATCTACAGGCAATACCCGACTGCAGGCAACGATCACTGAGCACGCCGCTAAGGTTGTCGAGAACCGTTATAGCAAATCGGCTGTATTGGATATAATGAGGGATGCACTTTCGTAAATAAGTGCTTATATTTGTGTCCTCCTCTTAGCTTCTTATGATCGGAACCATAGTCAATACGGCCTGCATTGTTGTAGGTACACTTGTCGGGACTCTTTTCAAGAAGGGTTTAGGGGAGAAGTATACCGACGCGCTGTTCACCATAATGGGCGTGGTCTGTATTGCGCTGGGGACTTCAACTTTCACTCAGAACATCACCAAGAGCGAGTTCCCCGTGCTGTTCATCCTCAGTCTGGCTTTGGGAGGGATAGTCGGTACGGCGCTGGACCTTGACGGCCGCAGCAAGAGATATCTGGCCAAGAAGGGTGGCGACAGTTTTGCCAACGGGCTTATAACTGCATGCCTGCTGTACTGCATCGGGACTTTCTCTATCGTAGGCCCTGTTATGAGTGCTCTTCAGGGGGACAACACTTTCCTTTTCACCAACTCTACCCTGGACCTGGTTACTTCTACCATTTTTGCCACCACTTATGGTTTCGGGATGATTCTGGCTGCGCCCATCCTGTTCTGCTGGCAGGGGATGTTCTGGCTCATCGCCAAATTGGCTTCTGCAAGTCCTCTTCTGCAAGGCACTCTGGTTAATGAGCTTGCGGCCGTGGGAGGTGTGTTGATCATAGCCTCGGGTTTCTCTCTTCTGAAACTGAAAGACATCAAGACCCTGAACTACATCCCCGCCCTCCTCGTCCCCGTCCTCTGGTTCCTCCTCAAATCCCTCTTCTAGAATATATAGCCGAACAGAGTATTGGGGTTGAAACGCTAACAAAAGCAGGCTAAAG